>JBGTXC010000290.1:0-2500 GCA_041937835.1 Alteromonadaceae bacterium | reverse complement strand
CGCCGCTTTCATGCCGCCTCCGTAATAAGGGTGAGAACATCGCATGTGATTATTTTAATTGTTATAGCCCCAGCATAGTTTTTATTGCACGTAATTTACAGCCTAACTTTAGTGCTAATGCATTGTATTACGGAAGTTTAAAAAACAAACACAAAGAAATGAGAATTATTTTCAATTGAGTGTTGACAGACATGTAAATCTAATTGATAATCACTATCAACAAGACGATAAAGTACTTGTTCGGAATAAACTGATTTGTTTCTCGACCCTGAAACACGTGTGGCCCACGATAAAGCTAAGATCGCCTGTTGCTAATCGCAACGCCCCTTGATATTGGCAACAGGTGATCGCCCTACTATTTTACTTGCTACATTGCTCATATCGGTGACGGTAGATATGAAACTAAAAAAGCCCTTGCAGGGCTTTTTTTATGTCTAAAAGTTAATGCGTTAACTTTATCGACGGTTCTTACGTGCACGTGCACGGCGTTGTTTTTTCTCTTCTTCTTTAGCGGCTTTTTTCGCCTCTGCAGCAGCGCGAAGCTGTGCAACCATTTGCTCTTCTTCTTCACGCATAGCCGGTGTTTCCATGGTAATACGACCAATAATGCCATCGCGTAATTCGTTAATAAGAATTTCAGACATTTTGTAAGTATCGATTTGATTACCACCGCGGATACAACCACGCTTTTTACCTGCCATTTCAACAAACTCCCAGTCAGACTCTGGTAGCTCATCAATTTTATAGCGGCTTTTTAAAAGTTCTGGATATGCATGCAGTAAATATTCAGCGGTGTAACTTGCCACTTCTTCGTAGTCGATAGCGGTATCACGAATAGCGCCAGTTGCCCCTAAACGATAACCTGAGTTTTCGTTCTCTACTTTAGGCCATAACATACCCGGTGTGTCGTAAAGCATAATGCCATCGTCAAGCTTAATACGTTGCTGCGCTTTGGTTACCGCAGGTTCATTACCTGTTTTTGCCACGATACGGCCAGCTAAGGTATTAATAAGAGTTGATTTACCAACGTTTGGAATACCCATGATCATGGCTTTAATTTGTTTATCAGCGCCAACTTTATGCGGCACTAACTTTTTACAAAGCTCATTAATACGGTGCACTTCACCTGCTTTATCATTACCAAAATCAATCGCTTTCACACCACTTTGCTGCTCAAAGTACTCTTTCCAAGCTTGCGTTAACTTAGGATCAGCCAAGTCCGCCTTGTTCATGATTTTGATCACCGGCTTGTCGCCACGCAGCGCAGTAACCATTGGGTTTTCACTACTATAAGGAATACGGGCATCAAGTACCTCAATGATCACATCCATCTGTGGCATGATTTCTTTAATTTCGTTTCGGGCTTTGTTCATGTGACCCGGGAACCACTGGATGGCCATTTTTAACTCCTACAAGATAATTTCACGGTATTTTAACTGGCTCGGCAACGAATTGCGCTATAATGACGCAAATTTTTTCAAGTAAGCAGTTATGGCTCTTAAATCAACCATTATTAAAGCGCAATTATCGTTACGCGATATGGATCGCCACATTTATCAAGATTTCAATTTAACTCTGGCACAACACCCATCAGAAACCGAACAACGCTTGATGATCCGCTTGTTGGCTTTTGCGCTAAATGCCCGTGAAGGCTTAGAGTTTACAAAAGGTTTATGCGCTGATGAACCTGAGCTTTGGCACATTAACTATAGCGAAGAAATTGAATTATGGGTTGAGCTTGGTTTACCTGATGAAAAACGCCTGAAAAAAGCCTGCAATAAGTCGAAGCAAGTTGTTTTATATACCTATGGTGAAAATAACCAAGCGATTTGGTGGCAAAAACATCAACCTAAGTTGTATGATTTTAAAAACTTAAGTATTTTTAGTCTCGATTATGCTGCGACTCAGGCATTAGCCGACTTAGCTGATCGTAATATTAAGCTCACTATTACCATTCAAGACGGTGAAGTATGGGTTAGCTCAGACACAGCAAATATCGAAATTAAACCGCAACAGTTAATGTAAGGAATGCGATGGCAATTAGGCAAGTTGTAGTATTACACGGACTATATATGTCAGGCTTTGTGATGCGCCCTTTGTGTGCGCGTCTTGAAAAGTCAGGACTAAAAATACTCAATTTGACCTATAACACGCTCTCTCCCGATAGAGCGGCGATTTTCGATAAGATTGATCGCTTTATTGGTGGTAAACCTACCGCCTTAGTTTGCCACTCAATGGGCGGCTTGGTTGCTCGCGCTTACTTAGAGGCCAATTCTCTTCAAAGCCGCCATGTCGAAAAGGTGATCACCTTAGGCACCCCGCATAAAGGCAGCCATATTGCCAAACAAATGCAGCTGAAGGGCTTTGAAATGCTGTTAAAAAATAGCGTGGAGTTTCTATTATCTGAGAATGGCAATTGGCCGTTTAATGCCAAGCTTTATAGTATTGCTGGTGACTTACCCATAGGGCTAATGCCACTGATTGCTAAAGGCAGTGTCTC
>JBGTXC010000028.1:14654-18086 GCA_041937835.1 Alteromonadaceae bacterium | reverse complement strand
TTCTTCAATGGTTAAGCCAACTGCATTTGTAGCACGGCGCATCTTGCTCCAAGAGCCCGTTTCATAGGCACACACCACATTTAAAATTGCTTTCAGTGGGGTACTGTAGCCTTTGAGCGCTTGGTTAATTTCCTCATTTAAAGGTAATGTCGCCAAAATGTCTGCCATAGGCCTATCTAATACCGCATCAATCAAGGAAAAAAGCCCCATTAAAAAGGCGTTGTCACTGTCTGCCGTAGCGAGCTTTTTAGCAAGCTCTTCGGCAAATTTAGCACGACTAATGGACTGCACCAGTAACTCATTAGGCTTAGCTTCACCCACATAAGCTGTGGCAATGAGGTTGGCAAAACGGCGGATATGGGATTGCCCTAAGTACACTAAAGCCTGATAAATGCTGCCTATGGGCGCTTTCACAGGGAAAAGCCCAGAGTTCACAAAACGCAGTAACTTGTAGGCAAGTGCAGTATCACATTCAAAACTCGCCGCCAGTTGTTTTAGTGGAATGTCATCTCGGTTGGCAAGCTGATACACCCGCATCACGGCAGCACGGGAAATATCCACATCCGTATCTTGCTGAAGCTCAGGCTGACAAAAAAAGTATCCTTGGAAAAACTTAAAACCCATAGCACGCGCTTTCGCATACTCATGATGGTGTTCGACCTTTTCAGCCAACAGGGCAATGTGTTCATACTGTTTAATGAGTGCCACAGTTTTAGCCAAGGTTTTACTATCGAGCGCCTGGATATCAATTTTGATAAGGCGCACATAAGGTAAAAAGGGCAGCCAATCTGGATTAAACTCAAAGTCATCCAACGCAATGTGGTAACCCAGTTTTTTTAACTGTTTAAACGCGTTTAATAATGCTTGCGTTGGTCGCACCGATTCGAGCACCTCAATCACAATTTTATCTTTTGGCAGTAATGTTGGTGTCAGGCGAATTAAATCATCGTAGGCAAAGTTAATGAGTGCAGGCTTTTGCTTTGTTAAATACGTTAAGCCCCGATTTAATTGGGTATGGGAAATTAATTTAGCAGTCGCTTCACTGTCATCCATCTCTGGGAAGGCGTTAGTATCATCAATGCGATGGAGCAATTCATAAGCAACAAGGTGTTTTCGACGATTAAAAATGGCTTGTCGCGCCATGTAAGACTGCACAATAACGTCCTTGTGTGATGAGTGAATAGAATGACAAAGCCGGCAATGTAGCGAAATTCAGAGAAAATGCAATTTTTAACACTAAAATATGAGTAATTTTTTGCATTTTTAATACTTAAGTGGGTTTAATGTTTGGGTGAAACAGATTTTCTTGCAGTTATGACAGCTTCAGGTAAGTTGAATAAAAAGCAAAAAATGGATTTGCCAATATGCCTATTCCAAAACTCGACCGCGTGGATCATCTCCACATTCATGTTGTAAATCGTGAAGACGCACTGTCTTGGTACACTAAGGTACTGGGTTTCCATGTGCTTGAAGACTTAGCACATTGGGCACAAGATAACGGACCACTGACCCTCGGACATTCCAATTCCGATGTGCACATTGCGTTATTTAATGACTCAGCCGGTGGGCAGGGCAAAACCATCGCCTTTGGCGTTGATGGCATGGCTTTTTTACAGTGGTATGCGTATTTGCCTGAGCAAGGCGTAAAAATTCATTTAGAAGATCATGAGCCCTCATGGTCAATGTATTTTAAAGACCCAGATGGGAATCGCTTTGAAATCACCAGCTTTGACTACGACATCATCAGCGAACGCTTAAGATAAAAAAACCGGCCTAAGCCGGTTTTTTTTAAGCCTTATCGTCAGGCAAGGTGACATTCAATTCAAGGACGGCTAAATCGTCCTCGTTTTGCTCTAATTGCACCTGTACCTGATCGGCATCAATTTCCACGTATTTACGGATCACCGCAAGAATGTCTTGTTTCAGCTGTGGTAAGTAATCGGGTGTACCACGTGCTGAGCGTTCATGGGCAACAATGATTTGCAAACGCTCTTTTGCAAGGGACGCGCTCGATTTCTTTTCTGAGCGAAAATAATCTAATAGGGACACGTTAACCTCCAAAAATCCGTTTTAATAAGCCTTTCTTCTCAGCATTTAGGAAGCGGAAATCCACTTGTTCACCAAGTAATCGCTCAATGGCATCCATATAGGCTTGGCCTGCGTCTGAGTTTTCATCCAAAATCACCGGCTGACCTGCGTTTGAGGCATTAAGCACGGCTTGTGATTCTGGAATAACGCCAAGTAAGTCGATAGCTAGGATGTCTTGCACATCTTCTACAGACAACATGTCACCGCTTTCTACGCGTGCTGGGTTGTAACGAGTCAAAAGTAAGTGCTCTTTGATGTTCTCAAGGCCTTCTTCAGCACGTTTAGACTTAGACTGTAAAATCCCTAAGATGCGGTCTGAATCACGCACAGACGACACTTCTGGGTTAGTTGTGACGATGGCCTCATCGGCAAAGTAAAGCGCCATCATGGCACCGGCTTCAATCCCGGCAGGACTGTCACATACGATAAAATCGAAATCTTGTTTTAATTCGTTAAGTACACGCTCAACACCATCTCGGGTGAGTGCGTCTTTGTCACGTGTTTGTGACGCAGGCAAAATAAACAGCTTATCAACGCGTTTATCTTTAATTAGGGCTTGATTTAAATTGGCTTCGCCATTGATGACATTAACAAAGTCATACACCACACGCCGCTCACAGCCCATGATCAAATCTAAGTTACGTAGGCCAATATCAAAGTCAATAATGGCTGTTTTATATCCTTTTAGCGCAAGGCCCGTACCAATGGCTGCACTCGATGTGGTTTTGCCCACACCGCCTTTACCTGAAGTGACAACAATGACTTTTGCCATGTTTCTTATCCTTAAACCAAAGCTGAAATAACCAGTGAATCGCCATTTGCTGTTATTTTGGCAGGGTGAGACCAATGGCTTCCCTGTAGCGATTCGCTCAAATAATAATGCCCGTTCACTGAAACTAACTCAGCCTCGAGCTTGTGACAAAAGACGAAGGCATCGGCTTGTCCTTTCGCCCCGGCCGCAGCGCGACCGCGCAATGTGCCATAAATGTGCACATTACCATCGGCAATCACTTCTGCGCCGTGGCTCACAGAGCCAATGACAATGAGGTCTCTGTCTTTTGCATAAATTTGTTGCCCAGAGCGCACAGTACCATTGACGATTTGTGCTGGTAAGTGCACAACCTTTTCCACAATTGAGGTGTTTTCAGGGCGAGGCTTTGCCGCCACAGGCGCTGCTTTTGGCGCAGGCTTAGGCGCATCTTGAGTGTAATGTAACACCGAATACCCTAGGGCTTTTGCCGTGTGCTGTAATTCCGCTGAACCATGGCACACACCCACTGGGTTAAGTGCAAGTTGCTTTAAGCCATCAAAGAGAGCGGCAAGATTAAAGTCATCCGCGACTTT
>JBGTXC010000028.1:0-14644 GCA_041937835.1 Alteromonadaceae bacterium | reverse complement strand
TTTGCTAAATTGACCACCACGGGCGCGTGGCTAAAAAACTGTGGGGCATCTTGAATGCGCGCAGCCAGCTGAGATAACACAGTCTCTGCATCGTTATTAAATACATTCAAGACAGAAAGCGTAAAAAGATTGCCTTTTAATTCAAAAGCCTGTTCGGACATAAGCACACATCTTTTGCGCGGCCTTTAAAAAGGCGCTGCGCGATATTATTTTTATCATTTATGAGTATTCCTCATGGTATAGTGTGCCCCCAGAATACGCAAGCTGTAAGGTCATTCAATGTTAACTGCGATTTATAAAAGCCCACGAAAAGCGGACACCTATTTATATGTGACGAAGCGTGACGATTTTGATGATGTTCCTAAAGCCCTGTTAGACACGTTTGGGAAACCAAAATTTGTGATGCTGATTGATTTAAATAAACGCGCTCAGCTCGCCTTGGCAGATCTCGATAAAGTGAAATCGGACCTGGAAAACAACGGCTTTTACTTGCAACTGCCGCCGCCAACTGAAAACATGTTAGATGCGCTAAAAAAACAAAATGGAGTGGACAGTGCTGACTAATTCTTCAAAACGTCTTGGTGTTAGTAAAACACTAGGTCGTTTATTTTCTCATACGCTCTTGTGGTGTGCCGCGTCTTTGCCATTCTCTGCAACGGCCACAAGTGATGAAACGCAATTTTTTGAGTACGTTGCCAAGTTAAAAGATGAAGCGAAAAGTAAAGGGTACAGTGATGAGTTAATTAACACTGCCTTTGCGACTGTAAAATTCAAAAAGAAAGTCATCAGTAATGATAAAAACCAGCCTGAGCGCGTAGAGACCTTAGAAACCTACTTGCCTAAGCGCGTGCCAACTTGGAAAATTAACCGCGCGCGTAAGCTTTACGCTGAAAACAAACCTCTTTTAGAAAAAATCGCTGCAGAATATGGCGTACAAGCACGCTTTATTGTGGCACTTTGGGGCCTTGAAAGTAATTTTGGTAAGATCCAAGGCTCATACCCTGTGATTTCAGCATTAGTGACCCTTGCATTTGATGGTCGTCGTGAAGCGCTTTATAAGCGCCAACTATGGGCAGCGCTAGATATCCTGAAAGCGGGTCACATCACATTAGATAAGTTTAAAGGCTCGTGGGCAGGTGCAATGGGGCAAACCCAGTTTATGCCCACTAGCTTCATGTCCTATGCGGTGGATTACAATCAGGATGGTCGAAAAGACATTTGGACCACCAAAGAAGATGCGTTTGCATCGATTGCTAATTACTTAAAACAAGCTGGCTGGAATGACAATCTAACATGGGGTCGCCAGGTTAAATTGCCGGCAAGCTTTGATAACAGCACCATTCTTAAGCGTGGTACAAAAACACGTAAAGAGTGGCTCGCTAACTGGCGCGAATCAGAGCGTAGTTTAGCGGATTGGCAAGCGCTTGGTGTGCGCCGAATGGATGGCAGCGACTTACCAAAAGTAAACATTGATGCAGCGTTAGTCATGCCAGATGACGAAAACGGTCGTATGTATTTAGCTTATGACAATTACAAAGCCCTGATGCACTGGAATCGTTCTTACTATTTCGCTACATCTGTAGGATACCTTTCTGATAGAATTAAGTATCCCAAGCTTTAACAAAAAGGCGCCATGAGCGCCTTTTTTAATGACTGAGAACAGCATGACAGACCCTTTTTGGCAAACAAAATCCCTAGCAGAAATGACCGACGCTGAGTGGGAGTCCATTTGTGACGGCTGCGGTAAATGTTGCCTCCACACCTTTATTGATGATGACGCATCCGAAGACAGTGACATGCAAAGCACCTTTGAACTACGAGAAGGGGAAAGCGTGATCTACACCAATATTGTCTGCCAATATTTAGATACCAAAGCCTGTGCCTGCACTGTGTATGACAAACGCCAAACCTTAGTACCGAGTTGTGTAAAATTAACCAAAGAAAACTTAGCTGACATCTTTTTCATGCCGCCAAGCTGCTCGTATCGACGGCTCCATGAAGGCCGTGGCCTTGCAAGTTGGCACCCATTATTAAACAAAGGTAAAAAACACAAAATGCACCAAGCAGGAGTGAGTGTGCGCAATAAAGTGATCAAAGATAACCAAGTGGATTTAGCTGACTTTGAAGATCACATTGCAAGCTGGCCGCTGCATGACGAAGATTAAGCTGATACATTTTTTAACCAATGAGGGCTGATGTCTAAGTGGTGATTTGTTAGGCTAATGTGGCCACATCAAAGTTAAGGATAACGATGAAACGGATTTTATTTAGTACCCTAGTCATTCAAGCCGTGTTTGTAATATTGGCCCTCACTGGCCTTCACTTTTTAGGACTTCCCTATATCACTCAACTCGATGTCGTTGGCATCTGTGTTGGTTTACTGGGCGGCGTGATGGCGTATATCTTAATTGCCATGCTGACACGCTCGGCCACCCCCGTCGGCACTATGCTCAGAGGCGAAGCTTCCCGTGTGCTCCCAGCATTTAAAGGTGCTCGCTTTTGGCACATTGTGTGTTTGTCTGTGCTAGCTGGAATAGGTGAGGAATGGCTCTTTCGAGGCTTAATCCAAACTGCCGTTAGTAACAGTACCTGGCCATTACTTGGCATCATCACTGGGGCTTTTGTATTTGGCTTATTTCACTTTATTTCTGTGTATTACGTCATTATCACCACGTGTTTTGGACTCATGATTGGGGTGCTTTACCATTTTACCGGGGATTTAATGATGGTGATGGCACTTCATGCCAGTTACGACTTATGCGCCCTTTGGGTGTTAACCCGCGCCCCACATTTACTGAATATTCAGCGGCCAATGAGCCAGCTAAGTTAAGCTAAGGCATTGTCATCTAGGCTAACGCTCCATCTGGTGCGTTAGCTTAGTGAATTACTTTATTTTTGGCTCACTTGCAAAAGCAAGATCGAGCCGTGGGATAAAGACCCATTTATCCTCACCTTTAAAAAATACCCCACGCAATTTATGGTCTTCGCCTGTTTTTGACGAATATTTCACCGTATAAAGTACCGCGTCTTGATTAAGGTCTTTAGCAAAGACTTGAAATGGATGGGACGAGAGCGCGCTATCCTCTAACATCTTCAAGTTAATGGCGATGACATCCGTTTGAGTATGATGAGGCTCTGGTTTCATAGCATTACGCCCAAGCTTGTCGACTTCTTTGTATTTTTCATTAGCGTAATCACAGGCTGTTTCCGCCGCGGATTTGGTTTTAAATAGGGCGTTACAATCCAGTTGCCGTGGTTGCAAACTGGCAAGAAAATGGTGGTTTTCGCTTTTTTTAAGGATAGTAACGAGCGCCATTAAAGCGGCTTCGTCATCGTCATTGTTGTGGTGTAAGTGTTCTGGGCCGGCTATTGCCGCAAAGCTCAGAAAGAGTACGCTGCCAATAAGTGGCTTACATCCTGTCATGGTTGGCTCCTTGTCATGAGAGCCTCAAGTATAGTTCGTGATTAGCTATAAAAAACGCACCCAAGGGTGCGTTTTAATGAAAAGCGATTAAAAAAGAATGCGGTTACGCTTTGTCTTCGTCTTTTTTCGCTTTTAAGTTGTCTTTGTGCGGTAACTCATGGCTTGGCATGGTGCTGTTACCTTCAATGAGGTAGTTATCCATCCAGCGCATTAAGCGTAAACTGTAGTCATATTGCGCTGCATTTTTACGGTTACCATGACCTTCACCTGGGTAGTAAACAAGGCGCACATCTTTGCCTTGTACCTTCATGTAACGGTATAGCTCCATAGACTGTGCTGGGTGCACACGTGGATCTTCTTTACCATGCATGATCAATAAAGGTGTTTTAGATTGACCCGCCCAGTAAATTGGGCTGCGCTCAAGGTAGTATTGCCACTTATCCCAAGGGTAAGAGCGTGCATGCACTAAGTGCATTTCAGTTGGAATATCTGTGGTACCAAACTTAGAAAGCTGGTTAGAAATACCGACAAACATCACACTAGTAGCAAACTCTTCAGTAAGCTTAGTTGCTGCCCATGCCGAAGCATAACCGCCGTATGAGCCACCTGTGATACCCACACGTTTACCATCAACAATGCCACGCTCTACTAAATGACGCTTAAAGCTAACTAGATCATCAAACTCTTTCCCTGCGTAATCGTTTTGACCAAGTTTAGAGTAATCAACGCCTTTACCTGTAGAGCCGCGGTAGTTTGGATATAGTACCGCATAACCACGCGCAGCACCCATTTGACCTGGGCGAGAGTAGTTCGTTAACCAGCCGTTTTTGTCGTGGGCTTCAGGACCACCATGCACACTCATGATCAATGGGTAACGCTGACCTTCCTCGTAATCAAGCGGGTATATGAGCACACCACCCAGTTCTGTACCGTCAGGTGCGTTAAAGCGAACTTCTTCTTGTTTTGCAAAACGACGCTCACTAAACCAAGGGTTTGAGTCCGTTAAACGTGTGTGCTTTTTGCCACGTAGGATAAAGGCTTCGTTAGTGTGAGTCGCACTGTGGCCAGTAAAGGCAAGTGTCTTGTCTGAATCAGACAGTGACAGACGCGACGCAATCACTTTGCCAGGCTTTAACTGTACTTTGTATTTTGAGCTGCCCGGTTTAATACTTGCGATGTAAGTATCGACATCCACATTTGCTACAAAGTGTAATGTGTTTGACGTATTCGCCCATTCAAAGTCACCAATGTGGCCCATAAAGTTTGGTAGCCAGTCAGTCACCTTGTTTGATTTTAGATCCGCTAAGAACAAGCGGCCTGTAGCAGGATCATGCTTATCTTCTGCCCCTAAAATCGCGATGTATTGGCCATCATGAGACATCTCAGCCGCACCTAATTTGCCTTCTGTTGCAAAGGTTAGGGTGACTTTTTCGTCGTTAAGGTTATATACGTGCCAGCGAGATTTGGTGTAGGTGTCATCAATTAATGCGGTTGGCTTAGTTTTCACTAAGATGACGTCGCTTTTAGGCGAGAACTCCACATCACTGATATAACCATCAATGGGTAACGCAGTCGGCGTTAATGGCTTGTCGCTTTTGGCAAGGTTCACTAGATAAAGGGCAGTGTTGGTCAGCTCTTCTTCATACACTTCAGCCATAAAGCCAAGCTTTTTAAGCTCTTTTTTAGACTTATCAGGCGCAGGCTTGGCAATCAAAGCCACTTTTTTGCCGTCTTCTGACATTTCATAGCGGCTGATGCTTGTGCCTTTTAGGCTTAATACTTTTTGTGCCTGACCACCATTTTGGGCAATGCGATAAAGACTGGTGAATTTATCGTCATTCATTTTAGCCAGGAAGTAGACATACTCGCCTGCGTTATCCCAACTGATAGAGCCCACATTCACTTTACCTGTGATGTATGGTTTAGCATCACCTTTGTCATTGGTGATATAAAGCTCAGCAAAGCTACGACCGTTTTTATCTTTGTATAATTCACGCGGTACTGAACGAGTGAATGCAACGTGATCACCACTGGGTGACACTTGCGCATTCGTCACACTTTGCACTTTGGTGATGTCTTCAATGCTGAATCCAGCTGATTTTGCAGTTACATGACTAGATAAGCCCAGCGCCACAGCACCGAGTCCCATAAGCCATGGCGTTTTAGTTGCAAACGTCATTGCCATATCCTTTGTTATTATAAAACCGCACTCACTTTATCAAAGGCAGGTAAAATTGCTAGCGTGACGCGCTAAAACGCCATATCCTTGAATTAAAAAGGGAAGATTATGAGCATACAACACCACAGCATTAACTATTTAGAACTACCTGCCACTGATTTACCTGCGAGCAAGGCATTTTTTGAACGTGTGTTTGATTTTGCTTTCACCGATTACGGCCCGGATTACAGTGCCTTTGAATGCCAAGGTGTGACCGGTGGTTTTTATCAGACTAACACACAGGCATTAACAGCCTCAGGCAGTGTGTTACTGGTGTTTTATTCCCGCTCGTTAGCTGATACTCAAAAAGCCATTTTGGCTGAGGGAGGCGCTGTGCTCAAACCGACCTTTTCTTTTCCTGGAGGCTTTCGCTTTCATTTTACCTGCCCAAGTGGCAATGAATATGCGGTGTGGAGTGAGACAGATGCTTAAACCAACAAGCCCACGCCTCACGTATCGCATGCTCACCAAAGACGATGCAGAGTTGTTATTCGATTTAGATAATGACCCAAAAGTGATGCAGTACATCAATGGTGGGACTCCCTCTACCCATGATGACATCAAAAACGTGATGATCCCGCGGTTTTATAAATACAAAGATGAGCACAAAGGCTTTGGCCTGTGGGGGGTATTTACTCAAGCAGATGACGCGTTTATTGGTTGGATTTTGGTACGCCCGATGGGCTTTTTTCAAGGCAAGGTGGATGAAAGCGACCTTGAATTAGGCTGGCGTTTTAAAGCAAGCAGTTGGGGGAAAGGGTTTGGTTTTGAAAGTGCTCATGCCATTGTCAATGCACTCAAAACCAACCCTAATTACCAGTATTTTAGCGCCATCGCTATGCCTGAGAATCAAGGCTCAATCAACATCATGAAAAAGCTCGGTTTAACGTATGTAAAAACCGAACTACATAAAGATCCACTTGGTGACATAGAAGCGGTATTTTATCGCGGCTGCGCAAGTGACGTTGGCACAGTTAACCCATACTTGGCATAGATTGGGGCTATGAGCCCTTCTTGATGGGCTCTAAGTAAATAGCGATCAATTTGCGCTATCTCAATGGGTGCGCTGTTACTTAAAAGCACATAGCGTTCATAGGCACCATCAACACGCTCAGAAATATATAAAGCATCTTGATATTGAGGCTGCTGTGATAAAAACCACTGAATCGATGAGGTACTTGTCACAGCCACAGCCACACGCTTTTGCACCAGTAATGACAGAGTTTGATCTTCTGTGGCCACATTCACTAAATCATAGCGGTTTTCAGCACCCGCCTCTTTTAAAAAGTTGTAATAATACCCTCGAACTGCGCCAATGCGTTTACCAGTAAGATCGTTAAAATAGTCTTGGGTGGTGTCATCCCCTTTAAGCGTGACGAAGACATCCTTGGCACTGAATAAAGGCAATGACGTGTTGATTTTATCCGCTTGCCATCCCCAAGCAGGGTTATCCCATAACATGCCATCCACCCAACCAAACTCTAGTGCTTGCGTGCGACGTTTAGTGGGAATAGCCACATGCATGAAGCGGTAGTCTGATTGGATTTGGTTGAGCACATTAACTAAATCAACGCCTAAGCCCGTGCCAGTCTCCGAAAAGAAAAACGGTGCTCGGTCAATGGCGCCCAATTTTACCTTAGGCGCAGGCTGACCATGGCTGAAAAAACTTAACAAAACACATAAAAACACAGCACGTTTAAACATAAAAATAGCGTTATTTTTCAAATGACTTTTAATCAGTATAGCCATAAGTACTTGGCAACCCAATCAAGCCCATGTAAATTAACCGACTAATCAGTCGAATTATTTTAAAGCACATGCAAGTGCCAATCAGGATATGCCAATGACACGCGCAGGGTTAGAAATAACATCAACAGAGACACCACTTAATGCTCAGTTTCAAAGACTAAAAGAATCGACGCTCGATACCTCGTTAGCGGCGCGTAAAGAACGTCTATTAGCCCTTAAAACCATGCTGTTAGAAAACAGTGAGCGCTTGTGTGACGCAATGAGCCAGGATTTTGGTTACCGCAGTGAGTTTGATAGCGTGATGGGCGATGTCTTACCAAGTGTTTCTCTCATAAAATATCAACTTGCCCATTTACGTAGCTGGATGAAACCGCGCAAGAAACACAGCGGGCTACTACTTATGCCAAGCACTGTCACAGTAAGGCCTGAGCCTAAAGGCCTTGTGGGTGTCATAGTGCCTTGGAACTACCCGATCTTTCTTTCCATCGGACCGCTTGCCAGTGCCATCAGTGCAGGTAATCGTGTCATGGTCAAACTCAGTGAATTTACCCCAGCAACCAATGCCGTTTTAAAAGACATTTTACCGCACGCCTTAACAGATACGATTGAATATGTTGAAGGTGATGGTGAGGTTGCCGCACAATTTAGTGCCTTAGCGTTTGATCATCTATTTTTTACGGGCTCTACGCGAGTAGGACGCTTTGTAATGCGTGCGGCGAGTGATAACCTCACTCCAGTCACCTTAGAGCTCGGTGGTAAATCGCCCTTTGTAGTGACGCCAAGCGCACAGCTTGAGCATGCTGCGGGCATTTTAAGCTTTGCAAAAACCATGAATGCAGGGCAAATTTGTGTGGCGCCTGACTATGTGTTAGTTAAAGCCTCTGAAAAAGACGCTTTTATCACCGCGCTCAAAAAGGCATTTCATACCGCCTACCCAAAAGGTATTGAAGGTAAAACCTACTCAAGCATCATAAATACGTCACATTTTGAGCGTTTAACACAGCATCTGGAGAACGCAAAAGCACAGGGTGCCAAGGTAACATCGCTCTTTACCCATGCTATGGATGAATCAACACGCAAACTTGCACCCCATATTATTGATGTCGGCAGTATTAATGCGCCTTATGCTGTGAGTGCTATGGAGGAAGAGTTGTTTGGCCCTGTGCTTCCTATCATCACTTATTCAGAGCTCGATGACGCGAATCACTTTATAAACCAGAACGACAAGCCATTGGCGCTCTATGTCATGGGCACAGATAAAGCACAAATCAACCAAGTATTAGACGCTTGCCAAAGTGGTGGTGCGGCAATCAATGATGCGCTAGTGCATGTTATGGCAGATGATGCGCCCTTTGGTGGAATAGGTGCCTCTGGCATGGGGCAATATCATGGTAAAGCAGGGTTTGATACCTTTAGCCACCAGCGCACTGTGTTAAAAAGTGGCCTATTCAATCCGCGGGCATGGATGCTGAAAAAACACCGAAATCTACTGTTATGGCTAATCAAACGTGGGTTTATGCGCTAATGAGTAAACGCGATGCCATTTTAGAGGCCGCCCTTGGTTGTTTTGCGACTGAAGGGATCAATGCCACAGCCACTGCCACCATTGCCAAATCGGCAGGGGTGGCCACAGGCACCTTATTTCATCATTTTAAAGATAAAAACGCGCTCATTTTAGCTGTGTATGACAAGGCAAAAACGGATTTTAGTGCCCATTTAGAGGAAAAGCTTACGACCTCAGGGCAAGATATAGAACCCCTTATCGCGCTTTGGCAAAATGCACTGAGTTATGGTTTAAGCCACCCAGAGTGGCATCGCTTTTTAGAGCGATTTTATGCATCTAAATTTGCAAGTGCCCAAAGCCCATTGATTTTAGAGGAAAAAGCGCCTTGGATATGGCCTATGGTAGCAAATCAGTTAACGTTAGCTAACACCTTAAAACCGGTGTTTTTTCACTATCTAAACAGTCACTTTCTAGCAACCATCACCTTGTTAAAGCAGCGTCCAATCGATGAGCATCAGGCAATAAAAACCTTCAGCTTTACTGTGCTTTATCAGGGGATGGGAGCCTTGTCTCAGGCAGGAACTTAATATAGGTGCGATACACATAACCCCAAGGCATAGCCAAAATAGGTACTATGATGAGCGCAAAGGCAAAGGTGGTTTCTTCAAGTCCAGAGCCAACAAAAGTTCCAGCCTGAATTTGTGGCAGTGCCGCAAGTGTAAGCCAAATTGACTTATAGATGATTTCTAAAAGCAGGATTGGGATCATCTCAATCGGCTTTAACATGCCTAACAGGGCAATTAAAGCAAAAGCCCCCCAGACACTCCACGCCATAGCTTCTTCTTCTGACCATGGCGTAGGATGTGCAATGATATGACTGAGCACTTCATAGCCAAGCACAAAAAACATCAAGCCATAAAGCGCCCGCATGACGTAAATTTGAATGGGTCTAATGCCCTGAAAACGCTCAGCAGGAGCAAAAACCTCTATAACGCCTTGTGTCATCGTTTATTGTCCTTTTATTGAATTTGATAAGAGGTAAAAAACACTCGGTAGATTGGCCAAAAACACCACACACGCGCCCCAGAAAAAGACTAAAACGCTGGCTCTTAGGTTTCGCCAACGTGGCATTAGGGCTGTTAAAATGATTAGGAGTAAAGGCAAACTAAAGGTACTGCCGATAGCAAATAACTCAGCAGGGATAGCCAAATTAAACTCTTCTGCATAGCGGTTAGCGAATTGCATATTAAGTGCCACGTTCAGCCCACAAAGGGCGATGGCGATCAGTGCATACACTAAGGTGTTACTGCTTTGCTCTGAGAGGTCTTTGTTAGTGGCGTAACTGGAGGTATTCATAACTAAAGTCCTTTTTTGGTTTTGCTTTCAGCCTGCGGTCCTTTTCTTACCGGCTACGTTTAATCTTATCCAGAGATTTTCCTTTTGCCAGCTCATCAATTAATTTATCGAGATAGCGGATATTTTGCATCAAAGGGTGGGGCACCTCTTCAACGCGTACACCACACACAACCCCCTTTATTAAAGTGCGTTCAGGGTTTAATTTAGGCGCCTTTTCAAAAAAATCATGGAAGCTGCGTTCATCCTCAAGGGCTTGAGCAAGTGTGTCATCGTCATAGCCGGTGAGCCAGAAAATAACACTGTCGACTTCGTGTTGCGTGCGGCCTTTCTTTTGTACCTTTTGCACATACATAGGGTAAACCTTGCTAAAAGCCATGTTATAAATTGGGTGATTGTCTAAGTTCATGTACTAGCGACCTTATTTTTGAGGAGGTGTTTACTTAACACGGGCTTATTTACTTTAAGGCCAAACAGCCATTTCAAAGGGGTGGCAAGAGATACACTTATGCATAATAAACTGCTTACTAGAAGACTTGAAAATGACAACAGAGCGGCTTTTGCAAAAATGCCAATAGGTAAAGCAACTACATAAAAGCCAAGCACCACAATCACACTTTGGTGAAAAATATAAAAAGGAAAAATGTGGGTGTTAAGCACGCGAAGCCAAGGCGGTGAATGACGCAAATAACGTAAACCAAATCCCATCATAGTTAATAGCGCGGTATAAGACACCAAAGTGCACATTCCCCACCAAATTAACCACCTCACAGAAAGTGACAAATAAGGGCTAAAGTCCACGTAATAATAACCGTAAAAAAGCACACTAATGATTAAAAAGCTGATAAGCGATATGCGGCGTTGTGACTCAAATGTTTGCCATACAGCCCTAGATTTTATTGCAAGTACCCCAAACACAAAAAAGCTGAGATAAAAGCCACTCACAGAATAGTTTAAGAGATCATGATCTTGGCTCGGTTCATAGGCTTTTAAAGTAACCCGGGTAAACACAAGTACAATGGCAATCAATCCCAAAATTACTATAGGGCTCAAAGTCAGCTTAGGTAACCGAATACGTACATGTTTAAAAAATGCGCCTCTTATCCAAGTGATAAACGCAGCAAGCAGCATAAACACCCATAAAAATTCAATGAACCACAAATGGTTTGCATCAAATTTGAGCCAGGTGCTTTGGTAGGCATGAATGATTGAGTCGTATGATTCAGGTGATTCATAATAATGTTGGATAGGCACCACACAGAGCATGCCTACCAGTAAGGGAAGTAGTAAGCGCCTTATTTTATCTACACTAAATTGCCACGCACTTAACGTGTTTAATAACAGGGATGTCCCAGCGCCTGCGATAAAAAATAAGGTGGGTAAGCGGATTTGCTCAAAAAACACCATGATGTCATCGAGCAATTTACTGTGTTCAGAATTGGTGATGTGCCAATCGTCACCATTAAATGGCATTAAGGCATGGTGCAAAAACACCAACAAGATCAGGCTCACTCTGAGCCAATCCAACGTTGCAATTCTTGGGTGTGTCATGGCTCATCCTTGAGTGTGTTTTGGCTAAATTCGATTATCGCCGTAGTATTTGCCCGCTAAAATGCGGCTATAAATCTCATCCGCTTTTTCTTTTGCCGCTTTAATTTGGCTCGGCGACATGTTGCGCTCATCAAGTTTTCGGCTTTTTGATGCATCATCATTGCCATTGTATTCAGCAATAGTGTTCCAAATGTATGACTTCTCTAAACTTTTAGCCGTGCCATGGCCATGAAAATACATTAGGGCCATATTAAATTGTGCCAAGGTGTAGTTTTGCGCAGCCGCTTTCATGTACCAATCCATGGCAGTGATATAGTCTTGTACGACGCCAATGCCATTACTGTACATCACACCTAAATTAAATTGCGCAGCTGCTAAGCCCTTTTCAGCAGCTTTGGTAAACCAGCTCACTGCGGTGCTTAAGTCTTGTTTAACACCAATCCCTTCTTGATACATGACCGCCAGTGAAAACATGGCATCTACGTAATCTTGCTCTGCGGCCTTTTTGTAAAGCTCTGCGGCGCGATAGACGTTTTTAGGTACACCCAAACCCCGTTCATAAAGCTCGGCTAAATGATATTGGCCTGGTGCATAGTTGTTCTCGGCTAAGTACTTAAACTCACGCACAGCCACTTCAAAATCGCCAACGTTGGCAGCGTCGATGCCACGCTGCAGATCCGCTTTAGAAGTAGGACTAAATAACCCTAGTGAGCAAAGCAATAAAAATACTGAAAAAGTGTGGAAAGTCTTCATGGTTACTAGCCTAATTTCAATTAGTTAGATTCATTTTAGACTTTTATTTCACGGCTTTCCAAGTATAAATACTAAGCCGAAGAAGAAATAAAAAAGGCCCGCAAGGGCCTTTTGGTGTCATATCTACCGTCACCGATATGAGCAATGTAGCAAGTAAGTGTGATGAGCAACCAGTGATAGTCCTGTTCGTAAAACCATCAAGAGTTCGGGGATCACCCGTCAGTTAGTGTCACGCTAACTTAGCAAAGCGATGAAAGGTCGACATCACCGCCTTGTTGATAATGATTATCATTTGAATAATGTTTGTTGTCAACATCTAATTGAGAATTATTACTATTTAAGTGCGTTTGTTTTGAGGCAACTGCTTTAAATACATGATTTATTACATTTTACACTGCACTTTTTAACAGTTTTTAGAGTCAATCAACGTACTATAAATAAAAACACCGATTGATTACGTCTTATGAGAAAACCATATCAATACCTAGTCATCGCCTGTGTGCTCTTGCTAACAGGCTGCTCAATGAGCTTTACCTACAACAACATGCATTGGCTTTCGCCTTATTTTGTGGATGACTACGTAGATCTAAACAGCCAACAGAACAAACAACTTAAGCAATATGTAAAAGAAGTACGAGATTGGCACAGAGCGAATGCCTTACCTGAATACGTGGCCTGGCTCAAAGAAATGAAAGCCATTGTTAACGATTCGCCAACGTTGCCAGCAATTCAAGCCCATTTCGATGAAGCAAGCACATTTTGGGACGATGTCAGTGCGCAATTAGCCCCAAGAATGACGGCATTAGCACTGACTTTGAACGACGAGCAGCGAAATGAATTTATCACCACCATTGACGATGAAATTAAAAAAGACATCGAAAAGTGGCAAGAGCGCATGAAAGACAAAGAAAAGCAGCGTGCTAAATACTATGAGCGTGAGCTTGATGAATTTGAAGATTATTTGGGCAAGTTAACCGAAGAGCAAAAAGCCATCATCATGGCCTCCATTGAACAAAATGAGACCACCTTTTTGTACTGGCAAGATTACCGAAAAAATCGGCTAGACGCCGCGCGTTTAGTCCTTTTAGGAGACTACACCGAAGCCGCGTTTGTTGCAGAGCTTGAAAAAATCATCTTAAACCGCGAAGACTACATGAGTGAAGAATACATCCGTATTCGTGATGAGCAACAGCAACGGTATTTAACCTTACTCATTGACCTAAGAGCCACTCTGTCACAGAAGCAGCTTGATAAAATAAATGATTACTTTGATGATTTAATTGACGACCTCGAAGATCTCATTGAGGACTAACAAGGAGCGTCTATACTTTGTTAGTAATCAACAAGTAAGGACGCATCATGCCGTGTTCCAAGGATGTAGGAAAGTGGCTAATCTGGGTGCTTTTAGTGCCCATATTCATAAGCTTTCAAACTCGTGCTTTAAGCGCACTCGCTCACATTAAGGTGGTCACAGAGGAGTTTCCACCCTATAACCACAGCGATCCTAATGGGGTGATTGTTGGCCATGCTACCGGCGTGGTGCACGACATACTAAGCCGCAGCAATCTTAACTACACACTGCATATCTACCCTTGGAAGCGCAGCTACCAGTATGCGCTAACAGAGCCTAACACCTTAATTTATTCTATTTTACGCACACCACAGCGCGAGTCGCTGTTTTATTGGTTTTGCCCTTTAAACCCCAAATTAAAAATGCACTTTTACAGCAAAGCAAACCACGCCATCAATGCAAGCACCATGGAAGAGGCACTGCAATATCGTATCGGTGTGGTGCAGGGCAGCTACGAACACAGAGTCATGAATGACTTAGGGCTTGTTGACACGATCCACCTTGATGTGGCGGGGGACCGTGCAGCAAACTTAAAGAAGCTTCAAGCAGGGCGCGTTGACCTCATCGCGCAAGAAGCCCAAAGTTTTGCTTATGATGTCAAACAAGCAGGTCTTGCGATGACCCACTTTAAAGTCGCAAGCCCCATCAAAGCCAATGATCCACCCGATGTTTGCTTAGCACTCAATAAACAATCCGATCCCCAAGTGATTGAGGCCGTCATGGCAGGATTTAAAAACTGGC
>JBGTXC010000289.1:0-2535 GCA_041937835.1 Alteromonadaceae bacterium | reverse complement strand
TATCTAGGGTTCAAATCCCTATCTCTCCGCCACCTCATTCCCAAACCGCCCTCGAGGCGGTTTTTTTCGATTTGGAGTATCTAATATGACTGATAACACAAAAACGATGCCGATGTTTGTGCGCATTGGGCTTTGGTTTGCAGCAGCATATGGCTTTTTTCTTGGCATGCAAACCGTGCTTGCGATGATGAATGACGCCATTACTCGCAATCCTAACGCATGGTACACAGTGCCTTTATACAGTGGCTTGTATTGCTTATTGATGGCCCATTTAGTCACTAAATATGAGCAAGTGATGCCACGGGTTGCCTTATGGTTAATTCCACTCCTTGCGGTAGGAGTGTTTTATCCGCTCATCGTGCTTGAAGGTTTTTATTTGGATGAGTTGCTTGGTGACGCGCGTCTTGGATTTTTCCTTGTAGGTATGCCACTTGCGGGTGAGATTGTCCGCTTTATCAGGGCAAAAACATCGGTTTAATGGCCTGTGTGTGATACACTGGCGCAGATTTTAACTCAATAAAAACACTGAGAGATAATATGTCTAATACATTCGAAACGCACGCTGATAAAGCAAGCTACGGCATTGGTCTACAAATGGGTGAGCAACTTAAGTCAAACCCATTTGACGGTTTAAACCTTGAAAACGTGTTTGCCGGTATGAAAGATGCGTACACTGGTAGCGAGTTCCAAGTTGAAATCACAGCGATCCAAGCGGCATTCGAGAAAATTAACGAAGAAATCACTGCACGCCGTGCTGAAGAAGCTAAAGCTATGTCAGCTGAAGGCGAAGCTTTCCTAGCAGACAACGCTAAGCGTAGCGAAGTAACTGTGACTGCCTCTGGTCTTCAGTTTGAAGTAATCAACGAAGGCTCTGGCGACAAGCCAACTGCTGAATCAACAGTACGTACGCATTACCACGGTACACTCATTGACGGTACTGTGTTTGACAGCTCATACGATCGTGGCGAGCCTGCTGAATTCCCAGTTGCAGGCGTGATCAAAGGTTGGACTGAAGCATTACAAATGATGCCAGTTGGCGCGAAATGGCGTTTATACGTACCACACGATCTTGCTTACGGCGAGCGTGGCGCAGGTGCTGCAATTGCACCATTCTCAACGCTAGTATTTGATGTTGAGCTATTAGAAATCCTTTAATTATTTTTAGGATTAAAAAAAAGGCCAAGCTTGATGCTTGGCCTTTTTTATTGCGTGTGTCTCAGTACTTAGAAATAAACACGCATACCTAAAGTGATGTTACGACCCGGTAATGGCGCTTGCTCTTTGATGAAAGAGTTATGTACATAACCCAGTTCATCCGTGATGTTATCAAGCTTTAAGTACACTTGGCCGTCTAGGTTTGGTAGGTAGTATTGCGCTGCCACTGAGATAAGCTGATAGCTATCTGTGGACTCCTCACCCAGTGCTACTTTGTTTTGAGCAAATCTGTGGGTTAAGGTTGTGCTTAATTCCCAATCCGCTAATTGGTAGCTAAATTTAGCGCCTAATTTATCGCCTGGTTGACGCGCTAAATACTCGCCTGCTTTGGTTTTAGCACGCAGTACATCAGCAAATACTTCAACACTTACACTGGCGTTAAACTGATAGTGAGCGTCTAGCTCTAAACCATAAAGCTCGACATCTTGTGTGGTGTATTGGAAAACACTTAAGGCATCTTCATCAGCGTCACTTGCCAGTACCAATTCACCTTCATCAAAGCGGTACCCAGTGTCTACTAAGCTATAAAAATCACTGACATCGTTATAAAAGGCCGTTAAGTTGAAACCAAAATCACCTTGGGTTTTACGTAAGCTGATGTCTAAGTTGGTTGCCACTTCATTGTTGATGTTGGTCGGTTCAAAGTGCACATGACCGTCTTCTTCAATGTGAAAGAGGGCGCCCACTTCATAGGTGCTGGTAGCAAGGTGTAAGCCGTTTGCTAATAGCTCTTGGCTAAGTGGCACACGTGATGAATGACTTAAATTAGTGGTGATGGTGTACGCATCAGATAAGTCATAAACGATACCAAATGACGCGCTGAATGCATCTTCATCTGTGCTGTATGCAATCTCATCGTGGTGCTCTTCATCGTGATGCTCATTACTATGTTCTTCGTCGTGATCTGCATGATCTTCTTCGTGCTCGTCATGATCATGGTGCTCTTCTTCCATGCTCATAGCATCAATCGACACAGTTTCAAAACGGGCGCCGAGTTCAAAGGTCACAGGGCCAATTTCTTTTTCTGTTAACCAATAAACACCTTGGCTCTTTCTATCCGCGTTCGGGGTAAAGGCTTCTTCGCCGGCTGCGGCAAAACTGTGATCTTCTAGCTGATAACCAAGCACACCATGCCAGTTGGCTGCTTGATATTCAGCATGCACACGACTTTCGAATAATTCTGTGTTAAATTTGGTGCCAATTTCGCCTTCTTCAAGCTCACGTTGCTCAGTGTTGGTATAACCAAAACGGGCTTCAACCTTTTCAAAAAGCGCATCATCAAATGAGTAACTGACTAAACCTTGATAACGGTCTTGAATG
>JBGTXC010000288.1:0-2579 GCA_041937835.1 Alteromonadaceae bacterium | reverse complement strand
GCGCGATGTTACCTAAACTCGCGGCAACGGCAGATTGCTCATCCAATTGCTCACGAATCGCCAAAGACTGTAAATAGTAGTCTTCTGCATCTTTAAACTTACCTTGGCGACCAAACGCCACACCAAAGGCATTAAGCACAGTTGCCTCACCGCGCTTGTCTTTAATTTTTTTGAACTGAATTAAGGCCTTAACTAGGTAGTCGTCTAACGCACTTTGAATGTCGCCGGTACGAATACTGGCTTTTGCAAGCTCAAACCAAGCATGAGGGTGTTTCGCATCATAATTAACTAACTCACTCAGTTGTGCTTTTGCTTTTTGAAATTGCCCTTGTGAATTTAGGTAATCCACAAACTCAAAACGTAATTGGGTATCGAGCGGGTTTTGCGCTAATAAGGCATTAAAGTGTTGTTCTGCAGCATCATGATTGGCATGCACCATCGCCAATAACGCTTTCGCTTTGACCGCACTGTAAGTGTTTTCGGGCGCTTTTGATTCTACTTGCAGTAAATACTGTTCACTGGCTAACAGGTTACCCTCTTGAAAAGCTAAAGAAGCCGCTAATAAGTTACCAAGTAATGAATTAGGCTGCTCTTTTAATAAGGCATCCAGATGGTTTTTGGCGGCATCAAAGTCTTGATATTGGTATGCCTGCTGTGCTTTGGAAAAGTGGATTGCCGCATTGCCACTGAGCTTTTCATTAATCAATAATTTGGGTGTATCGCCAAGCGCTGTGATCAGCCCCTCCGAGAGGGTTGCTAATTCATCAGCAAGGGCTTGAGTATTAACAAAGGTGTCGTGTTGCCAAAGTGCTTGTGTGGTTTCTAATCGCGTATCTTGAGCAAGCACACTTAACTGCATTCCTTCTGGCAGTTGTGAAAAAGTACCTGAGACCAAAACAGACACGCCGAGCAAATCCACCAGCACCTTTTTTTCAGCAGCGCTTAAAGGCACTTTAAAGCCCAAATGGGATAAGGTGCTTTGAATACGTTCACTGTGCAGCACATGGATATTATATGGCGCAAAGGCCGCTTGAATATAAGCCTGGCCAAGGTTACCTAGCTCTAAACCATCTAGCCCCACACCTTGAACATGAAAAGGTAATACCGCCACACTTTGATAAGGTAAAGCCACGTCTTTACTTGTCACTTCTTGGGTGGGTATGGGCTTTTCTGAGAGTAAATCAAAGCCAAACAAAGCTGCAGCGATGACAACTAAACTAATTACAGTGGCACTTAAACGCTTTGTGAGCGCCTTTTGGCCGGCCTGAGCTTGGTTATAGGCATTATGCCAATCGCGCTTTGCCGAGTTGATGTCTTGATGGCGCTGCTCAGGATAAACCGAGAGATTTTTCAAAAAGAAGGAAAATAATTCTAAGCGCTTTTTATCCCGTACTTTTGGTTTTTCAAGTGGGGTGTATTTAGCTTTTACTATGTCGTCTTTGGTTGCACCTTGAAAAGGCAACTGACCATAAGTGAGTTCAAATAACGTGGCGGCTAATGAATAAATATCTTGCTGAAAGCTGGGTTCTGATTGGCTTTCTCGCTCTGGGGCACTAAAACTGGGTGAACCATAAATGACGGCGCCCTCACCCATAAAGCTGGCAATCCCGAAATCACTGATAAACACTTTAAGCTCATTATCAATGAGGATGTTTTCAGGCTTGATATCACAATGCAGTACCCCTTGCTCATGAGCGGCTGCTAAGCCATCAAAAAGCTGAAGTGAGATACGTTGAATGTCATCTAAGCCAATTGACTCTTTGTTGGCACTAATAAATTGACGTAGCGACGAGCCATTGATCAAGTCCATGGTATAAAAACAGACCTGAGGGTCTTGGTAAAACTCATGAACACGGATGACATTAGGGTGTGAAATACGACGTGAGATCAGCAATTCATTACGAAATTGCATTAGTTGAGCTGCATCTTTTACGAGCGCATCAGGAAGCACTTTAATTGCAACATCACAATTGAGTTGCAAGTCCTTGGCCGCATAAACTTCGCCATGAGCGCCTTTACCAATCAATGAAGATACTTCAAATCGGCCGACTAAAATCGTGCCCGGCACTAGCTTATTATGAGAAGTGATGACTTGTGTTTCGAACGGGCAATCCGCCAAGCAAACTCCCTAACTAGCAGTATTAATTTCTTCTAACGATATGTTAACTATCGTCTTATCCTGCTGAGATTGCAACTGCTCGAGTAAGGTGGTCAGATGTTGGTCAATTATTAAACTGTGAATAGAAGCGCTAATTTGCTCCGCTAAAACAGATAAAATATCCAAGTCAATTTGCTTGAGCATCTTGCCTGCTTGCTTTGAATCAGCGTAAATCACACCTATCAGTGTTTCTTCATAACACAGGGGCATAGCGACTAACGCCGCGATGCCTTTTGATTTGATGGTATCGCGCTGGCTCAGCATAGGGTGCGCTGAGGTATCCATGCTGATCATCGGGGTCTTGGTGATCACGGCTTGCTCAATTGCACCCGCACTCCCAGTAAACTCCCCTTTGGAAAAGTCCACGTGGTTCACGCCACAGGTCACCCGCAAACGCATGGTGCGTAAACTGTCACCGAGT
>JBGTXC010000287.1:0-2581 GCA_041937835.1 Alteromonadaceae bacterium | reverse complement strand
ACCGATTATAGAGCACATAAATTACCCATATCAGACACAATTTGAAACAATATCATCCACTTAGCATCCCACTAATCTGGCTAATATTTGCTTTAATGGTGTCGCACTTCAAAAAACTTTTAAGGACGCAAAGTGAAAAATAACAAGGCACGGCTTTCTGCCATTAAATTAGCCATAGCAACGGCGTGTATTACGCTGAGCAGTCAAAGCTTGGCTAACACCATCATCAACAATATTTACTTTGAAAAGGGTAAAGCAGGCACACTGGAGCAGACCCAAGTGGATGCCACCACCTACACAGGCAAAATGCAGTTTGGTTGGAATAACCGCCGCGTCAGTGTGGATGAATCCTTAACCCTCAATGCCGATGGCATTCCTGTGAGTGTCACACTCAAAGGTGTGTCGCCTTTTGGTGCCCCGATTGATGAAATGTTTGAGTACAAGCAAGGGGTTGCAAAATGGCAAAGCCTCAATGAAGCCGGTGAACTTAAAGACGATACGTTAAACTTTTACAGCCCAGCCTCTTTTAATGTGGCACTCGGTAATGCCACCTTGCGCTACGCGTTTAAAAATAACCTCGATGAACTTGAAGTCTACCCGCAAGGTAAGATGATCATCAACAAGATGACTACGGTAGAGCTAAAAGGCAATACCATTCACCTTGTGGCACTCAGTGGCCTTGGGCTTACCCCAAGTTTTGCATGGTATGATGACAAAGGTGATTTCTTTGCTAAAAGCTTTGGCTTTATGTACATCTTACGGGATGGCTACGACAAAGCCGACTTTGCAAAACTTGAAGGACTGCAACAAAAAGCAGAGCAAGATTACCTTGAAGGCTTGGCCACTAAACTTACTCACACTGAGCCTCAGTTATTAATCAAGAATGCCGCCGTATTTGATAGCGATGCTAAATCCTTAATCACTGGCAGTGATGTATTAATCCAAAACGGGAAAATCGTTAATATTGGACCTGGCCTCAGCTTACAAGGCAAAGGCACCACCATAGATGGTAAGGGCAAAACACTGATCCCAGGGCTTTGGGACATGCATGGTCACCTTTCGAAAGAAAACGGCATTCTCAATATTGCCAACGGTGTGACCAGTGTACGCGACATGGGCAACGAACATGACAACATCATGGAGATTGAAGCCCTTTATGACACGAACAAAGTACTCGGGTCACGCGTATACCGCGCCGGCTTTATGGATAAACTCAGCGAGAACTCAGCGGGCCTTTCGGTTGAAACCCTAGAAGAGGCGCTTAAAACCGTCGACTTTTTTGCAGATAATGGCTACTACCAAGTCAAACTCTATTCCTCAATTGATCCAACATGGGTGAAGCCCATTGCTGAACGAGCCCATAGCCGCGGGTTACGTCTAAGTGGTCATGTCCCAGCGTTTATGACGGCAGAGCAAGCCATTGCAGCAGGCTATGATGAAATCCAACATATCAACATGCTGTTTTTAAACTTCTTAGCCGGTGAAACCGTAGACACGCGAACCCAAAAACGCTTCTCTTTGATTGGTGAAAAGGCCTCTAGCTTGTCGCTCGATAGCCCTGAAATGACCGCTTTTATTAAATTACTCGCCGATGAGCGTATTGTGGTAGACCCAACTGTTTCCACATTCAGAAGTTTATTAATGGCTGAAGATAAAAAAGTGGACGGTGAGTTTGCTGATATTGCCGATCACATGCCGGTGTCGTTTAGTCGTGGTTTAAAAGGCGCGCAAATGCACGTCGAAGAGCAGTTTAAAACCAGCTATAAAGATTCAGGTAATGCCATGCAGTTAATGCTGAAAAAACTCTATGATGCAGGCGTTCCCATTGTACCTGGAACTGACAGCATTGCAGGCTTTACGCTCATTCGTGAATTGGCACTCTATGTTGATGCAGGTATTCCCCCGGCGGATGTCTTAAACATGGCGTCCATCGACAGTGCAAAACTCATGGGAGTTGCTCATGAAACTGGCTCGATAGCAAAAGGTAAAACCGCTGATCTCGTGCTCGTAGACGGTAACCCACTTAAAGACATTCGCTCACTCCAAAAAGCAGCGTTAGTCATTAAGGGCGAACAAGTGTTTAAACCCGAAGACATTTACAATGCCATTGGTGTTAAACCTTTTACCACATCACCCGTTTTGTAAAACCACCTAGCACGCGAAATAGCGCGTGCTTTTTTCATCGCTTGAAGGGCAGCACTTACTGCCCTTGTATTTCTGCTCATACCTCGAGGCAAGCAGGATGCTTAAAGAGACAAATACAAAAGCCATCACCCTTTTTTTACTGCTTACTGCCGTATTCAGTACAGTGAGCCTCACTGTCATCACACTCACCGACAACCTTGCTTTTATTATTTTATATATGGTGTCACCGGGTGTCGGCGCGCTTTTTACACACTGGTATGTTAGTGGCAGTATCAAAGGTTTTAAAGTAGCTCTGCCAAAGATAAAGCACTTAATGTGGGGCTATGGTTTACCTCTTTTATACTTACTGCCTGTCTATTTTGGTGTGTGGCTTTATTTTGGTAATTTTCCAAATCTTAGTTATTTAGATGAGCTCGTATTGCATGCCCCCATGCTC
>JBGTXC010000286.1:0-2592 GCA_041937835.1 Alteromonadaceae bacterium | reverse complement strand
TACCTTGGTTTAAAGCCCCCAGCCAACTACCCAATGACTATACTGTGATTTTTGGGCATTGGGCGGCGTTGATGGGGCAAACCTATTCCCCCCATCATTTTGGCTTAGACACAGGGTGTGTGTGGGGGCAACACATGACCTTAATGGAACTTGGTACTAAGCGTTTACTGACGCAAAAGGCACTGCCCTAGCGCTGTTTTAACTGCATTCAAACGCATAATCTGTTAGATTAGCGTTAAATTATTATTTAACTTTTTAGGCTAATTGCCGATAAGTTAATTAATACAAAGAGTTAGCTATGTAGTCCAATAGGAAGGCTTATGAATCTGACAGTCAGTCAACGAATTTGGGGCGGATTTATTTTTATTACCTTTTTACTCCTTCTGATTGGGGGTAATTCGTTAGTAAAGATTGCAAATATTAACCAGTCCGCTGAGCAAGTGAATGAGCTCTCTTTACCCGCATTAAGTAACAGTGCCGAGCTGCAAATTGAATTTGCTTTGATGGAAAAAGCAGCAATTCAAAGCTTTTATGCCACAACACAAACTGAGCTTTCACAATATAAAGCTAAATTCGAAGCCGAGAAAAAGCGCTTTGAAGTCAGTTACCGCAAATTACTCGAAACAGTTGGCAACAATGACGCCCTCGCAAAAGAGTCCCGCGACCTTAAAAACACCTACAATGCCTTTGTTGCCAATGTAGAACGTTTATTCCGTGAGCGCACCACAGGGCTCACCTTACAAAGTCAGTTACAAAGCCGTTTAGACACCATTGAAATGGCCGCTGAAGACGCCAGTACCGCCGTACTTGATATCCTAGATACAGTGGACTTACAGAGTAGTAACCCAAGCGCTTATGATGCCGCTAACTCAATGGAAAACAGCCTACTTTCGCTTGCCAGCACATCGACCGACATTTTAAGCGTTAAAAACAAGCAAACCCTTGAAACCATTAGTAACGAACAAAGCTATTTACTGAGCTCACTGAACGACAGCCTTAGTAAAGTAAAAGCCGCAACTCAAGATGATGAAATCGCGGCCGATCTTATCAGTGACTTTGAAACCGAGTTTGCCACCTTACAAACTGAGCTTACGGGTAACAATGCCTTTTCTGCGACCAAACGTAAGCTACTAGATGCGAATGACAACGCCAACAGTGAGTTAATCAACACAGAAGCGGGTGCCAGCAAAGCCATTGCCCAGCTAAGCACCCTAGTGGAAGACACCCAAAAACTGGCGTTTAGCCTACAACAAGGCGTACGTGATGATGTGGACTCAGCCAAGCTTTGGACTTGGATTGGCATGATTGCCGCCACCTTAATTGCGGTGTTTGTGTCTATCCGTACTGTGAGCCGCATTACTCGCCCACTTGATGAAGTTAACCGTGTGCTAAACATTGTGGCCAGCGGCGACATGACGCAGCGCCTAGACGACAGCAACAAAGACGAATTTGGCACCCTAGCGAGAAACTGTAATACCTTAATTGAAAGCCTACGTGGTCTCATTCAAGGCATTATTTCACGCTCAACCCAGCTTGCGGCAGCCTCTGAAGAAACCTCAGCCATCACTGAAGAATCAAGCCAAGCGATTAAGTCGCAACAAGCACAGGTTGAACAAGCCGCCACAGCCACCACAGAAATGAGCAGCACCTCACAATCTGTGATGCAAACCGCAGGCGATGCCCTAAGCGAAATCAAAAACGCTGACAGCGAAGCCGAGCGTGTTAAACACATTTCGAATCAAAACAAAGTCACGATTGAGCAACTCGCACACGATGTTGAAGAAGCCTCGCGCGTGATTCATAAGCTCCATCAAGACAGCGCTTCAATTGGCGGTATTTTGGATGTAATTCGCGGCATTGCCGAGCAAACTAACTTACTGGCGCTTAATGCTGCCATTGAGGCCGCTCGTGCCGGTGAGCAAGGCCGAGGCTTTGCGGTGGTTGCTGATGAAGTACGTTCACTTGCCAGTAAAACTCAAGACTCAACCCAAGAGATTCAAACCATGATTGAATCGCTGCAATCGGGTGCTGAAGAAGCCGTATCTGTCATGGATAAAGGCCGCGAGCAAGCTGAGTCGTGTGTAAGCCAATCAGATGAAGCAAATAGCGCCTTAGATCTTATCACAGACGCTGTATCACGCGCCCACGACATGAGTGACCAAATCACTGCAGCAGCACAAGAGCAGCATCAGGTATCACAAGAAATCAGCGAACGCCTAGAGTCAATTGTGACCATTGCAGAGCAAACTGCCGAAGGGGCAAACCAAACGTCAACATCATCACAAGAAGTTGCCAAGCTTGCCGAAGAACTTCGCCTATCAGTGGATAGCTTTAAAGTGTGATGCACGTTTGATTAAGAAAAAAAGCGCCGAATGGCGCTTTTTTTATTTTCCAATGTGATTTATCTCTCTTGATTTATTTCAAAGCGCGTAACACACCTTAAACATTCATATGTATGTGTGCTCTGATATAGTCCCATCACTACGAACATATCCCTTGAAGCGCATCTCGGATCTAGGAACGTTTCGTAAATCTCCTTTGCAAATTTGGCAGAGCTGCAGTTCATCCTGAAGCTTGGTTCCGGTTCAGCTA
>JBGTXC010000285.1:0-2609 GCA_041937835.1 Alteromonadaceae bacterium | reverse complement strand
TTTTGAAGTGCTAAAATATGGCGATGACGCGACTTGGGTGTCGCTTAAACCTGTAACAGGCCGCTCGCACCAATTACGCGTGCACATGCAGCATTTAGGTCACCCTATTTTGGGCGACCGACTTTACGCCAGCGACGCAGACATCAACCGCGCTGAGCGCTTACTACTGCACGCACAAAGCCTGACATTAGCTCACCCACGTAGTAAAAAAACCATGACTTTTCAGGCGTTAAGCCCGTTTTAATGCTCAATCTTTTGCTATCTTGGTCGATACACTCACTATGCGATTGCCGTTACATACCACTATGCTGAGCGCCCAACATTCTTTACACACTGTGTTTTTACGCTGTGCTTTGGCATTGGCGCTACTTTGTGGGTTTGCAAGCTATAGTGTTTTGGCCAATTCCCAAGAAGCCACCTTTAACGAAGACATCAGCCATTATTTGGATAAAACCCAAGTCTCAAGTTTACTTGCCGGCGAAACAGATTTTACCTTGCTGACCAAAGAGCACATGACAATGCAGGCCAAGGGCATCGCGATTTTAGTGCCGGATTGGGCGACGCCTGCCAACAATGCGCTCGGGTTAAATTATCTGCGCACCCAATTAGTGCATGAAGGCTACACCACTTTGGCGTTTAACGTGCCAGATCCTAACTTAACGGTTACCACAGAGCCCGCTGCTCGCCCTGTGATTGCACCAAGCCTCTCATATTATGGTGACGAACAAGCAAACGCTTACCAAATGGCGCTCATTGCTCGTTTTAAAGCTGTGTATCAAGCCGCTTTAAATTACCCGGGTTACATAGTGGTGGTGGCGCAAGGTGCGTCTGCGGCCTTACTAAGCCAGTATTTTGCTGGTGAAAACACCGAGCAAATCGATGGTTTTGTGTTAGTTAGCAGCTACTTACCCGACCATGCGCTCAGCGAAAAAAGCGCACAAGATTTAATGCAAATAGCCCCGCCCGTATTGGATATTGCCTTTAGTGAAGACAGCAGTCGGGTGGCTCACTATTTACCACTTCGCCGTGCATTAAGTAAAAAAGAGCACAAATTAGATTATCGCCAACGGGTGATCTTCGGGCGTGCCGAGCCGCACACCTTTGAGCGGCTCAAACGGGAAATCTTAGGGTATTTTGCCAGTATTGGTATTTAAGCCGCGCGCTTTAAATACTCGTAAGCAGCTTGAATTTCTTGGCTTTTTTGCTTGGCGATGTTCATCATGTCTTTAGGTAACCCTTTTGCCACTAACTTATCCGGGTGATGCTCAGACATCCGCTTTTTATAAGCGCGTTTTATTTGTTTAAAGTCCGCATCTAAGGTGACGCCTAAAATGGCTCGCGCGCTGGTGTTTGTCAGCCTATCTGAAGGAGCATTCGTTTGCTGACGCTCGCTAGAGCCTTGCTGTGACCGCTCTTGATGATGGTGCTTACTGCGCTCTTGCTGCGGCCCTTGACGCTGCTTTTTTTGCTCAAAGCCTTGTGTGGCTTCTTTAAATACATGTTGGGCTTTTGCTCTTACAATCAGCTCATTCAGCTCTGCCTCACTAAAGCCTAACTGCTTGGCCACCTTCACTAGCAAGCTTGATTCTGCATTGCTTAGCGCGCCATCGGCCCATGCCAGCATGATCTGCATTTCAAGGAAAAACTGTAACAGGTCAAAGCGGCCAATAAATAAGGATTTAAATTCGTTTAAGGTTTGTTGCAATGGAAAATCCGCCGCTTTACCTTCACGAAATGCCGCTTTTGCTTGCTCTTTGGCTTTGTCGCTGAGCCCCATCTGCAACATTAATTGCTGCGCCATTTTGATGTGGGCTTCATCTACTCTGCCGTTTGACTTGGCAAGGTGCCCCATCACAGCAAAGCTCGTATAAAAATACGTTGCGGAGCGCTCATCCATGTCAGGTTTATCAAAAAAACCTAAAAAGCCGCCACTGCGCTCAAAGTCTTGCTTGTAACGGCTATCAAACAAGTGGCCAAGGTAAAGGCCAATGGCAAGGCCAACAAAACGGCCAAAGATGAAACCAATTAATGCACCTACGAGCTTACCTAACACGCTGCCACTCCTGATTAATCTCTCGCAGTCGCTCTGGCGTGCCAATATCATGCCAAGCCCCCAAATAGAGCTCACCAAACACATCTTGTGAGTGCATTTTTTCCCGTAAATGAGGTGCCAATGGCACAAAACCAGGGGCAAGGTTTTTAAAAAATTGCTGCTGATATTTGCCGATACCAGCAAACGTGTAAGCTTGACCTTGGACTTTATCAGAATGCAGTAAGCCATTGTGAAAACCAAAGTCGCCCTCCGGATTATGCGGCGGGTTTTCAACTAGCACTAAATGGGCTTGCCCTTCGCTGATTTTGAGCTGGGTTAAGCTATGAAAATCATAATCAGTAAACACATCGCCATTAACCACAATAAACTCGTCAGCCAGTAAAGGCAGGGCTTGGAGTATGCCCCCTGCAGTTTCAAGGCCGCCTTCGGGCTCTTGGCTGTATTGAATCTGCATGCCAAAGTCACTGCCATCACCCAGCAAGGCCGGGATTTTGTCGCCACACCAAGCAAGGTTAATGACCACATGTTTAATCCCTGCTTTTTTAAGCGCCTTAAG
>JBGTXC010000284.1:0-2723 GCA_041937835.1 Alteromonadaceae bacterium | reverse complement strand
AAGCGCAAACTCTAGTTCCACCAATCAAGATGTCACGTGAGCAAGCGCTTGAGTTTATCGATGACGATGAACTAGTAGAAGTAACACCGGAAAGCATCCGCATCCGTAAAAAGTTACTTACTGAAAGCGAGCGTAAGCGCGCATCACGTGAAGCGAAAAAATAATCGCTGATGTGAATAAAAAAACCGGCCACTGTGCCGGTTTTTTTGTGCTTAGTATTTAACGATGTGTTCAAATAAAGCGAATGTAATTAGCTCTGGTTCATTTGCTCAATAAACTTATTTGAATCCGCGATAGATTGGTTCATGTCTTTAATTAAACGCTGAATATCACGTTTTAGATTGCCAAATTCACCTTTAATGGCCGCAATCGCGCGAGCGTTTAGGTTATGTTTTAAATACAAGACGTTATCTTGTAATGAGGCAAGCACCGGCTGCATTTTTGCTTCGCTGCGACGCATAGAAACTAGTAAGCGAGTAAACTGGCGCTCAGTGTCTTTTAAGGTGCGCTCACTTTGACGGCGCATGTTGGCATTTTGATATTCGTATAGCTCACTGCGCCATTCATCAAATAAGTCGTTTGCTACTTGCTCCACCGCGTTAATGTTGTCACTTACTTCTTCGGCAGCAGCTTTGGAAGATTCATAGTCGTCATTCAGTTGTTCATACACAGCTTGCAGCTCACCGCCATCAAAATTAATTAAGGTGGATAAACGCTCTAATGCGGTTTGAAACTCTTCTTGAGAGGCTTCTTGGGCTTCTTTGGTGTCTTCCACGCGATCAACCAAGATATCACGTTTATGAATGCCCACTTTTTCCATGGCTGAGTAGTAGGCTGTGGTGCAGCCGCCCAAGATGCTGGTGGCTAAAACAAAGGCTAAAGTGCGGAAATTTGTGCGCGTCATCATAGGATATTCTTTTATTAATCAATAAGCTTGTTATGATTATAGCGACATTCACCGAGGAATTAACAATTTATCATGCAGGATGTTTGGCATCAGTTTTCCATCACAGCAAAAAAGTGGCTTAAGTTTCAACCGCTCTGGTGGCGGCATTTTGCTAGCCGCTGTGCAGAAGACCAAATCACGGTTAATGCCGGTTACTTAGCCTATGTGACTTTATTATCCTTAGTGCCTTTAGTGGCTGTGGGCGTTGCTATTTTCTCGGCATTTCCGGGGTTTGAGTCTATCCGGTTGAGCATTGAAAACTTCATATTTAATAATTTTTTGCCTACTTCAACGGATGTCATTCGCGAACACATTGCTAGTTTTTCTGGTAATGCAAATAAGATGACAGCAGTGGGCGTGGGATTTTTAGCTGTGGTGGCGCTCTTTTTGATTCGTAATGTGGATGCCACCTTAAATCGTATTTGGCGTATTTCACGCCCACGGCAAACCATGATTTCGTTTGCCATTTACTGGATGGTACTCACACTGGGCCCTGTATTATTAGGCGCAAGCTTAGGTGTGACGAGTTATATTGTGTCGCTTGCCAGCATTGCTGATCAAGGGATCCCAGGGTTTAGTGGCTTACTACTTAAGCTCTTACCATACGTGATAAGCACTGCAGGTTTTGCCCTTTTATACACCTTAGTGCCAAACACACGCGTGCCAATTTCTGCAGCACTCCCCGGTGCCATTTTTGCTGCTGTGTTATTTGAGATTTCCAAAAAAGCCTTTGCGTTTTATCTCACCCACTTCCCATCTTATGAAGTAATTTATGGCGCCTTAGCCACAGTGCCTATACTCTTTGTATGGGTTTACCTGTCTTGGATTGTGGTACTTCTAGGTGCTGAGTTTACTGTGTGTTTGCAGTACATAGACAAACACCTGAAACAACAACCGATAGAGGATGCTGCAGCCAAGTCATAATATATGGCGAGGCAATGATAAACGACACTCCTGCCCACGAGGCAAATAAAGCATTTCATTTATGCGTAGGGGATGGCCATCAAATCGAGGTGGCCTTTTTTGGTAACCCCAATGGCATTCCGCTGTTGGTGTGCCACGGCGGTCCGGGCGCTGGGTTAAACGAGCTGGTCACTCAGTTTTACGATAACCAAACCTACCGCATTATTTTGTTTTCTCAGCGCGGCTGTGGTGGCTCTACCCCCAAAGGGGAAGTCAGCCATAACACCACTTCGCACCTCATCACCGACATCAATAAATTAATGAGCCACTTAGGCATAGAAAAAGCCGCTTTTGCCGGTGACTCTTGGGGGGCAACCCTTGCCTTAGTGTACGCCATCACTCACCCTGAGCGGGTGCTTGGGCTCTTGCTGCGCGGCGTATTTTTAGCAAGAAACACGGATTTGGCGTGGATTTATGGCGCTGAAGGCGCAGGCGCACAATTTTACCCAGAGCAATATCACGCCTTTGCCAAAGGACATACCGATCCCCTTGCGATCATCAGTGATTATTACCACACCCTGTTAGAAGGGGATGATCTTGCCCAATTTACTGCCGCCAAAGCGTGGGTTAATTGGGAGTGTTTGCTCAGCACCCACAGCGAAAGGGCAAAACATGGTTACTGGCTTTCGGATAACCAAAAAATTAAAGACATTGCCTTATTAGAAACCCATTACTTTTTTCATCATTGTTTTATTGATGAAGGCTACATCTTTCAACACATCGACCGCTTACGCGCGACGCCTATGTTTATTGTGCAAGGGCGTGAAGACTTAATTTGCCGCTTTAGTGCTGTGTATGCTTTATCGCAAAAGGC
>JBGTXC010000283.1:0-2751 GCA_041937835.1 Alteromonadaceae bacterium | reverse complement strand
AAGATGATTTCTTTAACAAAGTCATTCACCGCCCAGTCAATCATCAAGTTGGTAACGCGTGCTGGCTTTTCTACCATGTCGCACACTAACCAATGGATGTTACGGCGCTCAGGGCGGAATTTAAAACCATCTTCACGGAAGTGTTTTACTTGGCCGCTGTCCATGAGTTTGTCATCCATTGGGCCGTTATCTATGGCTTGCACAAACATGCCACGGCGTACAAGTTGGTATGTCCAACCACCAGGGCAGGCGCCTAAGTCCACCGCCTTCATACCAGATGCCACTCGCTCTTCACGCTCATCTTCTGGTACAAACACATGAAACGCTTCATCAAGCTTTAACGTAGAGCGACTTGGCGCATCCCCAGGCATACGCAGACGTAAAATACCCATTGGATACGGCGAGTTGTTAAAGCTGTATGAAAACCCTACATACGCGGCATTATTAGATAAAAACATCACGTGCAGTACTGGGCGATTTTTCACTTGTTCGCGCAGTAAAGTGTCTTGTTTTTCTAAGGCTTTTTTAAGAGGTGTGGTAATTTTTTTACCAAACGTCGTTAATTCTTTACCTTCGTTGGTGTCAGGGGTTTCAACGCGCAATTCACCACATAATGGGAAGTCACTTGCGGCCTCAGCAATTGCGCCTACGCGGTCATCCATTGGCATTTTGTCGACTAACTTGCCTACAAACCATTGGCGGGCAAACACCATTTCAGAGAAAGGTAATTTACGCACGATAAGCTCAGCTTCGGCTTCGTCGTAGCAATGGAAAGTTAAATACCCAGTGTTTGGCTTAGCTTTCACATAGCCGCCGATATCCCTAAGCGCAGCATGATGGCTGATTTCAGCTGCTGCGTCATTTTCAAAGCCGGGACGGCAATAAATCACAATAAAAGACATGTTACCCCTTAGCAAAATTCTGTGCGTGTGCAACCGCAACCACCAAAAGCCCCCAACTCAGGAGCAAGCTGACGCCCCCTATAGGTGTAATGGCACCTAAGCCTGTGATACTTGTCAGTACCATGGCGTATAAGCTGCCACTAAATAGTAAGATCCCAAGCAGCATGGCCATCGCAGCGCGATTAAGCCAGCGCTTTGCCGCCGTAAATTGCGGTAGTAAACACAGTACACCTAAGATCAACAGGCCAAGGCTGTGAGTAATGTGGTAAAACACACCTGTTTTAAACACAGCAAGCATGGTTTCGGAAACGTGGGATTTTAACCCATGAGCAGCAAAAGCGCCTAATACTACTGCAAAGAAAGCGCAGATTGCGCCACATTTAAGCCAGTTCATTGCTTAATTCACCAGTGATGCGATGAATTCATGAATATACTGCGCCGCTTTGGCGAAGTTTTCAGGCTGTGTCACCCCTGATTTCTTTCGCGGTTTAAAAGAGTGGTCTCCATCCGGTAGCCAAAGCACAGAGGCTTGATTACCAAGATCATACCCTGTGACTTCTTCGCGATTACCAAAGGTGTCGCGCTCCCCTTGGATGATGAGAGTTTTGCGCTTCATCTGTGAAAAATGATCTAAACGCAATTTATCTGGTTTGCCCGGTGGGTGAAACGGGTAGCCTAAAGCAATCACACCTTGAATCTGGTGAGGCATGTTCTCTTCTGCACTTAACATGGTTGCCATACGCCCGCCCATGGATTTACCGCCAATAAAAAGTGGCGCTGTGTCATCAATGGCAGCAATGGCACTGTGCCAGTTTTCTAGTAACTTGGGGGCACGCGCGGGTGGGCGGCGTTTACCCTCGCTTTTTGCGGTGTACATGTAATCAAAATCAAATAAGGCAACATTGATTTGGCACTCAGCTAAACGCATTGCCATGCTTTGCATAAAATCCGACTCTTTGCCTTGCCCTGCACCATGGGCGAGGCAGAGCGTTGCTATCGGGCTTTTGGCTTTATGCCAAGTTAAGGTATCTAACATTTACACTCCAAATGCTTGTTCTTGTTCAACCATGCTGAGCATCCACTCACGAAACGAAACGATTTTACCCAGCTCTTTTTGGCTTTCACGCACCACTAAATAAAAGGCATTTTTGCTTTCTAAACTGTGGTTAAAAGGCACCACTAAGCGGCCTGCGTCAATTTCAGGCTTGGCTAACACTGAGTTACCTAACGCCACACCTTGACCATGAATTGCTGCTTGTAACACCATGGATGAATGGCTGAAGATTGGCCCTTGGTTTACGTTGATGTCTTTCATGCCGGCGGTGCGAGTCCACACCTTCCAAGGTTTTCGGCTGGTATCGTGTAACAGGGTGTGCTTACTTAAATCCGCCAAGCTATTAAGTGGTTTTGGCCCGTTTAAAAGTAATGGGCTGCACAAGGGCACTAAAAATTCACGATGCAGCTGATACGCCTCAACCCCACTCCAACTACCGCGACCATAATAAATGGCGACATCCACATCATCTGTGAGTGAATGCTCGTCTAAATCTTGTGCTTTAATTCGCACGTCTATTTCTGGGTGAAGCTCATGAAATAAACTTAAGCGTGGCACCAACCATTGGATCGCAAAACTGGGCGTTAAACTGACTGTAATGGAGCCTTTAGCACCTCTAGCAAGTAAACGCTCGGTGGCATCCACCAGCTGAGTAAAAATTTCTTTAATATCTAAAAAGTAGGCCTGCCCTTCTTCTGTTAACAGTAGGGCTCTGTTTTTACGTAGGAAAAGCTTAAGCCCCAAATGCTCTTCTAGGGCTTTGATTTGATGACTCACCGCAGCTTGGGTAACAAA
>JBGTXC010000282.1:0-2782 GCA_041937835.1 Alteromonadaceae bacterium | reverse complement strand
TTAAGATCAGCCACTATGCTGTCTGCCGCTTGCCGACCTTGGAATATGGCTGTAACGACCAAATCTGAGCCTGATACGATATCTCCACCGGCATAAACACCTGCCACATTAGTTCGCTGCCCTTGTAAGGTTTTTATGGTGCCATTTGCACTCAATTGCACATGACTGCCAGATAAAAAGTCCAACCTATGTGGGCGAAACCCAAATGCGGTGATCACTATGTCTGCCTCTAAAATGAAGGTCTTGGATTCATCCAGTTCAAAGCGACCGTTTTGTTTGACCATTTTGGCAAATTTAACCCCTGTGACTTTGTCATTACCATCAACGACTATGCCTAAAGGCTGTGCTTCATAGCAAAAAGTTACGCCCTCTTCTTTAGCATTGGTGACCTCTTTACGAGAGCCCGGCATAGCAGACTCATCACGCCTGTAAGCACACGTCACTTTGCTGGCACCTTGTCGAATGGCACTACGAACACAATCCATCGCTGTGTCCCCACCGCCTAGCACCACCACGCGTTTTCCTTTGGTGTGTTGTGGGTTTTCGCTACGCTCACCAAGCAGGGTTTGCGTATTATTGATTAAAAAAGGTAAGGCATCATAAACCGCAGGATGACTTTGGTTTTCAAGTTGTGCATTCACACTTTGGTAGGTACCCACGGCTAAAAATACCGCGTCGTAGTTTTCCTTTAACTCATTAAAAGTCACGTCTTTGCCAATTTCTTGGTTTAAGAAAAACTTTACGCCCATTTCTTCCATGATGGCATGACGCGTGGCAATCACCTCTTTCTCAAGCTTAAACGCAGGGATGCCGTAAGTCAGTAGGCCGCCAATTTTCGGGTATTTATCATACACATGGGCTGTCACGCCTTGGCGAACTAAACGGTCGGCACAGGCAAGCCCCGCAGGCCCAGCGCCAATGATGGCTACTTTAAAATCTGTGGGTTCAACATGACTTAAATCGGGCCGCCAACCTGCTTTAAAGGCTTCATCTGTGATGTATTTTTCAATACTGCCTATGGTTACAGCGCCAAACTCTTCATTTAAGGTGCACGCACCCTCACACAGTCTGTCTTGCGGGCAAACACGACCACACATTTCGGGTAAGGAGTTAGTTTGGTGAGATAGCTCTGCAGCTTCAAACAAGCGCCCCTGTTTAACGAGCTTTAACCAATGAGGAATGTGGTTATGAACAGGACATTCCCATTGGCAATATGGGTTACCACACTCAATGCATCGGTCTGCCTGCTCACCCATCGCTGTTTTGGTAAAGGGTTTATAAATCTCTTTAAAGTCTGACTTGCGCGCTTGTTTATTTATTTTGTTCGGCTCAACACGGGCAACATCAATAAACTGATAGACATTTTCACTCATGCTCTGCTCCTTTATTGCGCTTCAATGCGCAGCTCTGCGCTAGAACGACTGCGATGGCCTAATAAGGCATGCACAGGGGTGGCTTTTGGTTTTACAATCACAAACTCTTCAGCGTAAGTTTCATACTCCGCCAAAATGGCTTCTGCTTGGGGCGATCCTGTCAGGCTCACGTGGCGCTCTAATATGCCCCTTAAATGCTCTTTACAGGCAGGATGTTTTGCAAGCACGAGAGGCTCAACAAATTCCGTATTGAGACCCTGAGCGAGTTGTTGCTCGCTGTCGCGTACATAAACAATGCCGCCTGTCATCCCAGCAGCAAAATTGCGCCCAATCGCACCGAGTACCACCACGTTGCCGCCCGTCATGTATTCGCAGCCATTGTCACCGACACCTTCTACGACCGCTGTAGCACCTGAATTACGCACTGCAAATCGCTCCCCGGCTTTGCCATTTAAGTAAAGCGCACCGCCTGTTGCACCATATAAACAGGTGTTACCCGCAATCGTGGTACTTGCTGCGTTAAAAGCACTGCCTTCTGCTGGCGTAATGGCGATATGCCCTCCAGACATGCCCTTGCCCACATAGTCATTGGCATCCCCAGTAACGCTTAAGGCTACTCCGGCTACATTAAAAGCTCCTAAACTTTGTCCAGCGCTGCCCGTTAGCGAGACATGAATGGTATTCGGCGCAAAGCCGCGGCTGGCAAAACGTTTTGCCAGTTCGCCACTTAATGTAGTGCCAACTGAGCGATCCGTGTTGTGTACAGCATAATGTAAGGTTAAGTCTTGGCGTTTAGCAATTGCAGGCTCGGCATCTTGCATAATTTGCTGATTCAAGCTGCCTTGATCAAACGGCGGGTTTGGCTCGCTGTAATAACACGGTTTATCAAATAAAGGCTGTGCCTGTGCCAGCAGTGGCGCTAAATCTAGTCCTAACGTTTGGGCAGTATCAGAGACTTTGAGTAAGTCAGTACGACCTATAAGGGCTTGTAAGTTAGGCACTCCAAGCTCTGCTAACTGACTGCGTACATCGTGGGCTAAAAATTCAAAATACCGTATGACTTTTTCAGCTACACCATGAAAATGTTTTTGCCTTAGTACGTCATCCTGTGTGGCCACACCGGTCGCGCAGTTATTTAAATGACAAATGCGCAAGTATTTACATCCCAAAGCCACCATAGGTGCGGTACCAAAGGCAAAGCTTTCAGCGCCGAGTATGGCTGCTTTGATTAAATCTAATCCGGTTTTTAGGCCACCATCCACTTGTAAGCGCACTTTGTGTCTTAGTCCATTTGCCACTAATGCTTGATGCGCCTCAGCAATACCTAATTCCCACGGCATGCCCGCATGTTTTACGCTAGTAAGAGGACTTGCGCCCGTACCACCATCGTAACCCGCAATGGTGATGTA
>JBGTXC010000281.1:0-2805 GCA_041937835.1 Alteromonadaceae bacterium | reverse complement strand
TTCTAAATCTTTTAAACGCGACATTAACTTTGTATGAAAGTTGCCACGCGAGCTTTCTGGCAATCGCTTTGAGCCTAAGTTTGCGGCATACAACATGGCTGCTGATAACGGTGTTCTAACCTGATGAGCAAGCGAGGCGACCATTTTGCCAAGCGCACTTAAGCGCTGCATGTGTGCCACACGCGCTTGTAACTTGCGGGTTTCCGTGAGGTCCGTCATTAAAATAAGTTGCCCAGGCTCTGGAGCCAGTGGCGTAATTTCTAACTTAACACGGCGGCCATCATGCAAAGATACCTCATGGCCATCGTCTTGTTGTGGGCGAAACGCACGGTGAATAATGTTAAACCATTGCTCGCCTTCCAGCGGCTGGCCCAGCATATTCACAGCGATTTGGTTAGCTTTAGCCACCATGCCACGGCCATCAAGCACAATCACGCCTGCAGGTAAGGTATCCACCAAATGGGACAACCAACTTGCTTGCTGACGCAGCTCACTAAGCTCGCCTATGTATGACTCTTGCAATAAGCAAGGGTTATAACCTTGATGCGCTTGGTTCTGTGGTAAAAGTGTTGCTAGTGCCATAATCACTGCCCTATAAAACATTGCTACAGGGCTTAAAGCAAATATCGATCCAACTTATTTTCACAATAAATACAGTAGCTTATGTGAGTATTTTGGTGTCAACAAAGTGACATGCTGTTAAAAATCCCTTACTGTATGGGTAAATTAAAAGGACAATTTATGACAACCTTGATAGAAACCGAGCGCCTTATCATGCGCCGCTTTACCCGTGATGATGTGGATGCTGTACATACTTTTAGCCAACACCCTGAAGTGACCCGTTGGACGGGCGATGCCGGTGTGGTGACCACAAAAGCGGACGCCTTAAACGTGATTGAATCGGTTTGGCTAAAAGAATATGAGCAATACGGCTATGCCAGATACGCCCTCGTGCATAAAGGCGATGATAAAGTCATTGGCTTTTGTGGTTTAAAGTTTGAACCCGACTATGGCCTGCCAGATTTAGGCTACCGCATGTTACCTGAATACTGGGGCCAAGGCCTTGGCGAAGAAGCCGCACGCGCAGCCCTTGAATACGCTAAAACCACCTTAGGGATGACCCACATAGTGGCCGAAGCTGTGGTAGAGAACATAGGCTCTAACCGCATTTTAGAAAAAATCGGTTTTCAAAAAACCAAGCAAGTCACTAAAGATGGCTTTACCCTCAACGTATTTGAAATCACCTTTTAGAGACCAAGATGACCAAATGCCGCTGCCCTTGGCTTGATACCAGCAAACCAGATTACGTCCACTACCATGACACCGAATGGGGCGTGCCGCTTTTTGATGACACGCGCTTATTTGAGTTTTTAACGCTAGAGTCGGCTCAAGCGGGGTTAAGCTGGTACACAGTACTTAAAAAACGCGATAACTACCGCGCCGCCTTTGCAGGCTTTGACCCCAACAAAGTCGCCAAGTTTGATGACGCTGATGTAGAGCGCCTCATGCAAAACGCCGGCATTATTCGTAATCGCCAAAAAATCACCGCCGCGATAAATAACGCCCAGCGCTTTTTAGAAATCCAACAAGAATTTGGCAGCTTTGCCAACTACCAATGGGGTTTTGTAAACAACTCCCCAATTCAAAATAACCCAAAAACCTTAGCCGACTACCCAGCCACCACAGCAATTAGCGAAGCCTTTGCCAAAGATTTAAAAAAACGCGGATTTAAGTTTTTAGGCCCCACCACTGTGTATGCCCACATGCAAGCCAGCGGCATGGTGAACGACCACAGTGCGGATTGCTATCGCAAAGACGAAGTGGCGGAGATGACTTTAAGGATGTTGTGATTTGCAATAAAACGCTCCAGCAATCAAACTACATCACGTTTCCAAGGAAGGAAAATGAATAAAAGCCCCACATATCAGCTTTTTATGTTAATTATGAGCATCTACGTTTTAGTCGTACTTTTTATTGATGCATTCATAATCGAGAATCCTGAAGTTAAGGAGCTACTGCAATACATTGATTTTTTTGTTTGCTTACTATTTTTGGCGGACTTCTTTTTAAATATATTTTGCACCCCCGACAAAAAAGGTTATTTAAAGTGGGGGTGGCTAGACTTCATTTCCTCGATCCCAATGATTGATCCACTTCGCTGGGCAAGGATCCCTAAAATAATAAGGCTTTTCCGAGCACTTAAGGCCATAAAGTCAATAAAAGAAATCATCAGTACAATTAAAGAAAGCCGATTTGAAAGCCTAACTTTAATTGTGCTTATTGTTACATTTATGACTTTCACAATCGCCGCATGCTTAATACTAGAGTTTGAATCAGGAACCTCAAGCTCAATTCAAACAGCCAAAGATGCTATTTGGTGGTCATTTCTAAATGTAATAAACGCCAAGGTAAGCATCTCTGAAGCTCAAAGCAAAGGAGGTGTCATAGTTACCGTAGTTTTAAATAAATTAGGCTTACTACTATTTGCTTACTTCAATGCAGTTATCATCGCTTGGTTGTTAGGCAAAAAAGTTAATAAAACAACTTAATAAGTCGCAGTGGCTACGACACCCAGAAGGGGCTTGCTGCTTCGCCCCTTTGAATTTGAGTTGCTGACACATCCATGTGGCTTGGTTCCGGCTCGGCGTCCGCTTGCCTCGCGTTCGAAACTAGCCTTGCTGCGTGCACTCGCAAGTCTCGAGACGTTTCTCCCCCCCACACCCTGCAAAATGCGAATTGTCGTAAATCTTTTGCTGTAACAACGCGCCGACAAATTCGGCTTTCCTTACCTCATCTTGTCTAAAA
>JBGTXC010000280.1:0-2830 GCA_041937835.1 Alteromonadaceae bacterium | reverse complement strand
TTTCCCCGCATCGCTGAAATGCGCGATTGCGACCTCTTACCCAACCGCGCTTGAGTTATTACCCACAGACGATTACACGCTTTACCATAAAGCTAAAACCAGTAGCACCAACCAAGACCTAGCCCTTTATATTCATATCCCTTATTGCCAGTCGCTCTGCTATTACTGTGGCTGTAATAAGCTAATCACGCAAAACACTGAAAAGGGCGATGCCTATTTAGAACTCCTTGCGAAGGAAATTGGGGTGTATGCCAAGTTGTATCAAGGTCGCACCTTAGTACAGCTGCATTTAGGGGGCGGCTCACCCACCTTTTTAACGGATGGTCAACTTAAACGCCTCATTCACCTGCTGCGCAATGCGTTTCGCTTTAGTACGGGTGCTGAAATCGCCATTGAGATTGACCCTCGCGGCTTTGATATTACCCGCTTAATGCACATTAAAGCGCTGGGTTTTAATCGCATCTCTTTTGGCATTCAGGATTTAAATAAAGCCGTATTAGCTGCGGTTAACCGTGAGCAAGACACACTTGCCTTGTTGGACTTACTTAATCGTGCCGCCCATTTGGAGTTTAGCGGCATCAGTTACGACTTAATTTATGGTTTGCCGCTGCAAACACTTAATGGCTTTAAGCGCACGATTGATACCATCATTAATTTAAAGCCTGCTAGGGTATCGTTATTCAACTATGCCCACATGCCAGAAAAATTTGCCGCTCAGCGCAAAATCGATGAAAGTGAGTTACCAAGCGCAAACGAAAAACTGGCGATGTTCACTCATGCTGCGAATGCCTTTATAGCAGCAGGTTATGAGTACATTGGCATAGATCATTTTGCGCTCCCAACAGACAGCCTCGCCAAAGCAAAACAACAAGGTACCTTAACGCGTAACTTCCAAGGCTACAGCGCCCTTACCAATGCGGATCTCATAGGTTTAGGCGTCTCTGCTATTTCGCAAGTCGGGGATAGGCTTTATCAAAACACCAAAAGTGTGGCGGATTATGGTAACAAGCTCGATGCTAAAACATTACCCATAGAAAAGGCGCTTTTGCTTAGCCCAGACGATAAGTTAAGAAATCGTGTGATCATGAGCTTACTTTGCCAAGAGGAAGTTTTGTTTTCTGCAATAAATGAGGAGTTTGGCATTCAATTTACGGAGTATTTTTCCCGCGAATTAAACGCTTTAGCGCCGTACCAAAAAGATAAACTCATCATTCTTGAATCAAACAAAATTAAAATTACCCCAAAAGGACGAGTTTTTGCGAGGCTGGTGTGCAAGGAATTTGACAAATACCTTAAAAAGGTAAATAAAGGGAGCTATTCGCGCATTATTTAAGCATTCGTTCATTTAGATGAATAGATACTTATCTGCGAAACTGCTAAGCTTTTCTAGTATTTTTGTAGAGGGTATCTCATGGATTTTAATAATAAAACATTAAGTTATCAGCTTGTAAGTAAGTTGCTAACTGCGCTTTTTGTTTGTACTGCTTTTTTCAATGCTCACGCCCATGCTGCTTGGCAGCTCAATAATGATTTATCTAATGTGTCTTTTGTTTCCGTTAAGAAGGACACCATAGGTGAGGTGCACACCTTTAAAAAAGTCGCTTCTTCGATTTCGGAGTCGGGCACTTTATCCTTAACCATTCCCCTTGATGAAGTCGATACAGCAATCCCAATTCGTGATGAGCGCATGCGCGAGTTGTTATTTGAAACGCATATGTTCCCAGAGGTTACTTTATCGGCCAATATTGGGCGCGAGCTAACCCAGCTTGAAAAAGGCGGCGTTAAAAGCATGAGCACTACGGCGCAATTAACTCTGCATGGTGTGTCGCAATTGCTCAAAGTAAAGGTGCTGGCAACGCGCACTCAAGACAACGCCCTTTTTATTACTAGCCAACAGCCTATGATCATCAACCCAGAAGAGTTTGGCTTAGTAGAAGGGATTGAAAGACTTAGAAAAATCGCAGGGCTTCCGAGCATTACCCGCTCAGTACCTGTGACCTTTGCTTTGGTGTATCAGCAGTAATTTTGTTGCACAATACAGGTATGTTCAATTTAAACACTCCTTTATGATTGACTTATCAACGCTTGCAGCACAGTTAGAAGGTGAGCTGCCACCTTTTGATAAGTGGCAGCCTAATGATTGTGGTGACATAGCGATTCACATTGATGCCAACGCCGGTTGGCATTACCAAGGCAGCCCCATTACCCGCCAACCCTTAGTGGCGTTATTTGCAAAAGTGCTCACCAAAGAAGGTGAGCGCTTTGTACTCAAAACGCCGGCAGAAAAAGTCACGATTACAGTCGAAGATGCACCATTTATGGTGGTTACTTGGCGTGAGCAAACCACAGAGCAAGGCATTGCCATCATTTGCGTTGATAACCTTGAACGTGAATGGCTCTTAGGTGAAAATCACACACTCATTGTAAAAAGTGGCGTTCCTTATCTTTCGCTTTACCACGGCTTAGAAGCCAAAGTCAGCCGCAACGTGCTTTATCAATGGGCTGAAATCGCCCAAGAAGAAAACGGACAATACTTCATCACCTCTGCAGGGCAATCTTTCGCAATTTCTTAAAAGATCCAAAGCATAAACATGTCAGTGCGTGGCACTTTTTAGATTTAGTGGCTTAGAGTACTTACAGTCTGGTTTTTGCTATTCAATTGTTCGATTGGTGACGAATGACCGAATCACTGATTCGCAGCATGAGGAAGTGAGTTCATGGATGAACGAAGGACACAGCTTCAAGGACGAAGATGGAAAAAGATAACACGAGGAAGAAATGGGGTGACTGATGGGACTCGAACCCACGACAACCGGAATCACAATCCAGG
>JBGTXC010000027.1:0-18111 GCA_041937835.1 Alteromonadaceae bacterium | reverse complement strand
TCGCTGTGTGATAGCACATCCTGAGCGTAACCGCGACATTCAAAAGTCACCGTTTTATATTGAAAAGCTCAAAGACTTAGGCTGTTGGTTGCAAGTGACTGCCAGCTCATTGCTGGGTGATTTTGGTGATACAGCGCAGCAGCTGGCGCAGCAGCTTGTGGCTGAAGGCGATGCGGATATCGTCGCAAGTGATTGCCATTCGATGAAGCGCCGACCACCGAAAATGGCTGAAGCCTATGACTGGGTGCAAGCCCACTTTGGTGAGCCACGAGCCTTTGCGCTTTTTAAACAAAACCCAGCCCGAATTACCGAGAGTTTGTTTTAACTATGTCGCTTTGGCAAAAGTGCCTGCGCGCATGGGCAGTCATCATTGCGTTGGCATTGGCGTATGTGTGTGTGGTGCATGCACTTGCCAATGCATGGTCTTTTCGAGTGCAAAAGCAGCTTTCGCACATTCCACAATTAACGGCGGAACAACAACCCCACGCCGTGGCAAAGCTGCTTGCTGATGCAAAACGTGCCGTTGCCCTTGCGCCAAATAGCGCTCATTATCAGCATCAGCTAGGTTGGGCGTATTTAAAAGCCCTGCAAGTGGCCCCTGAATTAGTGGCTGAATTAGACAAAACCGCACTTCGTGCACCTTTTGCCAAAGCCATTTCGTTAAGGCCAAAATTTGCGCCTGTGTATGCCGACCGCGCTATTTTAAACGTCTATTTAGGCGAGCCACATGATGTGATCAATCAAGACCTCACTCAGGCACTAGCGATAAGCCCCTATCAAAAAGATGTGGTAGCCCAAGCGTATGATTATTACTTTGCTGTTTTCATGACGCTCGAAGGGGACGCTCAAATTGCCGTGCATCAGCTGTTAGAAAAAACATTGGCATCCAGCGAAGGCGCAAAACGTCTCTTTCCTTTGGCTAAAAAGCATCAACAAGTGGCTTTATATTGTGCTTATTTACAAAGTGTTAGAGACAAAACTGAGTTTCATCAAAAACAATTGGGGATTTTTTGTAGCGCCACTTAAAGTGTTTGATACACTAGCAAACACTTGTTTTTGAAGAAGAACTGCCATGCTCAATATCGTTCAATCTAACCGCATGGAAGCCTTACTCAGTCAGTTATTAACTCATCTTGACGCGCATAAACCGGCTTCCATTTTTGCTGAACAAACTGTGCTGGTGCAATCCCCTGGGATGTCACAATGGCTCACAATTCACCTTGCTCACCAGCAGGGCGTGTGCGCACAAGTGGCGTTCCCACTGCCTTCAAGCTTTATCTGGCGTTTATACCAAACCTTGTTGCCCAATGTGCCTGAGCAGTCGGCTTTTAACAAAGCCAATATGGCGTGGAAGCTCTTTGAGCTGTTACCAAGCTTATTAGCCGATGACGACTTTGCGCCTTTGGCAAATTACCTTGCAAACACACACGATTTAACCAAACGCTTTGCCCTGTGTGAAAAAATCGCCGACGTGTTTGACCAATACCTAATGTATCGCCCTGAGTGGGTGTTAGCATGGGAGCAAGGTGAGCAAGCTCCAACCGGGCTTGCCGATGACGATGCAGATTTACGTTGGCAATCAAAGCTTTGGCAGGCGCTTTTTCAAACCACCCAAGACAAAGGGCAATCACACTACCACAGGGCAAACCTACACCAAGGTTTGTTGCAGGCCATAGAACATGCTGAGCAAAGCCAGTTGCCAGAGCGCCTTGATATCTTTGGTATTTCTGCCATCCCCCGCTTACAGCTTGATGTGTTTAGTAAACTTGCTGAGCGGATTGATGTAAACCTCTACTTTTTTAACCCAAGCCCTCATTACTGGGGCGATGTGGTGGATGAAAAGACTCGCGCCAAAATTGATGCCAATTACGCTTTGAAACCTGAGCTAGATAAAGACGCAGACACCCACTTTTTTGTTGGTAACCCTTTGTTGTCTTCGTTTGGTAAGTTAGGGCGCGATTATTTAGAGCAGTTAATCGAGCGAGATGCCCAGTGGCATGATGCCTTTAAAACCGACTTTGCTGAAAATGCGCTCGGTGTGCTGCAACAAGAAATACACGATTTAGCATTTAAGGGGCGTGCCCTTGAACCGTCGCCGCTGTGGTACGTGAGTGAGGAAGGTAAAATCCCGCTATCACTGAGTGATTCCAGCATTCAGTTTGCTACTTGCCACAGCGCCCTGCGTGAGGTTGAAGCGCTTCACGATTACCTTTTGACGCTGCTGAGCAAAGATAAGACTCTGACCCCGAAAGACATCATAGTCATGATGCCGGATGTAGCCAGCTATGCCCCCTTAATTGATGCGGTGTTTGGTCGCTTTTATGGCACTGAGAAAGCCATTCCCTACGCGATTGCGGATCGTACCGTGGCGGAAGAAAAGCCGGTACTGCAAAGCTTTTTAACCCTGAGTCAACTGCCTACGCTTCGCTTTGGTAAAACCGAAATGCTGGATTTACTTTTGGTGCCGGCGATCAGTGAGCGCTTTGACTTAACCCAGCACGATCTCACGCAGATTTCTGTGTGGCTCGATGAAGTGGCGGTTAAATGGGGCTTTGATGGTGAGCATAAAGCCAGTTTAGGGCAAGCAGGCTTACCGCTTAATACCTGGCACCTTGGCATTCAACGTTTGGTGTTAGGGGCGCATTTTAGTGCCGATGATGCTTACAATGGTATTTATGGTCACAGCGCCATTGAAGGGCGTGATACGGAAGTCGCAGGGGCACTGTTAGCCTTTTTAGCTAAACTGAATCACTACAAAAATAAGTTATCCAAAGCCCAATCTTTAGCTAGCTTTGCCACGCATTTAACGGCGCTTGCCGATGATTTTTACCAAAGGGATGATGCCCTTGCTAGGGAGTTCAGTGAACTCGACAACGCCATTGCTACCTTACAAACCCACTATGAACAAGGGGATTATCAAGGAGAGGTAGACGCCGCCTTAGTGCATAAAGTGCTAGAAGGGGCGTTATCACAACAAGGGGTGGGGCAACGATTTTTGATTGGCCGGGTAAATTTTTGCACCTTGATGCCAATGCGTGCTGTGCCCTTTAAACAGGTGTGCTTGCTTGGTATGAACGACGCGGATTATCCTCGTAATGTGGTGCCCACAGGGTTTGATTTACTCAATAAAACCCCACGGCAAAAAGGCGATCGTTCTCGTAAATTGGACGACCGCTATTTATTCTTAGAAGCTTTACTCAGTGCCCGTGATGCCCTTTATATTTCGTATGTGGGCAACAGCTGTGTGGATAATTCAGTAAGACTTCCCTCACTCTTAGTCAGTGAATTGATGGACACCTTATCACGGGTGTTTTACCTCGAAGGGGATAATTCCGAGGGCGTTGTAAACCACCTTACTCGAAAGCATCATTTGCAGCCTTTTCATCCTGATTATTACACGGACTCAGCGCTACAAAGTTACGACCCTACCTGGCTTTCAGATGAGGTGAATGCATCAAGTAAGGATGCGGCTGTAGCCACTGATGGCATGAGTGTCGCGAGCCAATTTAATCAAATTGACGATGTGATCTTCGGTCTCACAAAGGCGCAGCGCTGTTATTTTGAACGTGTGCTTGGCATCAAGCTCGATAACTTAGATGCCGAAGCAGAAGACGATGAGCCTTTTGTCACCGACCACCTCACCCGCTATCAGATTTTTGGTCATTTAGTGCAGTGCGCTTTAAATGACACCCCAGTTGATGAAGCGCAATTACTGCAACAAGGTGCCTTGCCGCATGGGCAAGGTGGCAAACTCACGCTAAATGCGTTTAAAGAGCAACTGACGCCATTTATTGAGACGGTACGTGCGTTACTGCCTAATGAACGTAATGAAGGCGCCCTTGAGGTAAACCTTCACTTTGCTTTAAGTAGCGGGGATTTTAATTTACAAGGGTGGTTGAGTGTTTATCAAAATCAGCAGCTTTTATACCGCCCAGCTGACCTTAAAGGCAAAGACCTTATCAGTGCTTATATTCAGCATCTATGTGCCAATGCCATCACGCCTACAAACACCGCGTTAGTGGCGCTAAATCAACACCTGACATTGGCACCTATGGCAGAAGATGTCGCGCGTGAACAACTGATGGACTTACTTGAGCTTTATATCAGCGCTCATCAAGCGCCGTTACCTTTTATCGCTCAAACGAGCTATTCCTTTGCCACAAAAGGGCAAGTAGATGCCGCTAAGCTCACATTTAATGGTGGCTACCCTCATTTTAACGGTGAGGGCAAAGACGCTTATGTGAGCGCTGCGTTTCCAAACGATGACATCATAGCGCAAAGCGCGTTCCAAGCGCTGAGTGAGCGTGTTTATCGCCCAATTTTAAATGCCTGCGAGGTGACTGAACTATGAGCCAAGTCGCTAAAAACAACCCGATGCAACCGCTTGCGCCACTCACAGTGTCCCTGCTTGGCAACAATGTGATTGAAGCCAGTGCAGGCACGGGGAAAACCTACACCATTACTGGGCTTTATCTCAGGTACTTACTGGGTCTTTATGAAGGCGGGGAGCCACTCGGTGTTGAACGCATTTTAGTCGTAACCTTTACCGAGGCAGCCACTGCAGAAATCAAAGACCGAGTGCGGGCAAGGATTATTACGGCGCGTGATGTCTTGCTTGGGCAGGCCACTCAAGATGCCTTGGTCAATGACATTCTCAATGAGTTACCTCAAGAGGATTACATTAAAGCGTTTTATTTACTCGATAGTGCTGCTAAAAGCATTGATGATGCTGCGATTTTTACTATTCATGGTTTTTGTAATCGCATGCTCAACTTGTTTGCGTTTGAGTCGGGCACCCGCTTCGATAGCCGTTTTGTGATGGATCAAAGCGACTTTATTACCCGTGCTGTTAAAGACTTTTGGCGCGAAACCTTATACCCCATGGATGAAACAAAAGCGCGTGAGTTTATGGCTGCGGCTAAATCGCCGGCGCATTTATTAAGCCAAATCCAGCTTTTGGTAAGCCACCCTGAATATCAGGTGATGCCCGCATGGACCATGGAAGAGTATGCAAATAGGCTGAGCCTGTATAAAGCGGAAGTGGCTGACTTTAAAGCCCAGTGTGTTGCTGCAAACATTACTAGCACCCTTGAAAACGCAGGCCTCAAAGGCAATAAACCGCCCGGCAATAAAAAATATCTCGCAGCGCTGACTGAGTACCTCCACAACGATGAGGTGTTTTTTAGTGCCAGTAAATACGGGTTAGAAATATACGATAATGCTGAATTAGCCGATGAAGCGAATTACAAAGCCAAACACACGCCGATTCAATTAGGTGCGCTTGGTGATGAGATGGCGTCCCATGCGAGCATGCAAAAGCAGTTACAAAATGGCTATGTGTTTGGTATTTATAATGCGTGCCGTAACTATGTGCTGGCGCGCTTAAAAGCAGATAAAGAAAGCCAAAGCGTACTGACACCAGATGATTTGCTACACGATTTGCATCAAGCACTAAAAGCACCAAATAGCCCGCTTGCAGAGCGCATTGTAGGGCAATACCCAGTGGCGCTGATTGATGAGTTTCAAGACACGGACCCAATCCAATGGGGGATCTTCTCTGCCATTTACCAAAGTGAGCCTCAAAGCGCATTGACCTTAATTGGTGACCCAAAACAAGCGATTTATGGCTTTCGCGGAGCTGATATTCACACCTACATTGCTGCAAAAGAAACCATTGCTGAATCACGGCGTTTTACCTTAGAGACTAACTACCGCTCTGATAGTCCTATTGTACAAAGCGTTAATGCACTTTTTTTGAAAAACCCCAACCCGTTTTTAGCTAATGACACCATAGACTATTTGCCCGTGAACGCGCACCATGGGCAATCACGCCTTGAATGGCAAGGGCATAAAGCCTGTGAGTTTTTTGCCCTTGAGGGTGAGGCACCTTTAAGTGTGGCTGCGGGCAATGCCAAAATCGCAGAGCACATTGCAGATAAAATCGTCACCCTTTTAGACGATGCCAAGCATGGGCGAGCACTCATTGCCGGCAACCCTGTGACTACAGGGGACATTGCCATTTTGGTCAGAAGCCGCACCGAAGCGGCGATTATGAAAACGGCGTTAAAAAAGCGCGCTGTACAAAGCGTCTATCTCTCTCGCCATTCCGTATTAAAAACGCCGTTAGCTAAGGCGCTTTATAACCTTTTACATGTGCTGTTTATTAAGCCAGATGAAAAACGCCTGCGCGGCTTATTAATCGGGCCACTATTGCAGCAAAGTGCCGATGAGGTATTAGCCCTTAAAGACGATGAAGGGCGCTGGCAGCATTGGTTAATGCAATTTGAGCGTTTAAAACAGGTGTTTTTGAGCCAAGGTCCGATGGCTTTGGTGACTGTGCTGATCACTGATTTTAATGCCCAGCACAGTGCCGGCGATGAGCCCTTGGATGTGGCGCGCTGTTTAACGGACTTACGTCATTTAGGGGAAATCTTAGAGCGTAAATCCAGAGAGCTGGATGGCAGTGCGCGACTCATCAAATGGTTTGCCAAAGCCATGACCGAGTCGGATTTAGATGAAGCCAGCCTCAGGTTAGAATCAGATGATGCCTTGGTAAAAATTGTTACCCAACACGCCTCAAAAGGCCTTGAATACCCTGTGGTGTTTGTGCCGTTTGGGGTGAGCTATCGCGAAGCCGATGACGCTATTTTTAATGGCGCTGCGGGGCGTACGGTGGATTTAAGTAAAACCCCAGACAATCTTGAAAAAGCGCAGCAAGCACGCCTTGGGGAAGACTGCCGTTTGCTTTATGTGACCTTAACCCGTGCCGTGCACTACTTAGGCATTGGGGTTTACCCAGTAAAACGCGGGCGCGCAAACCAGCTTGGTTTTATGCGAAGCGCCCTTGGCTACCTATTAGGGTTAGATTCAGACGAATGGCAAAGCCACTTAGATGCATTTTGCCAAGCACATGCTGACATGGCTTATCATGCCTTGCCTGAAGAGCCTGATAACCTTGTGTTAGCAGAAAACGCACAAAATCACATATCAAATCAAGCCTTAGCCGTTAAAGCCTTCAACAGCAAGATAGAGCGTGATTGGCACGTTACATCCTTTAGCCATTTATCACGCTTTGGTGCAGATCACAGCCAAACAAGCGCTGATATTCCACAAGCCGCTTTTGATGAGCACAGCGATTTGGACATTTTAAGTGTGGCAAAGGATAAAAACACCCTTAAAACCCCATACACTTTTGCCAAAGGGGCAGGGCCGGGTAGTGCATTACACCAAATACTTGAAGACATTCCTTTTGCGGATTTTAATCACCCCGATAAAGAGCAAGCGGTACAGGCCCACATTAGCGGCGTGTTAAGTCAGTATCATCTAGATGAAGCCTGGTCTGAATGTGTGGCAACCTGGCTTTCGGCTGTCGTGTTAATGCCCATGCAGGGGCAAATCCGTTTGGCGGACTTAACCCCAAGCCAGTGCTTAATCGAGCCTGAGTTCCACCTACCTTTAAAAGGGCTGAATGTAGCACGCCTAAACAGCTTAATTAAACGCATCTACGGTTATGATGCCATGCTCAGCTTTGATGCCATCAGTGGCTTATTAAAAGGCTTTATTGACTTAGTGTTTGAGTGGCAGGGTAAATACTATGTGCTTGATTATAAATCTAATTACTTAGGGGACAGCCCGCAGGATTACCAAGGCGATGCCTTGATGGCAGCCATGCAAAGCCATCACTACACTCTGCAGGCACTTATCTACACCATAGCGCTACACCGTTTATTACAAAACCGTGTGCCCGATTATCAGCCCAGCACCCACTTAGGGGGCACTTTTTACACCTTTTTGCGTGCTATGCCAGATGGCGAGGGCGTGCATTTTCACCGTATTGATGATGCGCTATTGGCAGAATGTGATGCCTTATTTGCCAAGGAGGCCTTATGAGCTGGTGGAATGAACTCTCTGATTTAGGGGTCGTGAATGAATACGATAAAACCTTACTTCAGGTCATTTTTAATACCTCGATGGGTGCTTTGACACTCAATACCGAGGTGCTTGCGGTATTAACCTTGCGCCACTATGAAAAAGCGCAACACACCTGTGTTGAGTTAGACAAAGTGGACTGGCAAAACCCCCTGACGATTTTTGATGAGGCGCCCGATTACTTTGCAGCCTGTAGCCAGCTTGATGCGCAAAAAGTCAAAGCGGCACTGGCACAAGGTCACGCTGTGAGCGTCTATCAAGGAGATGCAAAGGCGCTAGCTACCCCTTTAGTGCTGATGCAAAACAAGTTTTATTTCCATAAACGCTTTATGCAAGAGTGGGGCATTGCCATTAAAGTCAATGACTTAAAAAACGCCCAGTTTGATTTAGACACAGATTTACTAAAAGCGTTATTGGATGAACATTTTGGTAAACAAAGCACTCACACCCCACAATCAGTGGATGAGGTTGATTGGCAAAAAGTGGCGTGTGCACTTGCGATGCGCTCAGGCTTTAGTGTTATCACCGGTGGACCTGGCACAGGTAAAACCACCACAGTGACCAAGCTTCTCGCTATTTTACAAACCCTTCATCAATCTCAGCCGTTAAACATCGCCTTGTGCGCCCCAACCGGGAAAGCTGCGGCACGTTTAAGTGAGTCCATACGTGATGCCAAAACTAAGCTTAAATTAAGCCAAGTACTCAGTGATGCCATCCCTCATGAGGCCAAAACCTTACACCGTTTATTGGGTGTGATCCCTTATACCCATCGCTTTCGCCACCATCAAGAAAACCCCCTTCATTGTGATGTATTGGTATTAGATGAAGCCTCAATGGTGGACTTAGCCATGATGAGTAAGGTGTTTGATGCCTTACCCAAAGGAGCCCGGGTGATTTTGCTCGGTGATAAAGATCAGCTTGCCTCAGTTGAAGCCGGTAACGTTATGGCGGATTTTTGCCAAGGTGCTGTGCTTGGTCAAGTGCCCGCTTATACCGACGACACCCTTACTTTTTTAAATGCTGTGGCCTGCCCGTTGCCTCAATCATTGAGCAAAACGCCTGCAAGCCTCAGCGGTTTAGTCATGCTGCAAAAAAGCTATCGCTTTGATGGTAAAAGTGGCATTGGGCAACTCGCCCTTGCGGTAAACCAAGGTGATTGGAACGCCTTTTTAGCCGCGGCTAATAACCCAGCGTTTAGCACTGAACTTAACCTGCAGACCTTAGATGCACAAAGTCATCAAGCGTTGATCCAACAGGCGAGCATGGCGCACCACTTAGTGCTTGAAGCGCTCGCTGAAGATGACGTCATCAAAGCACATCAAGCTTTTTTAAGTTACCAAGTATTAGCGGCTGTCAAAGCTGGGCCCTTTGGTGTCACAGGGTTAAATGAGCGCATTGAGCAGCAGTTAGTGCGCCAAGGTAAAATCAGTGGTGGCCGCCATTATGTCTCAAAACCTATCATGATCACGGATAATGACTACCAGTTAGGGCTTTTTAACGGTGATATTGGCCTGATAGTGCGCCACAACGGCCAATTGATGGCAAGTTTTGTGGATGCGGATGACACAGTGCGTTATTTTGCGCTAGCCCGTTTGCCACAGCATGACACTGTGTATGCCATGACCATACATAAATCCCAAGGATCAGAGTTTGCGCATACCGCGATTGTGCTCCCGCCGGTTGGGCAAGCAAACGTGGGAATTAATCGTCAGTTACTTTATACCGGCATTACCCGAGCTAAAAAGCAGCTGACCTTGGTGGCTCACCCTGACGTGAGCCGAGTTGCGATGATGCGGGTGCTTAATCGTCACAGTGGATTGACTGAGTTAATCAGCTAGTTAGTAAGAAAGCGCACTCTGGTGCGCTTTTTTGTTAGTAACCCGTAACTCCACGATTAAGCTGTCAACCTAGCTTAATCGTTGTAGCGTAACTGGATCACGCTCATTTTACCTTCTTTAATGGTACGCCATTGTCCTGTGAAATCGGCCCCATAAGACGCAGCAATGGCTTTACCAATTTCTTGTGCTTCGTCATTACTCCAAATTGGGCCCGCTAAGACATCCGTCACAAACTCATTTTTACCTGCGTTTGCTACGTCTAATTCCACTTCAACCACACTCATTTCATTGGGAACCACAGTTTTCCAATTACTAGTCCACTTGCCTTGGTGCGCCGCTGCAATTTTAGGTGCTTTTTCTTGAGCATCATCTTGGTTCCAGATTGGCCCTGCAGGAATATCAATTTTAAATTTAGCCATGGTTATTTCCTTGTAAGTGAACTTACCCCGCTTAAACATGTGACTTAAACAGGTGCAAGGTGCGCTTTGCGCTCTCATGGCTTAGTGTGCCTTCGTGACTTCGACAAGCTGAACATCTTAAAAAACGCGAAAAATAACCCGGTATAGGTACAAATTAAATCTTAATCCAGCCATTTTTAGGAGGCTTAAAGGCAAGGGTTAAAAGCGCAGAAGGTAAAATAAAAGGGACGCTCAAAGCGCATAAAACACATGCCCTTGAGCGCCCCAAAAAGAGCGAGTGGTTAGTGAGCCGCTTGGTAATCAAGCACCAGTTGGGTTAGCGCATTAACGCCTAAGGGAAGGGCGCTTTCGTCAACATAAAATAGTGGCGAGTGGTTACTCGGTGCGGTTTTAGCGTCTTGCAGAGGGGGGGTAATGCCTAAAAAGAAGAATAGTCCCGGCGTTTCCATGGCATAAAAACTAAAGTCTTCGGCCCCTGTGATGAGATCCATCTCGCGCACGTTTGTTTTACCGGCCACTTTATGAAGGCTCGGGAGCATAGCTCGGGTCAGTGCCACGTCATTCACAGTGACTGGGTAGCCCTTATCTATGTGCACATGGGCAGATGCGCCTTGGCTTTTTGCAGTGAGCTCGGCGGTGTGCTTTAAGCGCTTTTTAATGTCGGCCCGCATGGTTTGATCAAAGGTGCGAATGGTGCCAATTAAGTTCACTTCATCAGGGATGATATTAGAGCGAATGCCCCCTTTAATAGCACCAAAAGAGATCACCGAGGGTGCTTTGGTCACATTCACTTGGCGAGACGCAATGGTTTGGGTGTTTAAAATGATTTGTGCGGCAGCCACAATCGGGTCTACGCCGTTCCAAGGTCTAGACCCATGGGTTTGACGACCACTGACGGTAATATCAAAGGAGTCTTCACTGGCCATCAAAGGGCCTTCTCTTAGGCCAATCACACCGCTATTGAGGCTGGCGGTGACATGTAGCCCAAACACGGCATCCGGTGTGCGTTTGGCAAAAATACCTTCTTTAAGCATTAGCTCAGCACCGCCTTCTTCTCCTTTAGGGGCGCCTTCTTCAGCGGGTTGGAAGATAAATAACACATCGCCTTTAAGCGCGTTTTTCATGCCAACTAAGGTTTGAGCCACTGTCATTAAAATGGCCACATGGGTATCGTGACCACAGGCATGCATCACCCCTGTGGTTTCACCGCGATATTCTGTGGTTACTTTTGAGGCAAATGGCACATCCGTTTGCTCTGTCACAGGCAGAGCATCCATATCCGCACGAAGTGCAATGAAAGGGCCGGGCTTGCCCGTTTTTAAAAGCGCAGTCACGCCTGTGTGCGCGATATTAGTTTGCACCTCTAGGCCTAAGCGCTTTAAGTGCTCAGCAACATAGGCCGCGGTTTTAAATTCGCGGTTACTGAGCTCAGGGTTGGCATGAATATGGCGGCGATACGTAATTAAATCTTCTAAATGCGGCTTGGTAGCGGTTGTGACTTCAAGTTCGTTAGATGCAGCTGGGCTATGCCATATAAGGCTGGCACATAACCCTGCCATGGCACTAAAAATAAAGGGGCGATTGCGTAGCATAAGGAGTCCTTTTTATGTATTTCAACTAGTTATGGCATAGGGGGCAAAGCCATTCAAGGAATTTGGTTAACACGCTGTTACAAATTGTCACACCCTTTGGCAGTAAAATCCCGCATGATTAAAAGAAAAAGGATTTGCTATGCCTGCTTTGACATCGTCTCTTAAAGCATTAAAACATGCCTGTTTATTAAGCCTAGTGCTGGGTGCCCCGGCAAGTATTGCCAAAAGCACGACACCCGCTGAGAAAGTAGATTACAGTGCGCTCACACAGTATTTAAATAATTTAGCAGCCAATGACAAAGCCATGGGCGCGGTGAGCATTATGGTAGGTGATGAGATTGTGTATCACCATCACATGGGTTTTAAAGATGTGAAGAGCAAAGCGCTGAATGATGCGAAGACGTACTTTCAGATTGGTTCAATCACCAAAACCTACGCGGCAGTGATGGTGATGCAGTTAATTGAAGAAGGTGCGCTCAGTTTAGAGACCCCCCTTGCGACCTTTTTCCCTGAGCTACCAAAAGCGAATGACATTACCATTGCCCATTTGTTATCTCATACCAGTGGTTTACTAAATTTTACCTCAACCGCGGCATACCCAACTTATATGAATAAGGCACACAGCCAGGCTGAGCTGATCACCTTATTTAAAAACCAACCTATGAGCTTTGAGCCGGGCAGCCAATACGGTTACTCAAATACTAACTACGTGCTGTTAAGCTTCATAATTGAAAAGCTCGATAAACGTACTTTTGCCGATAGCCTTTCAGCGCGTATTACTAAGCCCTTAAACCTCAAAAGCACAAAAATAGGTGACGGCGATTATGATGGTGTTGAAGATGCCATTGGCTATGGTTATCAAGATAATTGGTATGCCATGGGCACCACACACCCGAGTGTGCCAAGAGCCGCCGGGGCGATAAGTGCCACCACCCAAGACGTGGCGCGCTTTATAGATGCGTTATTTAGCACAGAATCCTTACTAAAAGCCGAGTCGCGAGATAGCATGATGCGCCAAGGGCAGTATGGCTTTGGGGTGATGTCGTTCCCATTTTATGACAAGGTTGCTTACGGTCATAACGGCGGCATTGATGGCTTTGCCTCAAATGCGGCGCACATTCCCGCTGACGATGTGACGATTTCTGTCAGCCTTAACGGTGTGAACACCCCATTTAACGATGTACTGATTGCGATTTTAAGCAATCATTATCAAAAGCCATGGCAAGCACCAGACTTTTCAGCCAAGCCAGTGGCCTTATCCACCAAAGCGCTGTCGCGTTTTGAAGGACAATTTACCAGTAAAGATTTACCTCTCGCCATTAAAGTATTTTTAGAGCATGGCGTGTTAAAAGCGCAGGCCACAGGGCAAGGGGCATTTGCTTTGACACCCTTTGGTGAAAGAGACTTTCGTTTTGAAGCCGGTGGCATACGCTTAGCATTTGATGAAAGCGCCACGGCTTTTGTGCTTCATCAAAACGGCATGCGTTTTAATTACGAAAAGCAATAGGGGCTTGAGAAACGCGCTCGGGTCAGGTAGCTTCAGGTGACAATAATAAAACAGGATGTCACTATGAAAACCCTGACCGAGCAACTGGTTAATTACGCCCGCTATCATCGCGATCCTCGCAATATCAATACGCACTTTTTCGGAATTCCCTTAATCGTTGTCAGTATTTTTGTGCTGTTAAGCCAGCCTGTGTGGTATGTACTCGGTGGCCCTGTGACATTAGCGCATTGTGTTGCCCTCATCAGCGCAATTTACTACTTAAAGTTAGACTTCAAACTCGGTGTGGTCATGCTGGTGCTTTGGCTTTTATGTTTGCAAATTACTGAATTTGCCAGCGCTTTACCACTTAGTCAGATGCTGATGCTAGGCGTTGGTTTGTTTGTGGTGGGCTGGGTGTTTCAATTTATTGGCCATTATTATGAAGGTAAAAAACCCGCCTTTGTGGATGACTTAATGGGCTTGGTCATTGGGCCATTGTTTGTAGTGGCTGAAGCCTTATTTAAAGTTGGCTTTTTTAAAGCCCTTGAGGCCGAAGTGGTTGCACAGGCTGGCCCTGTTCGTATCAACACTGGAGAGTCAGATGTTTAAAGGCACACGTATTTGGCTAACGGGTGCCTCATCTGGAATCGGCGAGGCGCTTGCCATTCAATTAGCAGATGCGGGTGCGCACCTTATTTTAAGTGCCCGTAACGAGAAAAAGTTACAAGCGCTAAAAGAGAGCTTACCCAATGCTGAGGCGCACCTTGTGGTGCCTTTAGATTTAAGCGACCCACACGCATTAGAAGCCGAGCTAACTAACTTAATGCCAACCTTGCCTCAAGTGGATGTCTTGATTAATAACGCGGGGATTTCGCAGCGTGGGTTATTTTTAGACAGCACGCTGGCCGTTTATCATGAGCTAATTGCCGTTAATTACCTGAGCTTAGTGACCTTGACTCACGCTGTGGCAAAAACCATGCAGCCTCGTAAAAAAGGGATGATAGTGGCTATTAGCAGTGTGGCGGGCAAAGTGGGGTCGCAGTATCGCTCGGGCTATTCTGGTTCTAAATATGCGGTGGTGGGCTTTATGGACTGCATCCGCGCTGAGCTAAGTAAAGATAACATCCATTGTTTGACGGTGTGTCCAGGCTCTGTGAAAACCGCCATCGCGCATAACTCACGCAATGAGCAAGGGGTGGCGCAAAATCACAGTGAAGCATCAATCGAAAATGGCATGGCAGTGGAAACCTGTGCGCAGCACATCATTAAAGCGATGGCAAAAGGCAAAGACGAAGTGGTGATTGGCAAAGGCTTAAGTGGCTGGGCACCCACCATAAAACGTTTTTTCCCGGGGCTATTTAACCGTTTAACCGCCAAAGTGACGTATCGCTAATTTCTTAGAAATGGTAACTAAGGCATTATTACTAAGAAATAGTTAATTGGTAATAAGTACTCAGCAAAAAGCCACCACATGTGGGCTTAAAATACACATCAACCGCCCAGGTTATGGGCGGATTTTTTCCTTACCAATGAGCACGTCTTTAAACAGCACCCAATCACCGAGCAAGCTATACCATGGGTAGGTAAAGGTGGCCGGGCGGTTTTTCTCAAAAAAGAAATGCCCCACCCACGCAAAGCCATAACCAATCAATGGTAAGGTAAATAATAAGGCGTAGTGCCCCGTAAAGAGTGCATAAGCCAGCATTAAGAGCACACACGTGCTGCCGCATACATGTAAAAGCCGACAGATTGGATCTTGATGTTCTTTTAAATAGTCAGGGTAAAACGCGTTAAAGTTTGAATAATCAGATTTCATAGGGATTTTATTTTTCACTGTAACAAGTGACATGCCAACAAGGAAGCCTTTCACGTTTAAACGCTTACACACCGCATTACTGCTCATAAAGCTCTAGTGGCAAACCATCGGGATCACTAAAAAAAGTGAAGCGCTTTTGTGTGTATGGGTCTTGGCGTATCGCTTCTGGTGTGACGCCTTGGCGTAACAGGTGCTCACAGGCGGCATCTATGTCATCTACGGCAAAGGCAAGGTGCCTAAGGCCACAAGCCTCTGGGTAGCTTGGTCTTTGTGGCGGGTTTTCAAATGAAAATAGCTCTACTTGGCTGCCATCGGGTAGCGCTAAGTCACATTTATAGGAGCGTCTTTGTTCACGGTAGTGCTCAGCAATGACTTTTAAGCCAAGTATCTCAGTGTAAAAGGCTTTTGAAATTGAGTAATCACTGCAAATAATGGCAGCGTGATGAATGCGTTTTAACTGCACGTTTGGCTCACTAAAAAAGGTTAAAATACTTAGCTGTGGCTAGTTAGCTTGGTAATGAATGAGCTCTTCATTGTATTGGTAATCCCCTTGAATTTGGGTGAGCTTAATAAAGGTTTTAAGCTTAGGGGCATACCAGTGGATGTCTGTGGTGTCGGCGCTAAAGCCTTTGGAGTCTGTGATTTTACCTGTATAGCGAATGGTGTAAGCCATAAAGGTGCCAGCACGGACAGTTTTAGGCTGATAGTCTTCTACCACCGCAGTTTGAATGGTGGCGCCTTGGGTGCCGTCTTCACTGGTCCAGTGTTGTTCAAATTGCCAGGTTTTACCTACGGTTAATGGCCAAAGATAACGAGGCGTAGGGCTCGTTTCTGGCGCGACGATTTTCGTAAGTGGCACGCGTTTATGCATGGTTTGCATATAAAGTGTGCCTTTATCAGCAATGATTTTCTTGGTGTCTGTACCGTCGGCGCGCACAATCCCCTCTGTGGTCATGCCTTTGTATTGCCACACCCAGGTTTCACCTGCTTGGTAATCTTGATAGGTGGGCTGTAAAGCACCGCTGTTTACTTCTGCACTGGCGTGGCTAAAGGCAGATGCCGTAAAAATTAGGGTGGCAAAGTGTGAGCTCAGAGTTTTATTGTGCGCCATGGTCAAAGTCCTTTTTAGTGTGTGGTGATGTGTTTTTGCTTTTGTGTGTGGCTTTAAGCAATCGCAAGGCTCATGTATAGGAACTGTGCGTCTTTGTGTTCTAAAGTGAACCCTGCGCGCTCATATAAGGCTTTTGCTGGGCTTGTAGATAGCACTCTAAGTTTTAATGCGGGCAGTTTTTGGGCTTCACACAAATCTTTTGCATGTAAAATCGCCTGCATGCCAATCCCTTTATTTTGTGCCTGAGGAATGACTTGTAAGTCTCTTAACATGCAATGGTCGTTAAAAAACTCAAGGCGCATAACACCTACACACTTTTCACCACTTAAAATATCATAATTATCAAGAGATTGTGTCACTTGATAGACTTTATCCGCATCCCAGTCTGGGGCAAATCGCGCGTAGGACTCACGCATATTGTCAAAGGTAATAGCAGCAGCGTGATGTAAGTTGTGACACGGAGTAAAGCGAATTGTCATCTGGGCCTCTGAGTGAAGTGTGTAAGAAGCGTGTGTACCACACTCTAGTTATCTTTGTTTTGGTTAAATGGGAGTAAGTATTTTAATCCCTGATACCAGCCTAATAGTGCCACTGTGCCATGGGTTTCGTCTGCAAAATAGTGCTTAGTGGCATTTTGATTACTGTTTTTAATGACCTTGTCCGCAAATGATGTGCCCCACGCATAATTGGTTAATCCAATTTCCCCTAAATGGGCATTATTTGCAAAAGCAAAGTAAACATCAGCGTTAAATGAAGGAGCCTTGGGCTTATTATCAAAGGCATGGTTAAGATAATCGTTATCCCAAAGCGCCGTTGGGTCAATGATCAGGAAATCGGTAAAGGTAGATTTGCCATGGAGTAAAACGTTTGCAGCAAAAAGGCCACCAAAGGACTCACCAACGAGGACTCGTGTGGATGAGGCACTGTATTCTCGCGCTACGGCAGGCATGAGCTCTTGTTCTAAAAAGCGTTGAAACTGCTTAGCTTGCCCGGTTTTATCAAAGGTTTCTAAAGTGCGCCCTTTAAATTGCCAAGTAGGCAGAACACTTGGTGTGAGATCCCGTGAGCGATGGGTATTAGGGATAGCAATGACGATGGCTTGCTCAACTTGATGGCCCAAAGTGTCCGTGCTGAGGGCATGCAGTACACCTACAAATGCTTTGAATCTATCCGCATCGCCATCAAGTAGGTAAATCACAGGGTAGGACTGAGAACTTGAATGATAATTTGGCGGTAGGTAAATGTGGTAAGGCCTATTTTCGGCCAATATTTTAGAATGGACTGATTTTGTAACGCCTAACTCAATAACATCAGGGCGAGTGGAGCCTGCTGCATACGCATGTGCTATCAATACGAGGGTAAGCAAAATGCTGGTTAAAATGCCACCTTGGTAGGCAGTGTAAAAGCTTTTTTGATGACAGGGTTTCATAGAGGTGCCTTGGTTTGCGTGTTATTTTTTTAATCGCGCAAAGAGGTGGCTATCATAAAACTGACCGTTTTTATAAATACCTTGGCTAAGTGTTGCCTCTTTTACAAAGTGGCACTTTTCAAGCACCCGCATAGACCCAAGATTACCGCAAAATACCGTAGCAAAAAGCCGGTTGATGTCAGTGGTTTTAAATACTTCCTCAATAATGAGGTTAACCGCATCACTAGCATAACCTTTGCCCCAAAAGTCGCTATTAAGCCAATATCCAAGCTCGCCATTTCGTGCGTATTCAAATTCGCCTTTGGTCACACCAATGCAGCCAATTAATTGGTCGTCCAACGTAATGGCACGAATGAGGCCTGCTTTACTGCCAAGGTCAATCCACCACTCAGCGTCTTGCTCTGTATAGGGAAAAGGGATTTTAGGCGATAAAAACTGGCTCACGCGCGGGTCATTAAGGCTTGCAATTAATCGTGTTTTGTCTTTATGTT
>JBGTXC010000279.1:0-2833 GCA_041937835.1 Alteromonadaceae bacterium | reverse complement strand
CGCAAAGCGGATGAGTTCATCGCGCTCTTCGAGCGCCTGCCCTTTTGAGCGCCTTGCTAAGTCATTTAAAAAACCAAACACCTGCTCTGGGGTTTCAGCCATTTTGGTGGCTAAAGACTTTTCTGCAAAATGTGAAAAACCAAGTAGTTCAGCCAGCTCATGGCGCAGGGTTAAAATTTCGTTCATCACCTGCGCGTTATCAAACTTACCGGCATCTGGCCCAAGCTCAGAGGCGCGGGTGACAAAGGCTGTGTACATTTGTTCACGCAAGTCGCAGTCATCGGCGTGCGTCATAACTGGCAGATAAGATGGGTAATCAAGGGTAAAGGCATACCCGTTTAAAGATTTTTGCTCTGCGGTGTGTTTAGCAAGGGCAATGGCAGACTCTGGCAAACCTGCTAAACGGCTTTCGTCTTCAATGTTAAGCACAAAAGCTTGGGTGGCATCGAGCACATTATTACCAAATTGAGTCGTGAGCTCAGATAAGCGCGCCACTATCTCGCCATAACGAGCTTGTTTTTCAGGCGAGAGGTCAATCCCCGAGAGCTTAAAATCACGTAATGCGTTGGTGATCACTTTTTGCTGCGCAGCATCAAGTTGTGCAAACTCGTCAGATGCCTGCAGCGCTTGGTAACCATTAAACAAGCCTTTGTGCTGGCCAACAAAAGTGCTGTACTCAGAGAGCATTGGCAAGCAAGTGTTGTAGGCTTCGCGCAGAGCCTCAGAGTTCACCACAGAATGCATGTGGGATACCGGCGACCAAGCACGACTTAGTGCATCATCCACTTCAGACAGTGGCATCACAAAGTTATCCCACGTTTTTTGTGGCAGCGCGACAACACGCTCTATCTCTGCTTTACAGCGCGCTAATAAAGACTCAATGGCAGGCGCAATGTGCGCGGGCTCAATGTTTGAAAATGCGGGCAGCTCCGTCATGTTTAATAGTGGGTTGTTACTTAAATCTGTGTCTGCTGTGGTCATGGTGTTGCCTTTTTATCTGTGCATAGCAGAGAAATGGGGGTAAATAGCTAAATAACAAGGTGCAGTTGTGGGTTTAAATCTAGTGTGTTTTTAATTGTGTTGGACTATTTAAGTGGTGAAAAGTAAGTAGAATGATTAAAAAGAGTCAGTGCGTGATGGGTGCTCGAAAAATGGCTTAAAGTGGCTGTCGCCACCGCCCTTGTAAAAGGCAGTGACGTAATCATTTAAAGGCTAGCCAACGAGATAAAACTCGCTGCCATCCCCTTCTGTGATTGCACTTGTGACCGCTAACACCCCATCGCTACCCACCATGCTTTGTAAGCGCTCGCAATACTCGGTGAAACCATCAATCGTGAGAGTGTCATCATTGACGTTATAGACCTTAGAGGCCAATAAAACATTTGGCTTTAGTGCTTGAATCTCTTCAACTTGCGAAAGCGCCAATGCGCCTTTTAACACACGGTAATTGCTACTGCATTTATCCAAACACTTAAGCAGCGCTGAAAAATCCAAAGCTATGATGTTGGCATTTTTTACTATGCGGGATAAGTCTCGCATCACAGCGCTATCAAACTTATCACCATAGCGGCACTGAATAATATTGCGCATTTCATCCGTGTTTTCTTTTGAAAATAAAACGATGTTTGATTCCATTTACTTCATCCTTAAAGCATTGTTTTTGTTTGTTATTTACACTCACAATGACAGGCAGCCTTGATGCTGTCAACGGTGCGTTTATTTCATCTATTAGGCGGTTTGGCGCTTACAAAGCAGCCTGATTTTTATGTATAACCCTTTAGGCGCTTCCCTCCTTATTACCAAGTGCATCACTTAGGCAGCTAAAAAGCACAAAAGCCCATAGCAAATCACCTAAGTCTAATTGCGCTTCAAAAACACAGTGATATGCTTGAGCCCATCTTTCATCAAAAGGCTTGAAACAATGACACAACATTTTGATTTTTTAGCAATTGGCGGCGGCAGCGGTGGGATTGCCTCAGCAAACCGTGCGGCAATGCGCGGCGCTAAAGTCGGGTTAATTGAAGCAGGTGATTTAGGTGGTACGTGTGTCAACGTTGGCTGTGTGCCTAAAAAAGTAATGTGGCATGGCGCCCAAGTGGCAGAAGCCATTAAGCTGTATGCGCCTGATTACGGGTTTGATGTCACTATTAATGACTTTGATTGGCAAAAATTAGTCGCAAGTCGCCAAGCTTATATTGGCCGCATTCATAACGGTTATAACAATTACCTCGCTAAAAATGGGGTGACCGTCATCAAGGGTTTTGCCAAGTTCATTGATAACAATACCGTTGAGGTAAATGGCGCACGTTATACGGCAGACCATATTGTCATTGCGGTAGGCGGCAGACCCATTCGCCCGAATATTCCAGGGGCTGAGCTAGGTATAGATTCAAATGGCTTTTTTGAGCTTGCCAGCCAACCTAAAAAAGTGGCGGTGATTGGCGCAGGCTACATTGCTGTGGAGCTTGCTGGTGTATTGAATGGCCTTGGCACTGAGTCGCATTTATTTGTACGAAAACACGCACCGCTGCGTAGTTTTGATTAAATGCTGTCAAGCACCTTAGTGGAAGTGATGGCAAAAGAAGGCCCGCACTTACACACGCAGAGCACACCAAAATCCTTAGAAAAAACCGACCAAGGGCAAATTCGTTTAACCCTAGAAAACGGTCAAAGTGACACCTTCGACCAAGTCATTTGGGCAATTGGCCGCACCCCAACCACAGACAAAATCGATTTACACAATACGGATGTCACTACGGATGATAATGGCTTTATCCATGTCGATGAGTGGCAAAACACCCAAGCAGAAGGCATTTATGCCTTAGGTGACATC
>JBGTXC010000278.1:0-2836 GCA_041937835.1 Alteromonadaceae bacterium | reverse complement strand
CAAAAAACACCATAATAGAAAACACGATTGCAGCAGCAAGGCTCCACCAAGGACGCTCTGTTGCATAATCAAGCACTCGAATATAACGCCCTAGCATCCCTTTAATTTGTGTTAAATCGCCAGACTCTGCTAACTCTAAATCATGTTTTTGCTGCTCAGAAAGCGGCCTTGATTTACCTATTAGTCCACCAATAGTTGGTACAAACACCAGTGCCATAAGTAATGACGCAGACAAAGTAGCAATAAGTGTAATCGGCAAGTATTTCATAAACTCGCCCATCATTCCCGGCCAAAATATCAGCGGGGCAAAGGCCGCTAATGTTGTTGCCGTAGAGGCGATAATTGGCCATGCCATTCGTTCTGCAGCCAGTTTATATGCAACCTTGCGCTGTTTGCCTTCACTCATTGCTCTGTCTGCAAACTCACTAACAACAATTGCGCCATCCACCAGCATACCGACAGCCATGATGAGCGCAAACAGCACCACGATATTCACCGTTAAGCCAAACACGGAAATAACTAAAATACCGGTGAGGAAAGAGCCGGGAATGGCCACGCCCACTAAAAACGCACTGCGCGCACCTAAAATCGCGATGATCACTATGACCACTAATAGCACCGCTGATAAAACGTTATTTTGCAGGTCCTTGAGCATGTCTTTAACGTCTTTTGAGCTGTCGCTGGTGTAATCTACTTTGATGTGCTGCGGCCATACTTTACGGGCGTTTTCCACCACCTCTTTAACGGCCGCCACAGTTTCAATGATGTTTTCACCGGCGCGTTTTTTAACTTCTAGCGCCACAGCCGCATTACCATTGATGCGGGCGATGGAGCTTGGGTCTTTATAGGCACGGCGAATTTGCGCCACATCCATAAAGCGCACAACGCGGTCGTCCACCACTTTGATTGGCTGCTCCATCACGTCTTTGATGGACTCATACACCGATGGGATTTTGATAGCAAAGCGGCCTTTACCTGTGTCTAAGGTGCCAGCTGCCACTAAACGGTTGTTATTATTAAGTAATTGGTAGATGTCGTTTTGATTAAGGTCGTAGCTGATCATCATCAGTGGGTCGACCACAATTTCCACCATGTCTTCCCGGTCGCCGCCCACTTCCACTTCAAGCACGCTGGAAATCGACTCTAACTCGTCTTTTAAATTACGCGCTAACGTTAGCAGACCGCGCTCAGGCACAGCACCAGACAGCACCAAGGTGATGGTTGGCTGCTGATCTTCCATTAATACTTCGTGAACTTCCGGCTCTTCTGAGTCTTGAGGCAGTTTCGCTTTGGCAAGGCTCACCTTATCCCGCACATCCGCTAGCGCCTCTTTTGGATCAAATCCGGCGATAAATTCAAGTGTGACAGACGCATGCCCCTCACTGGCAGAGGCTTTCATTTCTTTCACCCCTTCGATGCTTCTAAGCTCAACCTCCATGGGTCGAATTAATAAGCGTTCTGCATCTTCTGGGGAAATGCCATCATGGACGATAGAAACGTAAATGATGGGAATTGTAACATCTGGATTTGCTTCTTTTGGGATGGTTACATAGGTATAAAAACCCGCGATGAGCAAAAGCACAAAAATAGATAAAATCGTGCGCGTGCTGTGAATAGCCGCATCTATGATTGCGCGCATTTACTTGCCCTCTTCAGTGCTGGCAAGTACTGGGGTGACTTTATCCCCGGTGCGCACAAACCCTTGCCCAAGGGTAATGACTCTAAGCCCTTCCGAGATACCCCACAGGTAAACACCTGTGTCATCGGCATGGGCAACATCCACAGGCGTAAAATTGACTCTGTCGTTCTCGTCTAAGGTTTTCACCCCGATATTGCCTAAATCGTCCAAGGCTAAAAATGCTGGGCTAATTTTTACCGCAGGCGCTTTTTCAAGCGTCACCGCTAATTCAGAGGAAAACCCAGCACGCAAACGGTTATCTGGGTTGGCAATGTGAGCCTCAACCTTAAACGTGTTGGTTAAGGCATCGGCAACAGGCGCAACAAAGGCAATGTTGGCATCAAAGGTTTGCCCTTGCATATTTACTTTGGCGCTTTGCCCTTGATTGAGCGCGGCCACTTCAAGTGCAGTAACATCCGCCCTAACAACTAATGGGTTCATATCAGCCATGTGCAAAATCACATCGCCCATCCCTAAATAGTCGCCCGGCTCCACATGATACCCCAGCACCACACCAGAGAAAGGTGCAGTGACTGTGCTTCGGGTCAGCATAAGTTGTAATTGTGCATGGGTGGATTTTGCGCTCATGAGTTGGCTTTTAGCTCGTGCCAGTGCTACTTCGTCTTGAAGCCCTTTGGCGCTTAACTTTTTAAGGCCCGCATATTCTAATTCGGCCTGGGAAATACTAGCTTTCGCGGATGCAACTTGCGCTTCCAGTACGCCTTTATCTAAGTATGCCAGCACTTGCCCTTGGGTAACAAAATCACCTTCTTTCACAGCAAATGAAAGTAACTGCCCGCTCACTTGCGCGGCCACTTTAGCGACTTTGTTGGGCTCTGATTTACCGTAAAAACGTAAGGTTTTTTCAAGAGGAGTTGGGGTAAGCAAAGCCACTTTAACCTTCGGCGCTAAGGTGCTTTCTTTTTCAGCAGCCGCCTCTTGCTCAGACGCCCCCACACCTGATGCCATCCACACTGTCACTAAAAGCAAAATAAGAATGGCAATTAAATGCGGTTTTTCGTCAAGGTGGCGTTTTATAGCTTTAGCAGAAGGCATCGAGGCTCATCCCAAGGTGATTAATAATTTTTCTATAGTTTACAAACAAATAGTGAAATTCGATAGGCATAAAAAAAGCCGCACGAGGCGGCTTTTTTTTAA
>JBGTXC010000277.1:0-2870 GCA_041937835.1 Alteromonadaceae bacterium | reverse complement strand
CCTTTTTCTCTGTTCATTTGTACAATCAGTGATTGTGGAACATCCGGATGAAAACTTGTCAGACCAACAATTCCGGAATCAAGCCCCCACCAGTCTGCACTGGATTTCCAGGTGCCGTTTTCTACAGCTTTTACTGCTGCAAGATAATAGACATCCCAGTTCCAGACTGCGGCAGTCAAGTGAGCCTCTTTACCATAGATAGCCATGTCCGTATCGTTTCCAATAGCATAAACACCATTTTTCTTTGATGTTTGCACTGTTGCTGGAGAGTCTGCCATGGTTACAATCACGTCCGCACCATTATCAATGAGTGCTTGTGCGGCATTGATCATGGTCTTAGTTGACGATGGCCCCGGGTAGCCTACTTCAAAGCGAATGTCTGGTAAGAACACGGCATAGCCGTTTGAGGTAAACATTGGGAAATTAGGGCGATGATTTAGCTCCATGCGCGGGAAGTCGTACATGCGCTGCGACATATAACGGTAGAAGTAAATCAGTACCGGTACTTTGTCACCTTCTTGGTAACCGTGTGGCTTAATTAATACGCCTTGTAGGTCTTCGCCGTCAAAGCCTTTGTAGCTGATAAGCTCAGGTTTTTGGCCCCATGCAAAGTCAGTCACTTGCGGGTTTAAGTCTGTGACTTTTTGCACTTGGCTAAAGCTTGAGTCAGTTTGCCAGAAATCTGGGTACTCATGGTAGCTTTGACGGGTGAAAATCACTGTGTCCGCATCTTTTGCTTTTAAGCGTAAGTCATAACGGTAATCACCATCGAGTACAGTTTTAAACGCACCGCTTACTAGATCTAAGGTAGCGATCTCGGTTTGCTTACTGCTTAGGTTATGGCCCTTTACAAACAATGGCGTGCTTTTGTTAAAGCCAACGGCTTTTTTGTCTAAGCTCACAACACGGTATTGGGTATTGTTTTTATAACCTTGAGTGAGGCGTTTTACGGCACCCGTTTTGCTATCTAGCTGCCAAATATCAAATTTGCTGTAGATAAGGGCAGCACTGCCGTCTTCATACCAGCCTGCAACACCATAACCTGGTTGCGGTGACGGGTAATCGTGGCGATCATCGGCAAAAATACCATCAAGTTTGGTTGAAACCGCGCGGCTCTTGTCTTGGCTAATGTTGTGCAGGTGCACTTGGCCATCTTTAAAATACACCGCATGCTCACCGTTTGGTGACAAGCTAGGCTGGAACGGGTAGTCAGTTAAAAACTGTGTGCGTTCACCTGTATTGACATCAATGGCGTAGTAATTAGCGTAAAACCCTTGGTATTGGATTTTTTCTAAATATGGCGTGTCATCACGGCCTAGTAGGGCGCTGCGCTCTGTGTGTAAACGCACATCACGCACACTTGGGGTTTCAATTTGTACTGTGCGCTTGCCATTCACATGGTAAACCGCTTGGTAATGACGGTGCTTGTTAGCTGCTTGCCACTGCTGTTTTTCACGCGGTTTGATTTCAGCATCTTGGTGATGCCATACAGTTACTTTTGCGTAATCGCGAATGACGTCAGGGCGCTTCAGTGAATCTGCTTCGTCATATTCTTTGGCGTCTACTTTGGCGCTAAGGGCTGGCTTAGTTTCAAAGTAAAGGCGCTCGCCTTTTTCTGACCACGCAAGTTTGGCTTGCTTAGCAATGACTTGGCTTTCGCTATTAAGCGCAATGGTGTCAAAGCGGTTTTTAGCAACATCAAACAACTGCAAGCTGTAATTACGACGACGAGTGTCCTCGTTCACGTAATTACCCACTAATAAAGCGGCAAGTGCTTTTTCAGGGTGGAAGCGTACTTGGCTAAGGGTGATGCCAGGCTCTGCCATTAACGCAGTATGGGTGAGCGTATTTAAATTAAGTTCAGCAATTTTGTTGCTCGCGCCATCTTTGCTCAGTTGGTTATAAAGCACCACTTGGCTGTCTGGGCTAATCGCAAAATGCAGCACGTCATCCGTGCTAACGCTTTGCTCGTTAGCAAGGTTAACCACCACTAAGCGGTATGCTTTGTCTTTTTTATCCGCTTTGATGGCATCTTGGTCGTCTTTTTTCGCGCTCTTATCTGCTTTTGCTGGCGCTTTGTCCTCAGCGGTATCCGTTTTGCTTTCGTCTTTTGCTTCAGTGCGATAAGCAAGCCATTGGCCATCGTCTGAAATGGCGTAGTTTTTAACTTCTGCAAAGGCTAGCTGTTTGCCACTTTCTGTGTTCACTAACACTAAGGTGTTTTTAAGTGCCTTTTTTTCTTTTTTGCTTTTTGCGGTTTCTTTTTCAAGCAAGGTAGGCACTTGGGTAAAACTGACCCAAGCCGCATTTTTATTAAAGGTGGCTTTAGTACCACGTGGAATGCTGGCGAGTAATTGGTTTTGGGTTAAGTCATACACTAACCCTTCAGCGTCACCGCGGTATGGTGTGGCGCTTGTGGCAAGAAAGCGGCCGTCATCACTTAGGCGCGTTTGCTTGCTCATTTTAAAGTTGAATACATCCGTAAACTGAAGTGGTTTAGGCGCATCTTGCGCCTTTGAGTGGGCGCTGTGAGCCAATACTGATGCGGCCACCACCCAAGGTAAAGTCTGCAAATATTTCATGCCTTGGTCTCTTTTTGCTTTTTTTGCATTGTTACATGAGAACACAGGGGCTGCAGCAAAATCCGATAAACCCCCGAGTTTGTGAGATAAAAAAAGGCGCATTAAGCGCCTTTTAAAAACTGTGTTTTTGACTTATTGCCAGCTTTTGCTGATCTCAACCCATTGGCCTTCAAATGTGGCTGTAGGCTTTAATTTAAAGTCTGAGCGTACAAATTGATTCATTTTGCCTTCCACAAACGCCAGCAGGTAATTTGCTAGTAGCGCTTCATCAATGGCAAAGGTTTTGCC
>JBGTXC010000276.1:0-2877 GCA_041937835.1 Alteromonadaceae bacterium | reverse complement strand
ATATACTAGCGTAGCAAGTGCAAGGGTGGTGTTAGGAGCCAGTCATGGATAAAAAGATTCACGTCAAAAATATTCCCGTAGACGTAAAAATTCACAAGCCCGATCCCGCGACAAAAGACAGTTTTAATCCCCGTAACCGCATTTATGTGCGTGCCGTAAGCGGGTTGCATCAACTTATTCGCCGTCGTATTGGTTTAGTGGCAATGCTGTTGTTTATGATTTTGCCTTGGTTGACCTTTAATGGGCAGCAAGCGATTTTATTTGATATTGGCCAGCAGCAATTCACCATTTTTAGTATGACCTTATTGCCGCAAGACCTTACCATACTGGCTTGGATCTTTATCATTGCGGCATTTGCCTTATTTTTAGTCACCACCTTTTATGGCAGGGTGTGGTGCGGCTATATGTGCCCACAAACCGTGTGGACCTTTATCTTCATTTGGTTTGAAGAGAAAATTGAAGGCTCAGCAAACAAACGTAAAGTGCTGGACAAGCGGCCAATGGACTTTGATAAGTTTTGGCGCAAAAGCTTAAAGCACTTTAGCTGGGTGGCCTTTTCCTTATACACATCATTGACCTTTGTGGGTTACTTTACCCCGATAGATGACCTTATGGTCGAGTTCTTTACTTGGCAAGCCTCTGCCGCCGCCATTATCAGTGTGCTGTTTTTCACCGCTTGCACCTATGGCAATGCAGGCTGGATGCGGGAAATCATGTGCTTACACATTTGCCCGTATGCCCGTTTTCAGTCAGCCATGTTTGATCAAGATACCTTTACCGTGAGCTATGATGCCAAACGCGGTGAAGAGCGTGGTCCTCGTTCGCGTAAGCAAGATCCAAGCGAAATGGGCTTAGGTGACTGCATTGACTGTAACTTGTGTGTACAAGTGTGCCCAACCGGCATTGATATTCGTAATGGCCTGCAATACGAGTGCATTAACTGTGGCGCCTGTATTGATGCCTGTGATGGTGTTATGGACAAAATGAATTACCCGCGCGGCCTGATTGCTTACACCACAGAGCGCAACTTAGCAGGCGAGCAAAAAACCAAGCCCGTGCGCACTAAGCTCATTGGCTACACGGTCGTCTTGTTAGCTATGGTTGCTGTGTTAGCAACGGACATTGCCACCCGAAAACCGATGAATTTAGACATCATCCGGGATCGTAATCAGCTTTATCGGATGAATAACGAAGGGCTGGTTGAAAATACCTACACCCTGAAAATTCAGAACAAAACGCAAACCGAGATGACCTATCAAGTGAATGTGGCAGGCTTAGCTGGGGTGCAAGTCCTTGGTAAACAACAAATTACCGTTCGCCCTGGTGAGTCCGCTAACATGTTGTTGTCTTTGGTGCTTGATCCTTATGAGCTGAAATCAGCAGTCACTGAGTTTAACTTTGTGATTCACCCTGTGGGCGAGCCAGAGGTCACTATGGTGCAAAGCAGTAACTTTTTTAAAGGGCGCTAATGACTGAATTTCATTTTGCAAACCTCACGCCTGATACCATTTTAGATGCCATCGAAGGCGTTGGTATCTACCCTGAATCTGGGCTATTGCCACTCAATAGCTTTGAAAACCGGGTGTATCAGTTTAAAGCGGATGACAATCAGCGCTATGTGGTGAAGTTTTATCGCCCCAAGCGTTGGAGCGAAGCGCAAATCCAAGAAGAACATGACTTTTCTTTTGCCCTTGGTGAAGCCGAAGTCCCTGTGGTGATGCCACTTCGCCGGGATGGTGAGTCTTTATTTGAGCACCAAGGTTATCGCTTTACCTTATTTCCGAGTGTGGGTGGGCGTTTGTTTGAAATGGACAACCTAGACCAACTGGAAATGCTGGGGCGCTTAATTGGCCGCATGCACCAAGTGGCTGGGCAAACACAGTTTCAGCATCGCCCAAGCTTTAGCGTAGCCAGTTTTATGCATCAAGCGCGCACAACCCTTGCGGAAAGTGGTTTAGTATCAGCGGGCATTCAGCTGGCGTTTTTTACTGTGCTAGACCAAGTCATCGAAAAAACGGCGCGCATGTATCAGCCTAAGCAGAGTATGCGTTTACATGGTGATTGCCATGCTGGGAATATCTTGTTTTCCCGCGATGAATTAATGTTTGTGGATTTAGATGACGCGCGTAACGGCCCGCAAGTGCAAGATCTTTGGATGATGCTCAGTGGAAATCAGTCGGACAAACTGTTACAACTAGACACCCTGTTGGCAGGGTATGAAGAGTTTTGTGATTTTGATCACAGCCAATTGGCATTAATTGAGCCATTGCGCGCCATGCGTATGGTCAATTACATGGCGTGGTTGGCGTCGCGATGGCAAGATGCCGCGTTTCAAATGAACTTTTCGTGGTTTGCAACAGACAAATACTGGGAACAGCAAATACTTGCTTTAAAAGAACAATTAGCAGCGCTCGATGAAGCGCCGCTGCAACTAAGACCATTTTAGGGGTTTACATGAAAGGTGTATTTTTGGGGTTAGTGCTAGCCTTAGCGTCTTTATCAGCAAAGGCTGCGGACTTTGTTGCCGGCACGCATTACCAAGAAGTGGCGGTGGATAAATCAGACGCCAAAGTAGTCACTGAGTTTTTCTCTTTTTATTGCCCGCATTGCTATAACTTTGAACCGGTTGCTAAGGCGCTAAAGGCACAGCTACCTGCGGACGCCACATTTAAGCGTAACCATGTAAACTTTTTAGGGGGTGTGTCGAAAGAAGCGCAAACCCGCTTGTCTCTGGCTTTTTTAGTGGCCGATAGCCTAGGCAAAGGCGAAGCTGTTGCTGCCAGCATTTTCGCGGCAATTCACCAAGACAGACAGCGCCTAGACACAGAAGCCGCTGTACTTGGCTTATTAGCCAACCAAGGTATTGATGAAAAAACA
>JBGTXC010000275.1:0-2879 GCA_041937835.1 Alteromonadaceae bacterium | reverse complement strand
ATAACACCACAGCAAAGTCGGTGGCTATGTTGGTTAAAAAGGCGCTCTCTGGGTTAAACAGCTCAAAACGGACTGTGTGGTTATCAAGCTTTTCAACGTTTTTGATCAGCTGATCAAACCCGATGCTTTGAAAGTACGGGTAACTGCCGCCACCGACAAAGTGATAATTGTTATAGACATCAAAAATGCGGCGAAACGAAAACACCACGTCGTCGGCATTTAACAAGCGAGTTGGGGTGAAGTAATCTGTGTGGTGAAAAGCCACGTCATCGCGTAAATAAAAGGTGATTTGTGTGCCATCTGGGCTGATTTCCCAGCGTCTGGCTAATTCCGGCTGAAGCTCACCTGTGTTGGAGTCAATGCGCAGCAGGCGGTTATACAACTGCTTGGCCACCACGTCTATGGTGCTGCCCGTGGTTGTTACTTGGGGATTAAAGCTCACCGGATTAGCTTCTAAACAGTACACTAACCCTTGTTGCTTGCCCTCAGTGGTTAGGGTGTCTTGGCAGGCTGCCAAAAACACACTGACTAGGGCAATGCACCACCTTTGCATTGATCACGCCTCTTGTTTTTGTTTGGTGTCTAAGAGATTGTATTTCTTCAAATAACCTCGAAGCTGATGATACGTTAATTGCAGTAATTCTGCAGTCTTCTTTTGATTAAATTGGCTGGCACTTAAGGCTTTTTCAATCAGGGCTATTTCGTATTCATTCGAAAGCTGTTTAAAGTCCACCGCATCGTTAAAATCAGGCAGTAAAACTTGGTCATCATTAGTGACAATGGTTGGGGTGTCTTGCGAGCTTGATTCTGGTGCGGCATGCACCACAGGCGCAAAGGTTTCAGGGCGAGCTTGTTTAACCCGTTGCTGCGGGCGAAATGGGCTGGCAAAAGGATCAAGGATTATTTCATGCACTGGCACATGTTCATTGGCACCGCGATACACAGAGCGCTCTACCACGTTTTTAAGCTCACGAATGTTACCTGGCCAGTCATATTCAAGCAGTACGTTTTTGGCTTTATTACTGAAGCCGCTGAAAAGCTCCCAACCTAAATCGCGGGCCATATTAATGGCAAAATGCTCAGCCAATAGCATGATGTCTTCTTTGCGTGCTCGTAGTGGCGGCAGGGTAATCACATCAAAAGCTAAACGGTCGAGTAAATCCGCACGAAACTCGCCAGATTCTGCCATGCTAGGCAAATCGTCATTGGTGGCACAAATAAGGCGGGTATCCACTTTGACGGTTTGCTTACCACCCACACGCTCAAATTCGCCATATTCAATCACGCGTAATAGCTTTTCTTGAATCATGGCTGACGTATTTGCCAGCTCATCCAAAAACAAGGTGCCGCCACTGGCACGTTCAAAACGCCCTTCATGACGCTTTCCAGCCCCGGTAAAGGCACCACTTTCGTGACCAAAGAGCTCACTTTCAAGTAAGTTTTCATTAAGCGCCGCACAATTAAGGGTGATGTAGTTTTGATCCCAACGTTTAGATAAGTAGTGCAAACGCGCTGCAATGAGCTCTTTACCTGTACCACGCTCACCAATAATGAGCACAGGCTTAGATAAACTCGCAACCTGAGAGACTTTATCCAGTACTTCAAGGAAAGTGTTTGATTGGCCTAATAAATTATCTTGTTGGCGAAAGTGGCTCATTTTTTATAGTTCTTAGTCATTTTTACTAATAGTTAGTGTATTTCATAAATGGCGATAAAAAAAGCAATTAAATAAAGCTGGTTAAATCATTGTTTTATATGGTATTTTTTGTTTTGGCAAAGTTGGCAGGCATCTTGAAACGTAAGTTGGCAAGAAACAACGTTTAACTGAAGAAGGTGGATATTATGGGAATCTTTTCACGATTTGCAGACATAGTGAACTCAAACATCAATGCCATTTTAGATAAGGCAGAAGATCCAGAAAAAATGGTGCGTCTCATCATCCAAGAGAAGGAAGACACCTTAGTTGAGGTTCGCTCAACAACAGCAAAAACCATTGCTGAGAAAAAAGAACTGACTCGCCGTGTGGAAGGTTTAAAAGCCGAAGTTGCCGAGTGGGAAGCGAAAGCGGAGCTGGCGCTGACTAAAGAGCGTGAAGATTTAGCCCGCGCTGCATTGTTAGAAAAGAAAAAAGCAGCCACAGCCTGCGAAGCCGTAGAAAAAGAGCTTAGCCATGTGGAAGACCACATCACTAAGTTGCAACAGGAAGTGACCACGCTTCAAGAAAAACTGGCCGATGCTAAAGCACGTCAAAAAGCGATTTTACTTCGCCAGCGCTCAGCAAGCTCACGTTTAGAAGTGAAACGCACGCTTGATAGCACTAAAGTAGAAGATGCACTCAACCGCTTTGAGCGATATGAGACTAAAATTGACGGGCTGGAGTCGCAAATTGAAGCCTACGACATGGGCAAAAAATCCTTGTCGGATGAAATTGCAGACCTGCAAGAGCAAGAGCGCATTGACGATGAGTTAGCGCAATTGAAAGAAAAAATGAACGCTAACAAAAAATGGTATTCGTCCGCCCGGATTTAAATGAAAATAATGGAAATTTCGCAAAGTGAATCGGACTGATCATGAGAAAGCTAAGGCCGGCAACCAGCATCAATGCCGTTCTCGGATCGCCAAAATCACCATCGATTTGATGATTAAAAAATAAGTATGAAAATAAAGTGATGGTTGCAATAGGAGTCGTTAACCCGACTGTATATGATTTTGGTTTTCCCGGCTCCTCGTCCAGATTGAATTTAGCCAATCGAATCGTACCAAACATCAGAGGTATAAAACTAATAAATCCGCCTAAAAGCGGTGGTAGTCCATCCACGTAAAGCGAATATACCAAAATGGATGGCACCACACAAAATGAGACAGTATCTGCCATAGAA
>JBGTXC010000274.1:0-2920 GCA_041937835.1 Alteromonadaceae bacterium | reverse complement strand
TGGGTGCGCATTATAGGGAGATTGGAAAAACGCGCAACCCCTTTTTTAAAGAAAACTGCCTAAAACAGATCGTTCGCTTTTAATTTGAGCAAAACAGCCTTTTTTAGCCATAAAAGTTACATTTTATTAGCAATTATTGGTGAGATAACAAAAAAGGCGCTTAAAAAAGCGCCTTTTGAAAAGTGACAAACATACTAACTAATGAATTTAGTATAGATAGCACTGCCCCAAACAAAGATGACAATTAAGATAGATAAGGTCACCGCAGCTGACCCCATGTCTTTTGCTCGACCGGAAAGTACATGACGCTCTAGGCTAACGCGATCTGTCAATGCTTCGATTGCAGAATTAATTAGCTCAACAATAAGTACTAATAATAATACGCTGATAAGTAGCGCCCAGTGGGTGACACTGGTGGCAAGCACAAAAGAAAATGGCAGCATAATGAGGGCGAGCAAGATCTCTTGACGAAATGCGGCTTCTTCTATGTATGCCGCTTTATAACCTAACCACGAACATTTTGCTGCTTTGATGATGCGGTTAATGCCACCGCCATTGGGTTTATTGTTTTCAATCATAATTAATACTAAAGAAAAAGCGCCAAAGGGCGCTTCTTATTATGCAACGCCGTAATTGCGTCGGTATGTTTTTACTGCTTCTAGGTGCTCGGCCATGTCGCCGCGCGCTTCAAGGTAAGTGATCAAGTCCGCTAATTTCACAATGGAAATTACTTTGGTAGCAAAATCACGTTCGACTTCTTGGATGGCTGATAGCTCAGCTTTACCCTTTTCTTGCCTGTCTAACGCGATTAATACACCTGATAGTGATGCGCCTTGCTGCTGTATAATGGTCATTGACTCACGAATGGCTGTGCCTGCTGTGATGACATCATCCACTAGCATGATGTTACCTTCAAGCGGGCTGCCTACTAAGGTGCCCCCCTCGCCGTGAGCTTTTTTCTCTTTACGGTTAAAGCAATAAGGCACGTCTTTATCGTGATGATCCGCAAGAGCGACTGCTGTGGTGGTCGCAATTGGAATACCTTTGTAAGCTGGACCAAACAACACATCAAACTCAATGCCTGCATCCATTAAGGCGTTTGCATAGAAGCGCCCTAATCGCGCTAAATCACGCCCCGTATTAAATAAGCCTGCATTAAAGAAGTACGGGCTAGTACGGCCTGACTTTAAGGTAAACTCACCAAACTTCAGTACCTGCTTTTCAATGGCAAACTCGATAAAGTCTTTTTGATACTGTTTCATTTTGGGTCCTTAAGCTAGCGCGTGTTTTTGTGCATCAATGATTTCACGGATTGAATGCTTAGCAAGGTCGAGCATTTCATTTAGCTCGTCAAAGCTAAATGGTTCGCCTTCCGCGGTACCTTGCACTTCGATGAGCTTGCCGGTTTCTGTCATGATCACGTTCATGTCCGTTTCGGCTTCTGAATCTTCTAAGTATTCAAGATCAGTAATGGCGGTCCCTTTATAAACACCTACCGAGATAGCCGCAATCATATGCTTAAGAGGGTTTGCGTTAATCATGCCTTTGGCGCGCATATGAGTAAGGGCATCAACTAGTGCAACACATGCACCACTAATAGAAGCGGTACGCGTACCACCGTCTGCTTGAATCACATCGCAATCGATGGTGATGGTGTTTTCACCTAAGGCAGCTAAATCAACCGCGGCACGTAATGAACGTGCGATCAATCGCTGGATTTCCATAGTACGGCCACCTTGTTTACCTCGCGCCGCTTCACGGCCATTACGGGTATGAGTTGAGCGTGGCAACATGCCATACTCAGCGGTGATCCAACCTTTACCTTGGCCTTTCATAAATCGAGGAACACCCGCTTCAACTGTGGCAGTACACAAAACCTTAGTGTTACCAAACTCCACCAACACTGAGCCTTCTGCATGTAATGTGTAATTACGGGTAAAACTCACTGGGCGGATTTGATTAGGGGTTCTTTCACTTGGGCGCATTTGACTTCCTCGAGATGTGATTTTTGACTCATTATACGGGCAAGGGGGTATGGATGCCATGCAAAATGCCTTAACACAAACAAATTTGCCTGTTACATCATGCCTTTGGTTATAATGAGCAAAGTTCAATAAAGATAATAGAGATTAAACTATGATCCACAGCATGACCGCTTATGCACGCAAGGAAGTAAAAGGCGATTGGGGCACAGGCACTTGGGAAGTCCGTTCTGTTAATCAAAGATATTTAGAAACCGTGATCCGTGCGCCTGAGCAATTCCGTGGTATGGAGCCGGTTGTGCGTGAACGTCTACGTAAGGCACTGCAACGTGGCAAAGTAGAAGTATTTTTAAAGTTTGCTGCAAACCCATCTCACGTAGGTGAGCTGAACATTAATGAAAACTTAGCAGGCCAACTGGTTAAAAGTGCCCAGTGGGTGCAGTCCATCAGTGGTTTAAATGCCGCCAATATTGACCCAGTTGATGTGTTACGTTGGCCAGGCGTGATGGAAGCACAAGAAGTGGACATGGATGCAGTACAAGCGGAACTACTTAACGGCTTAGATAACGTCATCAGTGACTTTTTAAGTGCACGCGGTGCAGAAGGTGAAAACCTAGAAACCATGATAGCAACCCGTTTAGAAGCTATTTTAGAGCAAGTTGCCATTGTTGAAGCGCAAATGCCAGAAGTAATGAAATGGCAGCGCGACAAACTCACAGCCCGCCTTGAAGAATTAAAAGCAGAGATTGACGAAAACCGTTTAGAGCAAGAGTTAATTTACCTAGCCCAAAAACAAGACGTTGCCGAAGAACTCGACCGCTTAAAGTCTCATGTAAAAGAAACTAAAAAGATTTTGACAAAAGGTGGGGCATGCGGCCGCCGCTTAGACTTTATGATGCAAGAGTTTAACCGAGAAGCAAACACCCTCGCGTCTAAGT
>JBGTXC010000273.1:0-2948 GCA_041937835.1 Alteromonadaceae bacterium | reverse complement strand
AAATCAGGTGATATGAATGTAGAAAGATATTTCAATTTAATTGAATTGACAAGAGAAAACCTAATGAGAAATTTTGATAATATAGAATATCAATTAGATTATGTTCAAGTACCTTTATTATTAAAAGTTTATTTACAATAAACCTTTGGTAATCTTTACTTACCTCAAGCAGTACAGAGGTATCCGATATGATCAGCAGTCAATCAACATTGCTCTCAGCAAAGGAACTGTCTGAATTCATTAAGTTTAGCCCAGATTATATTAACCGTAAGTTGAAAGACAGGGTTTTTATTGAGGGAATTCATTACGTTAAGCCTTTTGGCTCACGTAAAATCCTGTATGTTCTTGAAGCGGTGATTAAGGAGCTTAACAAGCAAGAGCAAGCCGAGCAGGAGGCCATGATTATTCCACTTGCCAATGGTGGGGTCTGTCATGGGTAGCTTACGAGTGCGCAGCGGCAAGCTGATGTTGGACTTTTACTATCAAGGGGTGCGTTGCCGCGAGCAGACCCTATTGAAAGACACCCCAATTAACCGTGCCAAGCTTGAAAATGTACTAAGCAACATAGAAAAGCAAATTCAGCTTAAGTGTTTTGTGTATCGTGATACCTTCCCTAACAGTCGCCGTTGTGAGGTATTTAAAGCCTACGATGATGCTGCAGCTCTCCTAAAAAAATCTGGGATTACCTATAGCCCAAAACTGGTTAGTAACGTTCCTAACTTTGCAGTGTTCGCAATTGAATGGTTTGATGAAAACCGCATTCATTGGAAGGCAAGTCACTACGAAAACATTCTTCGGATATTAAAGAACTACTTAATCCCTGAGTTTGGTCGTTTGAACTTAGACGACATTTCCCGTGAGCATATTCTGAAATTCAGGAAATCAGTGCTCTGCCCTATTAATAATCACAGTGGTCGTGAAGTGACCAATGATTGGGTTAACCATGTGATGACCCCGCTTCGAGGTATTTTACGTGAAGGCTCAGTGCGTTTTGGTTATCCAAATCCATACAAAGACATAAAGCCTCTAAAGGTACTTCGCACCAAGATTGAGCCATTTTCATTGGATGAGATTCATACCTTTTTGAATGGTGTGCGTGATGACTTTAAACCCTATTACATAGTGCGTTTCTTTACTGGTTTACGTACCGCTGAAATTGACGGGTTGAAGTGGGAGTACGTCCATTTAGACCGCGCTGAAATCATCATTCATGAAACACTTGTAAATGGCCGTGTTGAAACGCCTAAAACGGCGGCATCTTATCGCAGTGTGCAGCTTTCAAAACGTGTGATTGATGCGTTAAAAGAGCAACATGCTCGTACAGGGCACTTGGAATATGTGTTTGTGAACCAAGCGGGTAATCCACTTGAGCATCATAACGTCAGAAATCGAGTTTGGTACCCCACCTTAGAAAAGCTCGGCATTAAAAAGCGCCGTCCTTATCAAACACGCCATACCTGCGCGACGTTATGGTTAAGCGCTGGTGAAAGCCCTGAGTGGATAGCCAAACAACTCGGTCACAGCACCACCAAGATGTTGTTTGAAGTGTATAGCCGTTTTGTACCTAACAATACCCGTCAAGATGGGACTGCGTTTGAAGCGTTTTTAGAGGCCCACGCACGTGCTCAAAACGATTCTCAGGAGGTTTTTGAACGTGAGTGTTCGAGTTAATCGGGTGGTGACACGCAAGGAGCGAAGGCGGTTTTATTAGCGCTTCATTGTTTCGCGCTATCTAAGGCTGAATGTATTTGATGTGATTTTTTGTGACGTTATGCCTTGTTTTCGGAGTAAATGAAATGAGCAATAAACTAATTGTTTGGGTTTCTTCTATTACTTTTAATCCTGATAATGTACCTGTTTTACATATTGCAGACGGGAGTCCCTGCCCCACTTCAAGCTGCACCTGCCTTGCGCCATTGCCTCACAATACAGTTGATGGGTTTGCTTTGGTCACGATTGAGGATTCAGATGACTTTTTACCCTTGGTGAAAGAATTCACACCGCTTAAGTTTAATTATTCGATGGCATATGCTGAAAACATTCTGACTGTGATGGGGAATACACCCCCTGAGTTGGTGTGTGACTTCATCCGTCTTTGCAGCATGCTCGAAATTGAAAGTGCGCAAATACTTATTTCCAGCCTACTTCGAAACCGTGCCCTGCTTCACCATTACTTTCATGCTCCCGGCAGCTTTAATCAGCATCATGCTTATCCCCATGGTTTATTTGCTCACTCCATTGATGTCGCAAAGCGTGCTAATTTTGAAGCGCATGAAAGCCATATTTGTGAAGACAACTGCCAACTCTTACTGGCAAGCGCCCTTTTACACGACCTTGGTAAGGTATCTTTGTGTGATAACAATGACCCAGTAGATTATCGCCCTGGTCCACATCAAGGTCTCACCTTTGCTTTGCTGGCCGAACCCATCTCACGCATAAAAGCGATAAATCAAAAGCACTTTGATTTACTAAACCACCTGTTTGACCCTAGCACAGTGAAAGGCGCACCTTACTTTCTTGAGCAAGGCATTTTGAGCTCATGTGATGCAATGTCAGCTATGACAGATGATTTTCAACGCGCGTTTGCTGACTGCCCCTCTTACTACCACTACACAAACTTCCGTGGCCGCACTTTTAAGCGTTAAGTGGTGCATTATTTGTTGCGCGCCGTTTTTTATGTGAGACAGTGAAACTGTAACCTCTTTGTGTGCCTCAAAAAGCAGGGACGCTTTTTTCAGTGAGGACACATTAAACGCATAACAACGCTGAAACTTCTAATTGTCGGTGCAACTAATTAGGGGATGTTTACACTATGTTTGTCATGATGTATCTCAACACTTACGCAGTATCACATATATGGTTTAGTGAAACGCGTATCTATATGGCGTTGTATATGGGAGCAGGTATGGCAATGATCATGCTGGCCTTTATGCTTGGCAAATGATCAT
>JBGTXC010000272.1:0-2973 GCA_041937835.1 Alteromonadaceae bacterium | reverse complement strand
GGTTAAGCCATTTTCAGTCACGTTTTTATGCAAAATATCGTAAAGGTAAATGCCGCCAAAGCCGTATGGTAACACCATGTAACTGGTGGCAAGGCCAAAGGTTAACACGCACGCGATGGCACGGCGGTCTAGCTTTAAAAGGGTAAAAGTATATAAAAGCGGCGGGATCAAAATGGGAATAAAAGCGATGTGTACAGGGATGATATTTTGCGAGCTCACTGCACACAGTAAAATGACGGTTAAAATGCCATAGCTTAACATCTGTTTTGAGGCATTATTCGCTTCATCCCCACGTTTTACTTTTTCAAGTAAGCTATTGGCTAGTAAATTGGTTAAGCCAGAGCGTGAAATTGCCACGGCAAAAGCGCCTAACATGGCATAACTCAAGGCAATTTGTGCCCCTCCTGATAGGCCATCGTTAAACGCACTGAGAGTCGCTTCAAGCCCTAAGCCTGCCAATAATCCTGACACTAGGGCGCTGATGGTCATCGCTACAATCACATTGACCCGAACTAAGGTCAAACACAACATGAGCAACACGCCCACTAACACTGAATTAAGCATAAATAGATTATTCCGTTATTGTTTTTATTAAGCGGCGTGCCGCAGTTTGTTGGCTGGCGCTCAATGGCTGCTCTTTATACCTTATTTGATTGAAGAGGGTCAAAAATGCCTCGCATTCAGACTGTTTATTCGGATACCTTTTCATCAAAGGGGTGAGGATTTGGCTCGCAGTGCGGTTACTTAAATCTGCACTAGGTTCAAGTGTGCCAGTTTTAATACCAAAACGAACGAGCGTCAGTAGCTCTTTATCGAGCGGTTTGTAATTGCGTTTTCGTGCTAAAAGCACAAGCACTGCCACAATGAAGGCACTTGCTAAAAGTGCCCCTAAAAACACACCGGCACGGCTGAGCGCACTGTCACCACCAAAAATACGATTAAAGAGCGAGTTTTGTTTGTCGTTATCAAAACTAAGTACCCAATGAGTCCACTCATAGTCCCATTGCTCTAGGTGTAATCGCAGCCAGTTAAACATCGCAATGTTAGAAAGTTTACGAAACCCAAAGCTCAAGTTATCTTGAAACTCTTGTTCAAGACTTCGGCTTTGCGACAAGCTGCCGTTTAATCTATCAGGTGCTACGACGGCAGTGGCATCAAATCGTTGCCAGCCGCTTCCGGGTTGCCAGTATTCAACCCAAGCATGGGCGTCATATTGATACACTTTAATGCGACCTGTGCTTTCATCGGGCTCGCCGCCTAAATAGCCACTCACAACACGGGCAGGAATGCCAAGCTGGCGAATAATAAAGGCGGTGGCATTGGCATAATGACCACAAAAGCCGGCTCTGCCTTCAAATAAAAAGGCATCAATGGCATTGGCTTGGTTATAAACAGGCGGGCTTAAGGTATAGCGAAAACCATTATTTTGGTAATACTGCCAAAGCGCGGCAATTTGTGCTTTTGGTGAGCCATATTGATTTTTAAGTGAATGAGCTAATGCAATAGCCTTAGGATTATCGGTTTTTGAAATGCTGGTATTCGCCCTCAGGCTTTCTTCAGACAGTGTCTCTTTAAATGCAGCACTTTGGCTAAGAGGGTAGACGCTTGTGACTTCATATTGCACGGTTTGCCCTAATAAGCGGCTGCGCTTTACAAGACCATCTTCGGTGGTTTTTAAAATTTGGGTGTTAGAAAAGCTTGCACCAAGGCCATACAGCCAAGGAATGGCACTGGGCTCTGCCATAATCGACATAATATGGGTCGCAGGGCCAAAGTCGTCATCACCGTTAAGCTCGCGGCTCGGTAACACGCGCCAAGTATTGTTTTGATAGCCTTCGTGCACCATAGCACGCCAATAAAGTGGCATAGTGGGGGTGCCGCGCAAAAATTCAGCGCTAAAGACTAACTCGTCCGAATCAGCCAGTTGTGAAATAGAATAAGGGTTAACCTCAGTGGCAAGCCCTGTTTTGGCACTACCAGTGCTTGGTAATTGCCAAAATGCTGGCAAACGTGGCAATACCATAAATAGCACTAAGCCAAGTGGCAGGGTGTAAAGCACACTGATGCTCGCTTGTTTAGCCGCAGGTGCCATGTCTGCGTGTGTTACCAGTGCAAAGAGCGCCATTAACACCAGCACTAAGTTGATCATTGCAAGCACACTCGCAAGCAAATCTTGCTTAAATAAAAATACCAAACACGTGGCCAGTAATGTTAATAATGCCACGCTGCGATATTGCCTGTCTTTTCGTGCTATGAGTAATTTAAAGCAAACGGATTGCACATAGAGCCCAACAAAAAGTAACACAGACTCAGAAACGCCTACCACTAATAGCAACACAGCGAGTGTGCCCATAGCTACCAAATTCCCAAACCATGTACTTGGTTTGGAACGTGCATCCACGGCACTTGCAAGCCCCCAAAGTGTCACTAAGGCAAGGGCTGCACCATACATGAGGGGGTATTCAACAAAAAGTTGTGCCATCACACTAAAAAGCACTAATGCAAGGCAGACGTCCACTAAACGCATTTACGTCACCTCGCTGAGGGCCCTAAGGGCATTAATACTGTGATGATGACCTTGCCCAAGAGCAAGAGTTTGACCGGGCAGGCGTAAACTAAACGGCGTACCTGTTCGCTCAAGCGCATACACATGATACGCAAGCACGCTTAAACGGTGCTCTTTAGAGCCACTTTGGCTTTGGTAGTCCAGTACACACTCTTGGCTTTGGTAACTGATAAATTCACTGGTGAGTAACTGGCGATTACGGGCAAAGTGTTTCCAGCTAATACGGTTTATTGGTTCACCTTTTTGGTAGTCGCGTATTTCACTGAAATCTTCATCACCGTGCACGGGCTTTTCACCATCGAGATCAGTAGGCAGTGCGGTTTGGTCATTTAAAGCGGCTTTAACTGGGCTAGGGTAGACATGCACTTTGGCGTCAAAATGCACATAACTCCACACCCTAAAAAACC
>JBGTXC010000271.1:0-3005 GCA_041937835.1 Alteromonadaceae bacterium | reverse complement strand
CAAGGCTTTATTACTGAGCACGGACTTTTGTGGGGTGCAACGGCACAAATCGTGCGCAATCTGGTCAAACAAGTTAGTCCTTAGCCTAAAATGGGATTACAAGGTGAATTTGGCGCGTTATCATGGCGGCCCGTTCAAAGGATTAACCAGATGAGTGTTTTATGATCAGTGCATTTGACATGTTTAGTATTGGTATTGGACCATCTTCGTCCCACACTGTGGGGCCCATGCGTGCTTCTCGCCAGTTTGTCAAAGACTTACAAGCACAGGGTATGTTTGATAAAACCACCGAAGTCAAAGTGGAGCTGTATGGTTCATTAGGCCAAACCGGCGTGGGTCATGGCTCAGGTAAAGCCGTGATTTTAGGTTTATCAGGCTATGATCCTGAAACCGTGGATGCTGATGCCGTGCCTGACATTCTCGCCAAAATAGAAAAAGACCAGCGCTTATCCCTAGATAAAAGCCACTCTGTGGCGTTCCCAAATAAAGGCGCCATTGTTTTTCACCGTCGTAAAACTTTGCCTAAACATTCAAACGCCATGGAGCTATTTGCCTACCAAGGCGATGAACTCCTTCTTAGCCAAGTGTATTACTCCATTGGCGGTGGCTTTATTGTAAAAGACGAAGACTTTGAAAAAGAAAAAGCGGCTGCGCTTAACGTGCGTGAAGAAAACCCAGCACCGTACCCTTTTGATAGCGCTGCCCAACTCCTTGAGCTATGCAAAGAGCATGGTTTGAGTGTGTCTTCTCTGATGATGGCCAATGAAAAAACCTTAAAAAGCCAAGATGACATCAAAGACACCCTATTTAATATTTGGCAGGTAATGAAAGCCTGTATTGAGCGTGGCATGCAAACCGAAGGCATCTTACCTGGTGGCTTAAAAGTACGTCGCCGTGCACCCAGCTTGTACCTCAAGCTCAATGTTGAAAACAATAACGATCCGCTTCGAGCCATGGATTGGGTTGATTTATTCGCCCTTGCCGTAAACGAAGAAAACGCCGCCGGTGGCCGAGTTGTTACTGCCCCGACCAACGGCGCTGCGGGGATTTTGCCAGCGGTGCTAATGTACTATCACACCTTTATCAAAGAAGTAGACCGTGAAATCGCCACACGCTACTTACTCACCGCAGCCGCCATTGGCATTTTATATAAGAAAAACGCCTCGATTTCTGGTGCAGAAGTAGGCTGCCAAGGTGAGGTAGGCGTTGCTTGCTCAATGGCCGCTGGTGCCTTAACGGAAATCATGGGTGGTAACCCTGTGATGGTAGAAAATGCCGCCGAAATTGGTATGGAGCATAACTTAGGCTTAACCTGCGACCCTGTAGGTGGTCTTGTACAAGTTCCATGCATTGAGCGTAATGCCATGGGTGCCATCAAGGCTATTAATGCCTCACGCCTTGCGATGCGTGGCACAGGTGAGCAAAAAGTGTCTTTAGATAAAGTCATTAAAACCATGTGGGACACAGGCAACGACATGAAGACAAAATACAAAGAAACCGCGCGCGGTGGTTTAGCGGTCAATATCATCGAGTGTTAAACCGTCACGCGTAAAAATCTAAGCCCAGAAACACGACTGGGCTTTTTTATGCCTATGACTTTAACGCTTACCTATTTAATCGCGCACTTTAGCTCAACGTCATTGCCATCTGGGTCGGTAATGTAAAAAGACATCCCAAAGCCCTCTGCCCCATAGCGCTCAGCCAGTTCAGAGCAAGGCACACCTTTAGCAAGTAAATGCGCCCTCACATCAGCCAAAGAGGCACAGTGAATTTGCAAACAAAAATGGTCAAGATTCGGGGATGAATGGCTCACCTGTGAGCCCTTTTGCTGCCCTAGTGTTTGGTTCACCGGCACAATGTCAATCAAGGCGTTGCCTGCACGCAATTGATACAAGCCTAAATCGGTTTCGCTGCGCTCAAGTGTGAGCCCTAAGTGAGTTTGATAAAAATCCAATAAGCGCGGCGCATCTTCTGTACGAAGGACGAGGTGATCTATCCCTAAAACGTTAAACATGGTGCTCCTTAAAATGAAAAAAGCGCCATGGGCGCTTTATTTTACCGGTAATGCAATGTCGCTAAACATGGCATCCACTTCATCTTGGTTGCGCAATAAGCTTGCGCGCTCAACGCGGTCTTTGGTCAGATGCGGTGCAAAACGCTCGATAAAGTCGTACATGTAACCCCGTAAGAAGGTGCCTTTTCTAAAGCCAATTTTGGTGGTGCTTGCTGCAAAAATATGGCTGGCATCAATGCAGACTAAATCGTCGTCTTTAATCTCATCCACCGCCATACTGGCCAGTACGCCCACACCTAACCCCATACGAACATAGGTTTTGATGACATCCGCATCGGTGGCGGTAAAGACGATGTGCGGCTCAAGCCCAACGGCACTAAACGCCTTGTCTAACTCTGAACGACCAGTAAAACCAAACACATAGGTAATAAGTGGAAAACGTGCCACATCGTCTATGGTCATCTCGTCTTTGATCACCGCTAAGGGATGGTTTTTAGGCACCACGATGGAGCGATTCCAATGATAGCAAGGCAGCATCACGAGATCTGAATACAAGTGTAAGGCCTCAGTGGCGATGGCAAAGTCAGCACTGCCTTTGGCGGCGGCATCAGCAATTTGCTGCGGCGTACCTTGGTGCATGTGCAGTGATACTTTAGGGTATTTCTCCATAAAGCCGGTGATCACATGGGGTAAGGCATAGCGTGCTTGGGTGTGAGTGGTTGCAATATTAAGTTTACCTTGATCCGGTAAGGTGTGCTCATTAGCTACCGACTTAATGCTTTCTACTTTTGAGAGAATTTCGCGGGAAATGCGAATGATTTCCTCACCGGCCGGCGTAACATGGGTAAGGTGCTTACCACTTCGGCCAAAAATTTGGATGCCAAGCTCATCCTCTAACATACGCACTTGTTTTGAAATACCTGGCTGCGAGGTAAACAAGCTTTCTGCCGTCGCCGACACATTAAGATTATGATTGAGGACTTCGACAATA
>JBGTXC010000270.1:0-3040 GCA_041937835.1 Alteromonadaceae bacterium | reverse complement strand
CGAAGTGATTATCCTCACCCATGAGTTATGGCGTCGTTTTGGTATCACAGAGCATTTAACGCTAGAGATTAACTCACTAGGGTCAAACGAAGCGCGTGCTGATTACCGTGATGCGCTAGTGGCGTATTTAGAAGCCCATCAAGATGCCCTAGATGAAGATTCAAAGCGCCGTATGCATAGTAACCCACTGCGTGTATTGGACTCTAAAAACCCAGACGTACAAGCCATTTTAGTGAGTGCGCCTAAGTTATCTGAGCATTTGGATGACGAGTCAAAAGCGCATTTTGCGAATTTATGTGAACGATTAGATGCTGCAGGCATCGAATACCAGGTTAACGAAAAGCTGGTACGTGGTTTGGACTATTACAACCGCACTGTGTTTGAATGGGTGACCAGCAGCTTAGGTGCACAAGGTACTGTGTGTGCCGGTGGCCGTTATGACGGCTTAGTGGAGCAACTAGGCGGTAAAGGCACGCCAGCCGTTGGCTTTGCTATGGGCATGGAGCGCTTGGTGTTATTACTTCAAGCGCTAGAAAGTGTGGGTGACATTCGTCGCAATTGTGATGTTTACATCGCTGCGATGGGGGATGCCGCAAGTATTCAAGCGCCTGTGATTGCACAAAACCTACGCCAACAAGTACCTGGTTTAAGAGTGATGGTGCATGCCGGTGGTGGTAACTTTAAAAAGCAGCTTAAGCGCGCTGACAAAAGTGACGCAGAAATCGCATTGATCTTAGGTGAAGACGAACTGGCAAACGGCACAGTGACGGTTAAGCACCTACGAGAGCAAAAAGAACAACAAACCTTATCGCTGGATGCAGTATCACAACTGTTAGCGGAATTAGTATAAGAGGTCACAATGGAAATTTATTCAACAGAAGAGCAACAAGCAGAAGCGATAAAACGATTTTTCCGTGAAAACGGTTTAGCACTGGGTATTGGTGTGCTTTTAGGCCTTGGTGGCTTATTTGGTTACAAGAAATACACACAGCACCAAGTAACGAGTGCAGAAAGTGCCTCAGATGCATACACGCAATTATTAACTGGCCAGCAAGCGGAAGATTTCATTGCTAAAACCGATGAGTTTATGGCCCAGTACGCTGATTCAAGCTATGCCACGTTGGCGGCATTTGTTGCGGCAAAAGAAGCCATTGCTAAAGCTGATTTTGATGCTGCGCTTGCAAAATTAAACTGGATCACGGCAAATAGCCAAGACGAAGTACTTAAGGCAACAGCAAACACACGTATTGCTCGTGTGCAATTAGCACAGCAAAAATTTGATGAAGCGTTAGTCACGCTAAGCCTGACTTACCCGCAAGCATTTAGCGCGCAGGTAGAAGAAATTAAAGGCGATGTGTTTGTTGCACAAGGTGAGCCTGCTAAAGCGGCTGTGGCATATCAAGCGGCACTTGATAACGCAGGTGACAAACCAACACAGTTACTAGAAATTAAACTTAACGACGTACGCCAAGCGACCACAACCGCTGACGCAAGCTAGGAGGCGTTATGAAGCAGTTTTCTGCATGGTTGCTGCTCGGTGCAGCAGTACTGCTCGGCGGTTGCTCGTCAAGTGATGAAGAAGAAGAGCGCACACTACCAGAAATAGTTAACCGTTTTGAAACCCAAGTACTTTGGCAACAGAGTGTGGGTGAAGGCGTGGCGCATTACTTCTCACGTTTATCGCCAGTGGTAAATGGCAATGTGATTTACAGCGCAGCGCGTAACGGCACTGTGGCGGCTTTTGATGTCGATTCAGGTGAGCGTTTATGGGAAGTGGACGTGCGTGAATCGACGTCTTTATGGCCTTGGGCGGACGACGATAGTGCGAAACTATCGGGCGGCTTACTATACGCGTATGGCATTTTGTATGTTGGCTCTGAGCATGGCGAAGTGATTGCGATTGATCCTGAAAACGGCGCCATTAAATGGAAAAAAGCGGTACCGGGTGAGGCGATTTCAACGCCTGCAGCGGGTGATGGCTTAGTGTTTGTTAATCTTGCTTCTGGCATTTTAGTGGCGCTTCATCCAGATACAGGTGAAGAGCGCTGGCGTTATGAGCAAGAAGTACCACCACTGACATTACGTGGTATTAGTTCACCTACCACAGCTAACGGTGGTGTGCTGGTTGGCGAAGAGCTTGGACGTTTGTCAGTCCTGATTGCCAACAATGGCTTTACAGCATGGAAAGCAGACATTGCTTTGCCAAAAGGTGCTTCTGAATTTGAACGCTTAGTGGATGTGGATACTCAGCCTCATGTTTCAGGCTCAAACGCCTATACTATTGCTTACAATGGTAATTTAGCTGCGGTAGACATGCGTTCAGGCAACGTGATTTGGCAGCGTGAATACAGTAGTTACCGTGAACTGAGCTTAGACGCTTTATCCATTTATGTGGTTGATAGCGACGGCGTGATTTACGGCCTAGATAAAAACTCTGGCATTGAACGCTGGAGCCAACCGGCCCTGACTGGCTGGCACTTAACGGGTGTTGGTGTAAGTGGCGATCACTTAGTGTTAGGTGATGAGGAAGGGAATCTGCACTGGCTAGACAAAACCTCGGGTGAGTTATTGGCTCGCTCTGAATTTGATAGCTCAGGATTTTTCGTAGAGCCTGTTGTGGCTGGCGAGAAAGTCTTTATTCAAACGCGAGATGGTGAGCTAAGCGCGGTTAAAGCCCCGTAACTCCATCGCGTTTATTTAAGTACAAGGCTTCGCTATCGAAGCCTTTTGTTGTTTTTAAGAGGACGAGTATGCTTCCTGTTGTCGCCCTAGTGGGCCGACCTAATGTGGGTAAATCAACGTTATTTAATCGTTTAACCCGCACCCGAGATGCCCTAGTAGCAGATTTCCCGGGCTTAACGCGTGATCGAAAATACGGTCAGGCTAACTATGAAGAGTATGAATTTCTTGTGGTAGACACAGGCGGGATTGATGGCTCAGAAGAGGGCATCGAAACCGAAATGGCTGAGCAATCTTTGTTAGCGATTGAAGAAGCGGATGTGGTGCTATTTTTAGTGGATGCCCGTGCAGGCATGACTGT
>JBGTXC010000026.1:0-18665 GCA_041937835.1 Alteromonadaceae bacterium | reverse complement strand
CCTGTGCGGTTTCGCCACAGTAATACGGCGCTTAGGCTTACGAGCAGTAAAAACAAAGGGAGGGGCATGAGTAATGCGCCAATTAATTTTTTTAATTCAAACAGAGTCATATGCAATCCGATCGCAGTTTTGATGCCATTTCAAAGAAATTTAAAAACAACATCTATGGTACGGCTAAAGGTAAAATCCGTGAAGCGGTTTTACTGCGTGATTTAACCCCTTTGGTGGCAAATTGCACAACACCGCTGAAAATTTTAGATGTGGGTGGCGGGCAAGGGCAGGTAAGTATGGCGCTTGCTAAGTATGGTCATCGCCTAACTTTACTCGATGTGTCAGAAGACATGCTGGCACAGGCCAAAGCCAATGCCGAGCACCTTGAGCTAGAGGTTGATTTGATTCATGCGCCGCTACAAACCTTAAGTGAAGAGGATACGCACCATCACACTTATGATTTAGTGCTTTGCCACGCCGTGTTTGAATGGCTGGCAGACCCGCTTTCGGCCATCAGCACGCTGAAAAAATGTTTAAAGCCAAATGGCACGCTGTCTTTGATGTTTTTTAATGCCGATGCCAAGCAGTTTGCCAATATTGTGTATGGTAACTTTGAGTATCTAGAAGCCGGCTTTAAAGCCAAAAAGAAGGTGAAACTTAGCCCGCAAAACCCACTTAAACCCAATGAGGTGATAACGGCATTGGCTGAGCAAGGCTTGAGAGTTACGGATAAAATCGGCGTGCGCTGTTTTTATGACTATATGAAAGACACCCGCGACTTAGCAGAGCGCGACGCTAAAGTGTTAGCCCTAGAGCTTAAACACAACCGTGAGGAGCCTTTTGCCTCACTGGGGCGCTACATTCATTTAATTGCCAAGCCTGAATGATAAATAAGGCAGTAAACGCTTAGCGCAGGGCGTTTTTACACGCCTTGAGTAAGGCATCAATGATGGGTTTGCCACACAGCGGCTTTTTCATTGCAAGGTATAAAGGGCGTCTGAGCCCTAGTGCCCCTAAATGCAAAGAGGTGACTCTGCCTTGGTTTTCAAAAGGGGCCACTAACCACTCTGGCATGGCGGCCACCCCCATATTGGCAGCCACATAATCAAACACCAGCATGGCTTGATTTACAGGTAATAACGCACCATCAAAGCGGGCATTTTGAATAAAGTGCTTAAATAAAGCCTGCTCTTCTTTTGGGGTATGGGTGCAGATGATGGTTTCATCTTTTAAATCCAGAGCCGTGACATAGGCTTTTTGCGCCAAGGGGTGCGATGGGGCGACAATGAGTTTCAGTTTAAAGTCACTGATGTGCTCATACACGAGTCGCTCGGCCACAAGGCGCTCTGAGTGTTTTTGCTCTGAGGTGATAAGTAAATCGAGATCTGCTTCTAAAAGCTGTTGAGTGGGCTGTTCAATCTGCTCATGCAGGCATTCAACCTGGGTATCCGGCCACGCTTTATTAAAGGCGGTGATGGCAGGTAAAAGCCAATGATAGCAACTTGAGTGCTCTGCATACATGCGCAGATTACCGAGTGGTGCCGACAGCGAGTCACGAATGCGATTTTGGGTTAATTCACACTGAGGCAGCACATTTTTGGCAAGCTCCAGCAATAATTTACCTTGGGTGGTAAAGCGTACCGGTTGAGTTTTACGCTCAAATAGCTGGCACTCAAGGCGTGATTCAAGGTCTTTAATTTGATGAGATAAAGCGGATTGGGTCAAGTACAAGGCTTTTGCCGTTGCCACCAAAGAGCCTGTGTCACTTAAGGTCAGCAGTGTTTTTAAGTGTTTGATTTCAATCATGGTAAGACCAGTTTAACCCCGTGCCTTTAGGATACCCATAGTCCCCAAGATGGCAAGGGATTAAATGGCTTTATCAATCACTTTAATGGCGTCTTTAGCCACAACTGGATGCGCTTTAAGGTAGCCTTGGCCAAAGTGGCAGTGGGTTAACTTTAATTGCTCAAGCTGGGTGACACTTTCAATGCCCTCCGCAACCACTTCAAGCCCAAGCGATTCTGCCAGGGTTAAAATGGCGTCCACTAAGGGGCTTGCTTTACCGCGCTGCAGATGATCAATAAAGCTTTTATCAATTTTCAGCACATGGATAGGCAGTTGGTGCAAATACCCCAGTGCTGAATAACCCGTACCAAAGTCATCCAGATACAGTTTTACCCCAAAGGCTTCTAATTGTTTGATGATACGGGTGGCGATGTCGAGGTTGGCGATCAGACCTGATTCGGTGATTTCTAAACACAATGAGCCGTGAGGTAACTCATAAAACTCATACAGGTGCTTAATATAATTTACAAAATCAAATGACGTAAAGTGCCTTGATGAGACATTCACAGTAACCCGTTTTGGGTCATGCCCTTGCTCAAGCCATTCAAAAATCTGTTTGGCGGCTAAGGTGAGTAAGTGCAAATCTAAATTAATGATTTGCCCTGTTTGCTCAGCAATCGGAATAAAGTCATCCGGTGACACAAACCCACGTTTTGGATGATGCCAGCGAACGAGGGCTTCAAAGCCCACTGCTTGCTCGGTTTGAATATCAAAAATCGCTTGGAAATACAGCTCAAACTCGTCGTTACTGATCCCAGCTTGTAAATCGTTTTCGATGTCGGCATTGGTTTTAAGTTTTTGCCGCATGGCCTCGTTAAAAAATTGTACTTGGCCACGGCCTAAAGACTTGGCCTCATACATGGCGGCATCGGCTTGTTGCAGCACAGTAAATGGTTTGTCGCTTGGGTTTTCACACAGTGCCACACCAATACTGGTGGATGCTTGTAGCACATGGCCGGCAATGTTCATTGGCTCTTTAAGTGCAATTTGAATGCGATGAATGGCCTCATCCACTTGGGCACGGTCGCTGACGTTTTCCATTAAAATGGCAAATTCGTCGCCGCCTAAGCGGGCAAAGGTGTCCATTTGCCTAATACAGCTACTGATGGTTTTACAAATATTAATTAAAAACGCATCGCCAATTTCATGGCCTAGAGAGTCATTTATGGCTTTAAAGCGATCGAAATCTAAGTAGCAAAGGGCATGAAACACCCCCACCGGCGAGCGCACTAAACGTTTATTGGCTTGCTCCATGCGGTCAATCAATAAGGAGCGGTTAGCAAGGCCGGTGAGTTCATCGTGAAGCGCGCGGTATTCGAGCTCTTGGCGAGAAATATGGCGGTCTATCGCAAGGGCAATTTGCCTCGAAATGTAAGTCAGTATGTCTTTATCTTGGGCTGTGTACTGCTGGGTGCCTTCATAGCTTTGTACTACGATCACCCCTTCGCGGCCTTGGTTTACTTCAAAAGGCACACCAAGCCAAGAATGCGGCATAGGGCCAACCAGCTTAAAATCACCATTATTGATGTGTGCTTCGTAGCCTTTGCCATCACAAAGCAATGACTTTTTATTGCGAATTAGGAAAAACGACGCGGTTTGACGTAATTGCTCAGCTGAGTACTGCTTTTCTGCTTTATGACGTATGCCTTCTTCCACCACATAGTCGATGGTAAAAAGCTCTTTTTGCTTATGGTAAATACCAATGAAAAAGTTATCAGCACGCAGCAAGGTTTTAACAATGTCGTGAATGCCTTGGTAAAGGGTATCTAAGTCAGTGTGCTCATAGGCGAGGTTGGCAATTTGTAACAAGCTGCGCTCTAGAAGTTGAGCGTCATTCAGTTTTGCCACAGTGTGGACTAAGTTATCCATGATTTGGCACTGATGGATTTTAGCACTCATCATGGCCGCTACTGTGGTTAAAATATCAAAGTGGGACTGATTAAAGTAATCGGCTTCTGGGTGCTCACAATCGATCACCCCAAGCACTTGATCATCATACAATAAGGGGACGCACAGCTCAGATTGTGCCGGGCGAGCATCGGCTAAATAGCGCGGGTCGTTTTGCACATCATCAATTATCTCACCTTGGCCTGTGACTGCCACATGGCCAGTGATCCCTTGTCCAAATGGGATTTCAGTGCGGGTGATTTGGTATTGCTCGCTGTCCGCTTTGACGCCCATGGAGGCCACTTCAACCAGTTTTTGCGACTCATTCTTAGCAAGATAAATCACGCAGTCTACAAACCCTAAGCGGTTAATCACTTCACTGGTGACGGTATCAAAAAGCTCATCGAGTTGGGTAATGGAAATGAGTGCCAAAGAGAATTGGTTAATAATGGTGAGCTGCTCAGACTGGTGTTTGAGCTGGGTATATTGAACGTCGTCCTCTGGGAGGGTCAGTATATTATTGTGATTATTCGCCGCCATGCGCACTTCTCTTAGCATTTCCTTAAAGTAATTTAACGTATTTGTCATATGCAGCCAAGCATTGTCATTAATTAAGCAAGTGTGATCGAACTAAAGTATTAATTAAGATGATTCACGTTCCTTGAATGGGTTTTTTCTTGGGCACTTAAAATGCGGCATACGCCCAATAATAAGACGTTTAAGTCAGGGTGTTTAAATCGCATCAGGCTTTACAGAATTTGGCCGCTCACATAAGATCTTGCCTCCTCAATCGTTCAAGGAGATGGCATGACCACACTCACTCTTACCCGCCCTGATGACTGGCACATTCATTTACGTGATGGCGAGCAGTTAAAAGACACAGTTAATGATGCAGGCCGCTACATGGGGCGCGCTATTATCATGCCTAATTTAGTCCCGCCGGTAACGGATGTAACAGGTGCTTTAAGCTACTACGACCGCATTCAAGCGGTGAATAACACGCAGCTTGAACCCCTAATGGTGTTATACCTTACAGAAACCACCACAGCGGATGATATTCGCGCTGCTAAAGCCAGTGGTAAAGTGGTGGCTGCCAAGTTATACCCAGCAGGTGCAACCACCAATTCAGACTCAGGCGTTACCGACGTAAAACGTATTTACCCTGTGCTTGAGGCGATGCAAGACGTTGGTATGTTATTACTCATTCATGGTGAAGTGACCGACACTGCCATTGACATTTTTGACCGTGAAAAAACCTTTATTGACCGCACTTTACGCGGCTTAGTGGCAGATTTCCCTGAGCTAAAAATTGTGCTTGAGCACATCACCACTAAAGATGCCGTGGATTTTGTAGAAAGTGCATCAAGTAATGTGGCAGCAACCATCACAGCCCACCATTTGCTTTATAATCGCAATCACATGTTAGCAGGCGGCATTCGCCCGCATTTTTACTGCTTACCTATCTTAAAGCGCAACATTCATCAAGACGCCTTACTTAAAGCTGCTACCAGTGGCAGCCCTAAATTCTTCTTAGGTACGGACTCTGCGCCACACACCAAAGACAAAAAAGAGGCTGCTTGTGGCTGTGCTGGCTCTTACACAGCGCACGCCGCCATTGAGTTATACGCTGAAGCCTTTGAAATGATGGACGCACTCGATAAGTTAGAAGGCTTTGCCAGTCACTTTGGTCCTGACTTTTACGGTATGCCACGAAACACAGATACCATCACGCTAGTCAAATCACCTTGGCAAGTGCCTGAGTATTACCCACTTGGCGGCGATAAGGTGGTGCCTATTCGCGCCGGTGAAACCATATCTTGGCAAGTGAAGTAATCATTAAAAAAGCACCTTAGGGTGCTTTTTTTATTGTAGCGGTTTGGTTAGTCTGTTCTTAATTTAGGTATGGATGCATTCACGATGCATAAGGAAGCTGCAATGACTTTTAACAGCAAAAAAAACTTTGGATATATAAATAAGGCAGTTGTATTAGGTGCGGCTTTTGTCATGTTATTTGGATGTAATGGCGTGGAATCACTCACTCAACCAGAGCCTGAAACACCCGGAGATAAAACCCGCGCCCACATTGCGAGCCTGCCAAAAGCTGATATTGAAGTCATGATGGTGGGGAATAGCCATACCAGCACAGCATCGTTATCAATTCAGTTAGAAGATTTATTAGAAGCAGGTACCGGCAAGTCAGCACTAGTGGTGGTGGCGCCGACATTTGGCTTTTTAAGTGACACCAGCAGCGTGGCTAATGACATGCTGCAATTAAGAAATTGGACTCACGTAATCTTACAAGGACAAAAATATTCGCAGTCTCGCACGCAAGAATACCCAACGACAGGGGCTGAGCGCTGGGTTAAATTAGTAAAGCAGCAAGGTGCCTTACCCATTTTATACCCTGAGCACCCACAAAGGGACAATTTAACCGAAGCAGCATATATTCACTCACTGCATTTAAAAATAGTGGCCAGTGAACCTGCCTGCATTGCCCCAGTTGGATTGACATGGGATGCAGTCAGGGCGCAAACAAACTTGCGCGATTTTTATCAAGCAGACGGCAATCACATAAATCGTAATGGCGCATTTTTAACGGCCATGGTGCTCTATCAAACGATTACAGCAGCACAAAGTAAATCATTACCGCTAAGAGCAGATTTTGCTTTGGGCGAAAACGCCCAGCTTGCAATTGCCCAAGCGGTAGACGATGTGGCTGTTTTGCATCCTCCCTGTGTACATTTATCTAATTAGCCCTATGCGATGTGGGTGGTATGTGTAAAATAGCCCCAAAATAAGCTGCCTTATTGGCAAGGAGACACCATGAAAGTGCATGAAATTCAACACCCTTTAGTGCAACACAAACTTGGTTTAATGCGTGAAGCGGGCATTAGCAGTAAAGATTTTAGAGAGCTTGCCAGTGAAGTGGGTAACTTACTGACCTATGAAGCCAGCCGAGAACTTGAAACCGAGCAAGTGGATATCACCAACTGGGCAGGCGAAGCCATGCAAGTGGAGCGCATTAAAGGCAAAAAAATCACGGTAGTGCCTATTTTAAGAGCGGGGCTTGGCATGCTGGATGGCGTGATGAAGCTCATTCCTAACGCTAAAATTTCTGTGGTGGGTTTATATCGTGATGAAGACACGCTGGAGCCGGTTGCTTACTTTGATAAAGTGGTGAAAGACGTGCCTATGCGTACGGCTTTGATTGTTGATCCTATGCTGGCAACGGGCGGCACCTTAATTGCCACAATCGACTTGTTAAAGCAAAAAGGGTGTCAGAAAATTTTAGGTTTATTTTTAGTGGCGGCGCCAGAAGGCATTGCGGCTGTGCAAAAAGCCCACCCAGATGTGGTGATTTACACTGCATCAGTGGATGACAAACTCAATGACGCAGGCTACATACTGCCAGGGCTTGGGGATGCTGGCGATAAGATTTTCGGCACTCGCTAATAAAAAACGCCAAGCACCCGCTTGGCGTTTTTGTTTTTGATTGACACTCATGAGTGTGAACTTTATAGTGCATGCGCTTTTTTAAGCGTTTACGTCTTAGTAAACACAGAAGAGGTGCAACTGTAAGGTAGCATGATGTAGGGTCCGGCCCGTTGAAGTCATGTCAGGGTGCAGTTGCCGAGGAAACCACACGTCCGGTATGCGGTGGTTTTCGGCCTAGAAAGTTGAATCTTTCGGGTTGTCACCCATAGGGTGGAGAGCTTCTGGCAGTATTGTGACCTCAGTCAATTCCTTGCCAAGCTCTCCTATTGCATTTTTGCCATAAGGCAACAAAGGAGAGACCATGTTATCCACACATGTTGTCGCTAAGTTCGGCGGCACCAGTGTTAAAGACCTCACAGCCATGACGCGTTGTGCCAACATCATCATTGCTAACCCTGAGACGCGTTTAGTGGTGGTCAGTGCCAATAGTGGCGTGACTAATCATTTAGTGGCACTGGTTGATGCCAATAATCAAGGCGATATTGCCCAAGGGCACGCCCAAGCTGTGCTTGATATCGTTAATGGCATAAAAGCCGAATTACCCCTTGATGACGACTTAGCCGAGCGTTTTTTTACCGTAGCCAATCAATTTGAAAGGCTTGTGGCTGAGCCTGAATACACAGAGCAAGTAAAAGACGACATCCTTGCCATAGGTGAGCGTTTTTCAAGTGTGTTGTTTACTCAAGTATTACGCCAAGCGTATCAAGAAGTGGATACTCAGCTTTCAGTGGATGTATTTGATGTGCGCAACGTGATGCGCACCAACAGCCACCATGGCAAAGCTACTCCAAACCCAGAACAAATTCGCTTACTTTGCCAAGAGCGCTTAAACGATAAACTAGCAAACTCAGTGTTAGTAACGCAGGGCTTTATTGGCGCAGACATTCAAGGGCGCACAACCACGCTTGGGCGAGGCGGCTCTGATTATTCTGCCGCACTTTTAGCTGAAGCCACGCAGGCGTCAGCCTGTCATATATGGACGGACGTGGCTGGCATTTACAGTACCGATCCGCGTTTTTGTAACGGCGCTCAAGTGATTGAAACTTTATCTTTTGATGAAGCGGCAGAAATGGCGACCTTTGGCGCGAAAGTGTTGCACCCAGCCACCATTTTACCGGCTAGCCGAAGCGGGATCCCTGTGTTTGTGGGCTCAAGTTTAGCGCCAGAGCAAGGCGGTACTTGGATAAATAAAACCATTAGCACAGACATGCGAGTGCGGGCAGTAACTCAGCGTAAAAACCAACTACTTATGACACTTAAAAGCCCGAATATGTTATTGGCCAGTGGCTTTTTAGCAAAAGTGTTTGGTATTTTGAGCCGCCATCAAATCTCAGTGGATTTGATCACCACTTCAGAAATTTCAGTGGCCATGACGTTAGATAACGCACCTAATGCGGCGCGCCCTGAGTTAGATGAAAAGGTGATTGAAGAGCTCTCGGCATTTTGCCAAGTTACCGTTGAGCGTGATTTAAGCCTCATTGCCCTCATTGGTTCGCACATTGTGCTTTCAAAACACAGTGCGCTTAGCAAAATGCTAAGTGAATGTGATATTCGCATGCTGTGTCATGGCGCCAGCAAACATAACTTGTGCTTTTTAGTAAAAGCGCACGAGGCCGATGAGATAGTCAATAACATTCACGCCCAGTTACTCGAAGCGTAAATTAAGCATGAATAATTAAAGCCCTGAAAGCGCCACCCAGCGCACAGGGGTTTTTTCTTGCAAAGGCAAAACACAACACGCGGTAAAATCATCTAACCGTACTGTGTGTGCGTGTAGCGCATGGGTGTTTAGTTCTTCTGCAACGGCGCTTCCTAAAATCCTGGCAATGGGGGTTTTAATGGCTTTTGCTAACGCTTCATTGTTGGTCCAAAGAGTATAAAAGCGTTGGCAGGTTTCAGGGCCAGCTAAGGTGCGTGTTTCATCCGGGTGATAAAACCGCGCGCTCAAGGCATTAAAACGCCGAGTGGTGTTTTGCCATTCTAGATCTAGCCCAAATGGGGCGTTTTCCTCGTTGTGCCAAAACCCACAAAGCACCGCCTCTTTTGAGTGGCTCACACACAAATTTACAGGTAATGGCTCGCCTTGATGACTGGCGATGAGTCGCCCTTGAGTGTGGCAATAAAGCACAGTGATGTTTTTTGGCGAGATAGCAAAGGTATTACTTAATACGGCTTTAAACACAGTGCGTGATGCTAAAAATTCGTTTTTAGCATGGTTTTTTTTGCGCTTTGCGAGCACCGCTTGTTCAGCAGGAGTCAGTGGTAAATAGTCACCTTCTAACGCAGAATTTTTTGTGTTGAGGTAGCACAGCACTGGGGTGCTTGCTAAGGAGATGGCGTGAAGTGGCGCTTTTTCAATCACCTGTTACGTCCTTTTGGCAAATCAGTCGCGCAATGTCGCTATTAAACGTTATTCGTGATTTAATTGCTAGAAAACAATAATCGGAACTTAGCATGGCGAATGTACGCGATGGCTTTCAAAGCCGTTTAGGCTTTGTGTTGGCAGCTGCGGGTGCAGCGGTTGGGCTTGGTAATATTTGGGGCTTCCCCACCCAAGCGGCTAACCATGGTGGTGGTGCATTTTTATTGATGTACTTCCTCGTTATTTTCTTATTGGCATTACCGGCCTTATACACAGAACTCAAAATTGGCCACAGTGCGCAAGCAAACCCTGTTAAAGCGCTTGCCCGTGCCACTGAATCGGTGAGCCCGAAACTCGGTGCCAGCGCCGGTTACATTGGTTTGTTTGGTGCCATTGTAATGCTGAGTTTTTATTCCATTGTTGCAGGTTGGATGCTCGCCCACAGTGGTGCTCAGCTAAGCCAAGCCCTAGGATTTGAAAACCTGCATGCTTTTTTAAGTGGCGACTCATTGCTACGTAATGTGATTTTCACCCCCATTATGGTGCTACTGACTGCAAGCATCATTTTAAAAGGGGTCAAGTCAGGCATTGAACGCTGGTCACGCCGTTTAATGCCAATGCTATTGGTGCTGCTGGTGGCGCTAATTGCTTACATCGCCACCCTTGAAGGCGCAAACGATGGTTTTAAAGCGTATTTAGTCCCTGATTTTAGTAAAATCTCCGACCCTAATTTGATCATTGCAGCCATGGGGCAGGCGTTTTTCTCCTTATCCCTAGGGGTGGGCTGCATGATGATTTACGGCTCGTATTTAAGCCCATCGGCGTCTGTATCAAGAATGTCAGTGAGTGTGGCGCTATTGGATACTAGTGTGGCGTTTTTAGCTGGCCTCCTTATTATTCCTGCGCTTTTTGTTGCACAAAGCAGCGGCGTACAAGTATTCAGTGATGGCCAATTGATTGGTGAAGGCCGTTTGATTTTTGCTGTGTTGCCAGAGCTATTTAACACCATGGGTGAAATTGGCATCTTTGTTGGTTTATTGTTTTTTGTATTGATGTCCATTGCCTCATTGACTTCGACGATTTCCTCAACGGAAATCCCAGTGTCATTTTTAGTTGAAAATCACGGTTTTAAACGTAAGCAAGCCACTTGGTGGGTGAGCTTAGTGGTGCTATTAGCCGCAATGGTGATAGTGGCTAACTTCAGCTGGTTATTTGGCTTAGTGATTGCAGTGTTTACCCAATACCAACTCCCACTAATGGGACTATTTTACTTCATTGTGATGGGGTGGATGTGGCGCCGTGGCAATACCTTGTATGAAAGCAGCCAAGGGCTGACCCGCTTATTTGCAAACTATGTGCGCTTTGTGTGCCCGGTACTCATGTTGTTGGTGTTTGCCAACGTCGCCTTTAACTAGGTTTTTAAAACGCGCTTCGGCGCGTTTTTTTATGGGCAAGGCACTAAGCTTTGTGCAAGCGCAGATTCAATAATGGGGGCTAGCCCCAAAGGACGAGTACGCGGTGCATAGCGGTTTAATACGTCACCTTGGCGGCCTAATAAGTATTTTGTGAAGTTCCACTTGATGGCGCGGTTTTGGGCAATGCCTCGGGTATGGGCTGTCAGATAATTGAAAATAGGGTGTGCTTTAGGGCCACTCACATAGGTTTTACTAAATACAGGGAAGTTCACAGCAAACTGTTTTTGGTAAAAGGCATTGAGTGCTTCATCATCCCGTGGCTCCCCATGACCAAATTGATTGCTAGGAAAAGCCAGCACAGAAAACCCTTGGTCTTGATAGCGGGCTTGTAAATCAGTTAACGCCCTAAGCTGTGGGGTAAAAGTACATTTGCTGGCGGTGTTAACAATCAACACCACTTTGCCAGTGAGTGATGCAAAATCAAACGCGGCACCACTGGCGAGTGTGCCTTGCTGAAGGTAAAGTGGGTGCATACGCAAACGCCTGTTATTTGAGTCCTGTTTACCTTAACTTAGCAAGGCATTACGGCATTTTTATGGCAGTTTTAAGACAGAAATAAGCCGTTTAGGTGACACAGGCGGCATATGGCAGATACAAAATGTGTGAGGAATAAAGAATGAAAGTGGCATTTATTGGCTTAGGCGTGATGGGCTTTCCGATGGCGGGGCACCTTGCTAACGCTGGGCTGGATGTGTGCGTGTATAACCGCACCACGGAAAAAGCACAAAAGTGGGCCGAAACCTACTCTGGGCGTTACGCCATGACGCCAGCACTTGCGGCTGTAGATGCAGACATGGTGTTTGTGTGTGTAGGAAATGATATGGATGTCCGTGAAGTGACTCTCGGCAAAGACGGCGCGCTCAATGGCATGAGCCCAGGCAGTGTGTTGGTAGATCACACCACCACCAGTGCCGAGCTGGCGTTAGCGTTAGATGCCGCTTGCCAAGAGCAACGCATTGCCTTTATGGATGCCCCGGTCTCGGGTGGGCAAGCCGGTGCTGAGCAAGGTCAATTGACGATTATGTGCGGTGCAGACGATGTGACTTACAATCGTGTTGAACCAGTACTGAGCCATTATGCGCGCTTTAGCCAGCTGATTGGTCCGGTAGGGCAAGGGCAAATGTGCAAAATGGTAAACCAAATTTGCATCGCAGGCGTGGTGCAAGGGCTGGCTGAGGGGCTTAGTTTTGCCAAAGCGGCAGGGCTTGATGGCGAAAAAGTCATAAAAACAATTGCTAAAGGCGCAGCCGGCTCTTGGCAAATGGAAAACCGCTACCAAACCATGTTAAACGGCGAGTATGACTTTGGCTTTGCGGTTGATTGGATGCGCAAAGACTTAGGCATCGCCTTAGATGCCGCTGCAGATAAAAACGTGAGCTTGCCACTGACGGCCTTGGTGGATCAATTTTACCAAGATGTACAAAACCTTGGGGGTGGGCGCTTTGATACATCCAGTCTTTTATATCGGTTAGAGGCGCTGAAAAAGCCAAACAAGTAAAAAGTTTACGTATAAAAACTAATATCAAAAAGGGCGTCTGTGACGCCCTTTTTGATTCAGTAACCAGCTTCCCCTTAAAGGTTTTGTGCGTACATGTACAAGGCTTTGAGGATACGCATTTTGTGTTCATCCTGTTCGTGTTCATGCACTAAGTTTTCTAACTCTAGCATAAAGCCTTGGGCATCTAGGGCAGGGCTGCCTTTACCTTGCTCAATGGTGTCGCGGCAATGCTGGCGCCATGCTTCAAGCTCTTGGGCACTTAGCGTGTGCGGCCAGTTACGAGCACGATAACGAAACAGTAACGTGTTGTATTTCGCATCACTGAATTCAAAGGGCGTGACGGCAAGCTGCTCAGGTGAGGTGTTTCGCACTTGCTGAGCAAGTTTTCGGTCTGAATCACTCATAAAGCCCTGATACAGCTGATGCTCAGGGTTATCAGACCCTGCAAAGTCGCGCTCTGTCTGGTACACAGCAAGCAACTTAGCTCTGAGTTCTGGATCGGCTTTGAGTGTGGCTAAATGGTTTAAACACGCTGTTCGGTCAATCCCCAAACGGGCGGCGTTTTCTGGTAACAAGGTTTTAGCAGGGGCGATAAACGGCCCTTTATTTAAGTGCACCAGCTTTAAACCCACAGGCGGCACATCGCCCAGTTCATCACGTTTAGTGTATAGGCGCTCACGGATGTCATCTGCGCTTAAGCCATTTAAAGCGCTTGGGTCTTGCATCAAGTTGTAGCAAATAACCGCGTTTTTGTTCGTTGGGTGAAAGCCTAACGGCACTATCCAACTGGTGCAGCCTTGGCTACTTGGGATTTTACTGCTGGTGTGCACTAAAGGCGTTAAATTGTGGCAATCAATCAGCTCACCGGCGTGCTTTTTAAACCTTAAATTAAAGTAAAAATCCCAAAGCTTTGGCTGCTTTTCTTTAATTAGTTTTGCCAGTGCAATGGTGGCGTACACATCGCTCATGGCATCGTGTGCGGTTTCGTGGGCGATGCCATTGGCAGCTGTCAGTAACTCTAAGCGAAAACTAGGTAGGCCTTCGTCGTTTAAAGGCCATTCAATGCCTTCAGGGCGAAGCGCGTAACAGGCCCTGACTAAATCAATTAAGTCAAAGCGGCTATTACCGTTTTGCCATTCGCGGGCGTAAGGATCGATAAAATTACGGTAAAAACCATAGCGCGTGACTTCGTCATCAAAGCGCAAATTATTATACCCTGCCACTGTGGTTTCTGGGCGCGCAAATTCAGCCTCTATGGTGGAGAAAAACGCGGCTTCTTCAACCCCAGCTTGCTGCGCTTTTTGCGGTGTAATACCGGTCACAAGCGCCGCCATAGGATGCGGCAAGTAATCAGGTGCAGGTTGGCAGTAAAGGGTGACAGGCTCACTGATGATGTTTAAATCAAGATCGGTGCGAATACCAGCAAACTGGCTGGGTCTGTCTTTTTGAGGGTTGGCACCAAAGGTTTCGTAATCGTGCCAGAAAATGGATGCGCTGATAGCTGACTCCATAAACCTGTATTCTTTTATTTATGCCCTCACTATATCATTTTTCATAGCCTGAGCTAATTTTAGTAGCGAAAAGGGCGATTTAAGGCCTTTTTAACACGCACCCGGTGGCGACAATTAAGTAAGTTAAACAATGCGGACATATGTCCTTATTTTTGCGGGCGTGCTTCTATAAGCTCGCATGCCAGCGCTTACAGTAACCTTTGCGCACGCTTAACAGCCCGATATTGCCTGTTGTTGAGCGGATAGATTAAAACGGTGAATTTCACATGCAACAATTACCTACGGTTGACTACACATCTAAAGATGCAGCAAAAGAGTTTGTTGAGTCTCTTCGTAACACGGGCTTTGGTGTTTTAAAGAACCACCCAATCCCGCAAGAACTTGTTGAATCAATTTACGAGAACTGGAAAGCGTTTTTCTATTCAGAAGAAAAGCATGATTTCTTCTACGACAAAGAAAAACAAGATGGCTTCTTCCCTGCTGAAGTATCAGAAACAGCGAAAGGCCACACCGTTCGTGATATTAAAGAGTACTTCCACATTTACCCAAGTGGTCGCTGCCCTGCCAAGTTAGAAGCACAAATTCGCGAATATTACCGTCTTGCCAATGAGTTTGCCCAAGAGCTACTAAGCTGGGTACAAGCTGAAGCACCAGAAGACGTGCGCGCATTGTTCTCAATGGACTTAAAAGACATGATCAAAGACTCTGAAGAGACTTTGTTACGTGTCCTTCATTACCCGCCAATGACAGGTGATGAAGAGCCAGGCGCAATTCGTGCAGCAGCGCACGGCGACATCAACTTGCTCACTGTGTTGCCTGCGGCCAATGAGCCAGGCCTACAAGTACAAGACAAAGACGGCGGTTGGATTGATGTACCAAGTGATTTCGGTAACATCATCATCAACATTGGTGACATGTTACAAGAAGCGTCTGGTGGTTACTTCCCATCAACGATTCACCGTGTGATCAACCCTACAGGTAAAGCGTCTGATAAATCACGTATTTCACTGCCATTGTTCTTACACCCGCGTCCAGACGTGGTATTGTCAGAGCGTTACACAGCAGGTGAATACCTTAACGAGCGTTTACGCGAGTTAGGTGTGATCTAGACCACACATTTGCACAGATGGCCTGCCTGCTTAATGCATGCGGGCCATTTTTTTGCCTTAAATTTGAATGCTTTATGATACGAAACGCACTGACCTCTGATGCCGCGGCCATCCAAGCCATTTATGCCCCTTACGTGCTGGATACGTGTGTGTCTTTTGAATGTGAGGTGCCAAGCATAGAGGAACTTTCAACGCGCATCACCAAGGTGCAACAAGCTGGCTTGCCTTGGCTTGTGTATGCCGAGGGTGAGCAGGTATTGGGTTACGCGTACGCCACGCCCTGGAAAGGTCGCGCGGCATATCAGCATTCGGTGGAAGTATCGATTTACCTGTGTGATGACGCTAAAGGAAAGGGCATAGGTGCTTTACTTTATCAAACACTCTTTGAGGTGTTACGTGAGCAAGGTGTGCATGCGGCCATGGCGGGGATCACTTTACCAAATCCAGATAGCGTGCGCTTTCATGAAAAGTGCAAGATGCATAAAGTGGCACATTTTAAAGAGGTCGGACGCAAGTTTGGCAACTGGATTGATGTGGGCTATTGGCAAATCTGCTTTTCTAAAACCTCTTAGTGGTTTGTTGGCGCTTTCGTAAATATTCTTTATGATGACTCTAAGATCAATGCCTTAGAGTTCATATGCAGTCACCTAGATACCCTAAATACAGCCAGTATGCGTTAAATCGTCACAGTCATGATCGCACAGATCCTAGTTGGCTGAACAAAATCAAAAAAAGCGCACAGTGTGTGGTGTTTTGTAAGGACCGCCTGTTATTGGATGCCAACTACCAATGGCTGACATTACCCGCGCACCAAGAAGACGACCTGTACCTTGGCGAAATTGAGGGCCAACATTATTTTGCCAGGGGTATAAATGAGGGCGGTGATGCGTTTATTACCTTTAAGCAGCAAGGGTATCAATTTAGCGATTTACGCCGCGCACTCGCTGGCTTGACTCAAGAGACCGCATCCTTGGCGCTTTTTGCCAAAGCGCTCACTCATTGGCATCAAACCCACAGATTTTGTGGTCGCTGTGGTTATGCGAACCGCTTAGTTGAGGCCGGCCATGCAAGACGTTGTGATAATAATGCGTGTCGGCATATGACTTTTCCACGTACTGATCCCGCGGTGATCATGCTTGTCACCCATACCTTTGATGATGGCATAACACGATGTTTACTGGGACGACAGAAAAGCTGGCCGAAAGGCAATTATTCCACATTAGCCGGGTTTGTTGACCCCGGAGAAACCTTAGAGCAAGCCGTGGTTCGCGAAGTGTATGAAGAGGCGGGTATTATTGCCGAGCGTCCTGAATATGTGGCTTCGCAGCCTTGGCCCTTTCCTGCATCTATTATGTGTGGCTTTTACGCACAAGCGAAAACCACTGACATCAGCACAGCCACGCAAGAGTTAGAAGATGCCCGTTGGTTTAGTAAAGCTGAGCTTCGTACCTTTTCGGAGTGGGGCAGTGAAGAGGGTAACTTTAAGCTACCGCGCAAAGACAGCATTTCACGCTTTTTGATAGAGGGCTTTTTAAATGAGTAAAGCGGATACCTCCTTAGATTTAGCAACTCAGTTAATTCATGCCGGGCGTGATAAAAACGCAGACAGTGCTGCGGTAAATCCGCCTGTGGTTAGGGCGTCCACCATCTGTTTTAAAAACCAAACCGCGCTGAAAAAAGCACTTACTGCCCAGCAACAAGGCCATACGGATGTACTTTTATATGGCAGGCGAGGGACTGACACCCATTTTGCCCTCGCAGATGCGTTTAAAACCTTAGAGCAAGCTGATGGTGCTGTACTGTTTCCAAGTGGCGCTGCCGCTATCGCAGCAAGTATCATGGCCTTTTGCCGCCATGGTGATGAAGTACTCATACCTGATGCGGTGTATAGCCCAACAAGAGATTTTGCCGATGACGTACTCAGTCGCTTTGGTGTTACAGCGGTGTATTATCCGCCCTTAGCGGATGGGGATGCGCTTGAAAGCTATATTACGGCGAACACAAAAATCCTGTTTTTAGAGTCGCCTGGCTCTTTAACTTTAGAATGCCAAGATCTCACCCGTTTAATTGCCTGTGCTAAACGCCATCATCTATTAACCATTATGGATAACACCTATGGTGCAGGGGTGTTATGTAAACCATTGGCACTTGGCGTGGACATTAGCATTCAAGCGGCAACGAAATATGCGGCAGGGCACAGTGATGTGATGATGGGGGTGGCATGCGCTAACGGTGAGGTGTTTAAGACACTAAACCAGCAAAGCTATTTGATGGGGTACTGCGTGAGTGCGGATGATGCGTATCAGGTTTTAAAAGGCATGCGTACTTTAGTGCCGCGCTTACGCCTACATCAAGCGGCGGCAATGGAAGTGGCAGCGTTTTGCCAAAACCAGTTTGGCGTGCATGCTGTGCATCACCCCAGTTTGCCAACATGCCCTGGGCATACGCATTTTAAAGAGCACTTTAGCGGCAGTAATGGGCTTTTTAGTTTAGTGATGCAAAAAGGCATTCCAAAACGTGTGATTGACGACTTTGTTGATAACCTTTCTTTATTTGCCATTGGCTATTCGTGGGGTGGCTTTGAAAGCTTAGTGAGTGTGACACACAGTTTGCATAAACTGCGCAGCGCCACACAGCATACTGGCGGCAGTGTGGTGCGCCTGCATATTGGCTTAGAAGCCACCAAAGACTTGATTGATTGCTTAGCAAAGGCGTTTCAAAAAATGGCGCAAGATTGTCAAAAACTGTAAGTAATTGGTTTGCTTTTCAAACAGTTAAAAACAATTCATACATAGAGTGTTCAGCGGTAAAGCACGATACTGAAACTGTCTTATGAACAAACAGGAAGTCATAACATGAAACAGTCAATCATTGCTTTAGCATTAGCTACTTTAGGTATGAGCAGCGCTGCATACGCAGAATCAGTCAACACCATCGCAAACGCCCAATTAGTGGATGTAGGCGAGTACAACCTGATCCAGTTAAGTGCCAAGCATTACTTCGACCAAAAACGCACTTACGGCCCTTTGAGCCAGCTTGAATACATTAATACCACCACTAACGTAAGTGGTAGTTGGTTTGATGCCGATAACGACGAGCAAGGCTACCGACTAGGTGCAGAAGTCTTTTATCAAAATGTGTTATTTGGCCTTAAGCACACCGATGTGGAATACGATGGCTTTGAACAAGATGAGCAAGTGTATAGCTTAGGATATGCCTTTTCTAAAAACTTCTTAGTGCGTGCCGATTGGTATGACACAGAAGGGGATGACTTTACCGTGGTGAGTGCGCAATACACTCATAGGCTCAGTGGCAAAGACTACCTAGGCTTCACCTTTGCCGTGGATGATGAGTTTGATTACGGTGCTGTAAGCGCAAAATACTTTAAAACATTGGATGCCGGTAACTATTTAGTGTTAGAGGCAAACTACGAAGACACGGATGAGTCTGACAGTGACTATGGCGTTGGTGCTGAGTACTTCTTTAATGAAC
>JBGTXC010000269.1:0-3082 GCA_041937835.1 Alteromonadaceae bacterium | reverse complement strand
GGGCTTTAATGGCTTGCCACTGCGCAGCAAGCTGTTCGTCATCACCTGCTTGAGTGCCCGCAAACACATGGGGGTGACGGCGCACTAACTTTTGTGTGAGGGTTACCACTATGTCATCAAAGTCAAAAGCGACACGTTCTTTGGCTAAATGAGCATGAAAAATCACTTGAAAGAGCACGTCTCCAAGCTCATTTTTAAGGGCTTCATCGCCTTTGGTGCATTCTATGGCAGCGGCCGCTTCGTAGGCTTCTTCAAGCAAATATGGCACTAAACTTTGATGGGTTTGTTTTTGATCCCATGGGCACTGTGCCCTTAGAGCCGCCATTGTGCTTAATAGCTCGGTAATTGCTTCACTCATGAGTGGTCGCGCCCAACAAAATACACGCCTTCGATTTGCTGTAATTTAGCAAATAAACGCTGCGTACTTTCTTTTGAGTCCACGCTCAATTGCATGGTAAAGCTTGCTAATTGACGCTCTGATAAGGTGCTGACGTTCATATTGACTACATTCACTTTTTCATTGGCAAGTACCGCGGAAATATCACGAATAAGCCCAGATCTGTCATTGGCATCTATGCGCACATTAAGTGCAAATTGCGACTTAATATCAGCCGCCCAATTGACATCAATAACACGCTCAGGGTGTTGCTCGCGCATGTGGCTAAATTGCTCACACCCTGCTTTATGTACGGCAATGCCCTTACCTTTAGTAATGTAACCAACGATGTCATCGCCCGGGATGGGTTGGCAGCACTTGGCTAAGGCACTCATTAATGAGCCGACGCCATCCACCACGATACCGCTTTTATCGCCTTTGAGTGGCTTTTGCGCTTTCAGACGAATTTTAGGGCCTTCGCCTTCTTTGTTTTGAATAAAGTTAAGCAGCTGATTAAGGCGCACATCCCCGGCCCCTACAGCCACTAATAAATCATCTAACTTATTGAAGTTAAACTTATCAAGGGCTGGCTCACAATCTTTAAAAGTAAGGGATAAACGTGCCAGCTCCGCCTCTAAAATTTCCTTACCGGCACTTAAGTTTTTGTCTCTATCGAGCTGTTTAAACCAATGATGAATTTTGGCCCTAGCCCGTGAAGATTTTACATACCCTAAGCTTGGGTTTAACCAGTCACGGCTTGGGTTAGGCTGTTTTTGCGTTAAGATCTCAACTTGATCCCCAGTGTGCAGCTGATAAGTGAAAGGCACTATTTTGCCAAACACCTTAGCGCCGATGCATCTGTGCCCCACGTTCGAGTGAATGTAGTAAGCAAAATCAAGGGGGGTGGCTCCCTGTGGCATATCAAAAATATCACCGCGCGGAGTAAACACATAAACGCGGTCTTCTACTACTTGGTTTTTCAGCTCATCGGCAATGTCGCTGCCATCCACCACTTCTTCTTGCCATTGCAAAATCTTCCGCAGCCAAGAGATTTTTTGTTCGTAGCCGGCATCACGCCCTGGTAGAGCGCCTTCTTTGTACATCCAATGGGCAGCAACCCCTAGCTCGGCGTCTTGGTGCATGTCTTTGGTGCGAATTTGAATTTCAACGGTTTTTCCCTCAGGCCCAAACACCACAGTATGAATGGACTGATAGCCATTTTGCTTTGGGGTAGCTACATAGTCATCAAACTCTTTTGGTAAGTGACGCCAGTTGGTGTGGACGATTCCTAACGCGCCATAACAGTCTTGAACTTTATCCACTATGATGCGCATGGCACGGATATCAAAAAGCTGATCAAACTCGTAATTCTTTTTACTCATCTTTTTGTAGATGGAGTAAATGTGCTTAGGGCGGCCATACACCTCTGCCGTAATGCCAGCTTCTTTTAAACGGCTACTGACGGCATGCACCATGCCATCCATGTAGGCTTCGCGATCGAGGCGCTTATCTTCAAGTAATTTAGCAATGCGCTTATAGGTATCTGGGTGAAGATAACGAAATGAAAGGTCTTCAAGCTCCCACTTTAGTTGGCCTATGCCTAAGCGGTTCGCAAGTGGCGCAAAAATATTGGCTGTGGCCTTGGCGGCAATCACCCGCTCTTCTTCTGGCGCGTTTTTAAGTGCTCTTAATACGGTCACTTGTTCGGCAAGCTTAATCACCACGGCCCGCACATCTTCTACCATGGCCAATAACATACGGCGAATGTTATCCACTTGCCCAGTAAAAGCGCTGCCTTGGTGAGCGAGTGTGGAAATGTGTGCCATCTGAGTCACCCCTTCAAATAAAAGGGCAACGTCATTACCAAACTGTTCGCTAATATCATCCAGCTTAATGCGCGCTTGGCTTGCAAACGGTGTGATTAGGGCGCAGACCAGAGAGTCCGCATCTAAGTTTAGCTCAGCAAGTAACTCCACCATTTCTTGTGCTTGCTGCCACAGCATATCGTTATCTTTTTCGGCAACTAATTGATACAGGCAGGTTGCCGCTTTTAGTACACGCTCTGCTTTGGTTTCAGACAGCTCTAGAGTTGCAACCCAGTGGGGCAACTCTGTTGGGGTGTGCTTTAATTCCGTTAAATGGGAAAGCCGTGTTGAAACCATAATTCTAAATTTCTCACTGTGCACAAATGGGTAAATGTTCCTGCATTTTTATAGACGCAGCATATACCGATTTTGCTTAATTGTTTGTCTCAAAAGAATTGCGCTCAAGCCAACTATACGTGCCTTTTAAATTACTCAGCTTAAAAAATCTCATTAACGCGACATGATGCTTTTTCACCATGTGAAAATGACGCATTCAATCACTGTTTGGCACCGGGCTATGCCTTTATATTGCGCATTGTGACTAGGGATTGCAACCGCAAGCACGCCGCAATTATTGCTAAAAGAGTATAGCGCTGCGTAAAGATGCGCGTTCATTAGGTACAAAGTCACATAATTGAGCTAAGCGCACCGGCGATTTCGCGATATTTATTTTAAATAAAGGCCTAATAGGTATGTGCGCACTCACTTATGTTGATTTTTAAGTGTGGGTGATTTTTTTTGCTAATTAGTGTGTAAAGAATGCTTTTTATCTGATTGATAGACGATGTTTTCATTAACCTATGTTCATGAGTGTATGTTTAGCGCAATTATTAACACAGGT
>JBGTXC010000268.1:0-3190 GCA_041937835.1 Alteromonadaceae bacterium | reverse complement strand
ACATTCAATCCTCACAGTTTTAGTGATTCTCCGTTATGCTATGGCTAGATATTTCTTTTACTTTTCAATCCCATGAATGAGCTTTACCACTGGTTTGATTTACTCGGTGTTGCCGTGTTTGCCATCTCGGGCACTATCGTGGCATATCGTAAACACATGGATGGTTTTGGTGTGGTTGTGCTTGCAACTGTGACCGCCATTGGGGGAGGCACGGTGCGCGATCTAATCTTAGATGTGCCGGTATTTTGGGTGCATGATAACTCTTATTTTCTATCCATCTTTTTTGCGGCCTTTATCACCATCATCTGGCTAAACCAGCGTCAAACCATTTCAAAAACTTGGTTAGAAGTTGCTGATGCAATAGGACTGGCTTTCTTTGTTGTCATGGGAACACAAAAAGCGCTGTCCTTAGGTGTACCGGATATGACAGCCATCATCATGGGAACGATGACAGGATGCTTTGGAGGCATGATCCGAGATGTTTTAGCACGCACTACGCCCATGATTTTTAAAGGTGAGCTTTATGCTACTACCTGTATCCTAGGTGCATTCGTGTACACCCAGTTGATTGGTGTGATTGAGACGGTCGAAATCGTCATGCTCATTGCCATGTTTACGACTTTATTAATGCGATTTGCTTCAATAAGGTGGCATTTAGGCTTACATGTATTTAAATACAAGGACTAACCTTTAATTTCTGGGCTCACTTATGCCCCTAGCTCGTGTGTTTTCTCGTGCTCAAATTGGTATCCATGCCCCTGAGGTATTAGTAGAGGTTCATATTACTAATGGCCTACCTGCTTTCACCTTAGTGGGATTACCTGATACAGCAGTAAAAGAAGCTAAAGAGCGAGTGCGCAGTGCGCTTATTAATAGTGGCTTTGATTTCCCTCAGCGGCGCATCACTGTCAATCTTGCTCCCGCAGATTTACCCAAAGACGGTGGCCGTTACGATCTTGCCATTGCAGTTGGCATTCTCATGGCAATGCATACTGACAAACCTGAAGTTTCAATCAAACATGAGTTAATCGGCGAGTTATCATTAAATGGTGATCTACGGCCTGTGCTAAGTGTATTACCCAGTATCTTAAGTGCTGAAAAAGCAAGTCGGCAAATTATCATCCCAAGCCTTAATACCAGCGAAGTAGTACTCAAACAGCCAGAGCATATCTTGCTTGCCAATACTTTACTTGATGTGTGGTTGTACTTGAGCAAAAACATGCCATTATGCAGCGCCCCAGCGCAAACCGCGCAGACGTATTTTGAATACCCAATGTGTTTATCTGATGTAAAAGGCCAAGCCCAAGCTAAACGTGTATTGGAGATTGCCGCAAGTGGTAACCATCACATGTTGTTTATGGGGCCGCCTGGTACAGGTAAGTCTATGTTAGCGCAACGTTTAGCCACTATACTACCGCCATTGGATGAGCCTGAAGCGGTCGAGTCTACCTGTATATATTCATTAATAGGTAGGGCTGCAGAGCGCCCATTTTATGAAAGGCCTTTTCGCTCTCCCCATCATACTTGCTCGCCTGTTGCCTTAGTCGGTGGTTCGTCTCAACCACGGCCCGGTGAAATCACCCTTGCCCATCATGGCGTGTTGTTTTTAGATGAACTCCCTGAGTATGAGCGCAAGGTGTTAGACAGCTTGAGAGAACCATTAGAAACAGGTGAAGTCGTTATTTCACGTGCGGCAAGGCAAGTCACATTTCCTGCGCGTTTTCAGTTGGTTGCTGCACTAAACCCAAGTCCAACAGGGTGTCACTCAGATAAGCGGGCGAGCCCAGAACAAGTGCTACGTTATTTGAATCGGATCTCAGGCCCTTTTGTTGACCGAATTGATCTTCAAGTTGAATTACCTAAGTTGCCAAGCAGTCAGTTGCAGCAAAAAAACCAAGGTGAAACCAGTGCCGAAGTAAGAAAGCGGGTAGTCGCCGCAAGGGAAAAACAAAAAAATCGTCAGGGCGTGTTAAATGGTCAGTTAACTAATAAAGGGCTAGAGCAGCACTGCGCCCTAGATGCTGAAAGCGAAACCTTTTTAGCCCATGCAGTGGATAAACTCGGTCTCTCGCCACGGTCATATCATAAAGTGTTAAAAGTAGCGCGCACCATTGCAGACTTAGCAAATGAAGAGAGTGTTGCTCTTGCACACATTAAAGAGGCGATCAGCTACCGTGCTTTTGAACGTTTGCTTATACAGTTAACGCGTTAAGCAATTGACAGCATGTAGCCTTTACCACGTACTGTGACAATGCGTTTTTGCTCTTTCTCATCGCCAAGCTTTTTACGTAAGCGACCAATTAACACATCCACTGTACGATCCGTTGGGCTCCAATTGGTTTGGCCAATCTCTTCAGACACCTTTTCTCGTGATGTGGCTTTACCCGCATTAGCAATTAAGCAGATTAACACTTTATGCTCTGCTTCGGTGAGGCGCATTTCTTCGCCATCAGGCTTAATAAGCGTGCGGTTTTCTGGGTGCAAACGAAAGTCAGAGTACTCAATGTAGTCGTCATCGTCTTGTGGCAAATAAGGCGTGAGGCGCTTTGCTAAAGCACGAACACGAAGCTCAAGCTCAAGTAAATCAACAGGTTTACAGACGTAATCATCGGCACCTTGGGCAAGCCCCGCAATGCGGTCCGCTTGAGAGTCTCGGCTTGAGAGTAAAATAATGCCTATGTCCGTGAGTGTGCTTAACTCTTTAGCTAAAGACAGGCCATCTTTGGCAGGTAAGACGATGTCCACAATCGCAACTTGGATCATGTTCTTTTCTTCACCGTGCTGGCGGCTACGCACGTGATCTAAGGCATTGGCACCTGTAGTATCAACAATGAATTCAAATTCACTATTTTGAAAATGAGACAAGATGCGCTTCACTAAAAGCGAATCGTCTTCAACTAGTAACACTTTGATTGTCATAGGATTATTATTCTTGTTCCTGTTTTGTAAAATCATACCTAAAAGGAATCGCCTTAGATAGTACTTACCGTTAACAATTGTCACAAGGACAAAAAACCGCATCGGTCTAGATAGGCAAGCACCTATGATTTCAGTTACACTTTACCAAAATATTAAGGAGAGCCAAGCTTGACGCTGTTATTCATCTACATGTTTTTAGCAATTGGAGTATCGTTTTTATGCTCGATTGCCGAAGCCGTGTTACTCAGTATTACCCCAAGTCATGTGGGCA
>JBGTXC010000267.1:0-3227 GCA_041937835.1 Alteromonadaceae bacterium | reverse complement strand
AAAACCAACCCCAATTAAAATCCGCGTGAGCACACCTTCTTTGTCTTTTAGGTCGTTAAGGGCAGTACAATATAGCAGCATAAAGACATGGAATTGATTGGCTTTGTTAGTCGCGCTCAGTGCCCCAAAAAGCGCCTTATCATTTAGGCTGTCTGGGTGTGTTGATAAAGCACCTAGCTGCTTACTTGCTTTTGATTGCCACGGCAGAGCCAGCCGATTTCGTAAAGGGAATAAACGCCTTGATGGAGAACGCGCACGCCACATAGCGTGAACCCCAAACAGCAGCATCGCCGCATTTACCATCACAAGAAGATAACTGTAATTGAGCCAAGGAGGGGCTGCGTACACAGTCATACCATGATATTGGTATTCACTGACACCAAGCGCAGTGACCAACCTACTTTGCAAAAGCGGCTCAGGAGACAGTGCAAAATGCGGCGCTAATATTTGAGCCTCATAGCCCCTATTTTGTAGCTGTTGGGTGATCTGTTGGGCTTGCCAGTCTTGATACCAGTGCATGCTTAAAACAAGGGCGAGATTAATCACACTGGCAACCATGAGCGCCAAGAATACGTGTGCTTTTGAATTGAGTGATGCGCCCTTTGCTGTTAGCACGTGCCGCTCATTCCCAATGAATTAATGATGTATGAGAATAAGTGTTGTTCAAGGCTTTACTAAACACAAGCAAGCCCCATCAATAACCAGATATTTAGCCAGATTCAGCAGTTTTATTGGCATAAAAAAGCCCCGCAAATGCGAGGCTTTTCATCAACATAATCGCGCTTTAATTAGAACGGAATGTCGTCATCAAAATCGATTGGCGGCTCCATTGGGTTCGCCGCGCCACCTGCTGGGGCATTTTGATTATTGTTTGCTGGCGCACTTTGCTGTGGTTTAGGAGCAAAGTTAGACTGCTGCTGGCCATAACCGCCTTGGTTTTGCTGTTGTGGTGTTTGGTTGCCACCGTAACCGCCCTGCTGACCATAGCCGCCTTGATTCTGCTGCTGAGGTGCAGCTTGTTGCGGCGCTGATTGCTGAGGTGCTGCATTGTTATAACCACCTTGCTGGTTGCCATAACCGCCTTGACCTGCATTACTGCCCGCGCCTTCGCCACGACCACCTAGCATTTGCATTTGACCGCCCATGTCCACAACCACTTCAGTGGTGAACTTTTCTTGGCCGCTTTGATCTGTCCACTTACGCGTTTGTAAGCGACCTTCAATGTAAACTTGCGAGCCTTTACGTAGGTATTCACCGGCTACTTCTGCAAGCTTGCCAAATAACACCACGCGGTGCCATTCAGTACGCTCTTGCATTTGACCTGTGTTTTTATCTTTCCAGCTATCCGTTGTCGCAATACTGATGTTAGTTACAGCATTGCCATTCGGCATATAGCGCACTTCCGGATCTTGGCCAAGGTTACCGACCAAAATCACTTTGTTCACACCGCGAGCCATGAACTTTCTCCTATCAAATTTGCCCGCTCGAAAGAGCGCGAGCTTGCTTTATATCAAATTCTTTATCGTTAACTTTTAAGTAGGTGCGCTGTTCTTCATACACAACGGTGGCTTCGAGCACACCTTTTAACGCTGTTAGTTGCGAAGCCAATTGGCTTGCTTGCTGCTGCCCTGATAACTCAGTTGCTATGCTAATTATTTTACTTCTTTTAGGCACACGCATTGACCACGCAATAGCAAACCATATTACCCCAATCAGACTACTTGCGGCAAACACTCCTTGGAGAGTAAATAGCTCCGCTAGGCCGCCACCAATCACACCACCGGCAAACGCACCAAAGAACTGAGAAGACGAATACACACCCATGGCTGAGCCTTTTTGATTAGCCGGCGCAATTCGAGATACTAAGGCTGGCATCGTCGCTTCTAAATAATTAAATGCAGCAAAATACAGCACCATGGCCACAGCGATGCTCCACACACTTAGCGGTAACAAGGCCATCATTAACAAGCTGGCACTTAACAATGCCACACTGAACAGAAACATGCCCTTTTCTTGGTTTCTTTTCATGGCCACCATCATCATGGGGACCAGCAACACGAAAGAAAGTAAAAATACGGGCACATACAGCTGCCAATGAGATTGCGCCTCAAGCCCTACTTTTATCAACTCTAAAGGCAAGGCAACAAAAACAGCCGTCATAGTGAGGTGCAACATCAGCACCCCAAAATCTAATCGTAATAATTGGGGTGATTTCACCAAGGCAAGCACACTGGCTTTATTGGCGGTGGTTTCTGAGCGCGGTGCATGATGCACCACGTTTGGCACCGCAAAAAGCACAATGCCAATACCAATCACTGCCAGCCACATAATGAGCCAAAATAAGCCAGATAAACCAAAGCTTGCTGCAACTAAAGGCCCTACCAGCATGGCCAGCATGAAACTCATACCAATACAGGCGCCAATCACCGCCATCACTTTAGCGCGCTGTTCGTCACGGCTTAAATCTGCCGCCAGAGCCATTAAGGCTGACGCCACCGCCCCCATGCCTTGCAAGGCACGTCCCAAGGTCACCATTTGCATCGATTCCGCAAGGGCGGCGATCACTGAGCCCAAAGCAAACACGCTCAAGCCCAACACAATCACAGGTTTACGACCAAACTTATCCGACGCCCACCCCATAGGGATTTGAAAAATCGCCTGAGTTAAACCATACGCACCGATCGCTAAACCTATCCAAAGGGGCGAAAACCCAGCAAGCTCACTGCCATACACGGCCAACACCGGCATCAGCATAAAGAGCCCTAACATCCGAAAAGCAAAGACACTGGCTAAACTAAAAGCGGCACGTTTTTCTATGGCGTTTAATGCAGTTTGAGACATAACACTTAAGTGAGGTAATAAAGTGGCGCTATGGTATCACAAAATCCGCTTATCGATCCTGCGTTAGAGCTTTTCAAACGCATCTGTTAGCATGGCGGATTGATCACCCATTCACCTTTTGTCGTAATGTGAGATACTCAAATTTCGGCTTTAATCAGTTCAAGGCAAGCATGGATAATATTGAAGTTCGCGGTGCCCGCACCCACAATTTAAAAGACATTAACCTCACCATCCCACGGGATAAGCTCGTGGTAGTGACTGGGCTTTCAGGCTCGGGTAAGTCTTCTTTAGCGTTTGATACCTTGTATGCAGAAGGTCAGCGCCGTTATGTGGAGTCTCTCTCTGCGTATGCCCGCCAATTCTTATCCTTAATGGAAAAACCCGAT
>JBGTXC010000266.1:0-3253 GCA_041937835.1 Alteromonadaceae bacterium | reverse complement strand
AATGAAAGTCCATAGTAAAAATACACACTACAAATGGAATGAAATTATGCCTAGACACTGGCCAGAGCACGGCAAGCGGCAAGGTATAGATAAGGGGCAAACACTCGGCATATTAGCCTCCTTAGACGAAAAGGTTGAAGAAGCGCTCACTTCCACCCTCAAGCAGGCGAATGCACATTTTGATATGAGTGTAGGTGAGGTCATAACCGAAAGCACACTCACTTGCCTGCGTAAAATAACGACTTTTCTGAATGGATAGCGGACAGCTCTGCTATTTGTTCCGAATCATATTAGAAGTAATATTTCATCCTAAATGATGATTTATTTTCTGACTTGTTTCCCTCCGCAAGGATGTATTTAGAGCTTGATCATAGGAATATTAATTTCGAAGTTTTCAAAGCTGAATGTGTCTAATTTCTTTTACACAATTTTTATGCCCTTTGGCCGATGTGTAAAAAGCCTTACAACCTCAAGCCTTGGCCCTACACCTGATAAAACGATTATGAAAAATATATTTCCCTAATAAAAACATATATTTAGAAAAATAATTATCGTTCAAAATTAATTCTATACACTGTTGGCACACCCTTTGTAATTAGACTCATATCTAAACTTGGCAAGGGGTATAGCCATGACAACCGAAAAAAGGAAAAACAAACCCGAACTAGTGTGGGTGTCGGCCGGTGCCGTGAGCATTCATCCGATGGCTGAAAGAGCATTCAACATTGCACAGAAATTTTGCTATCAAGCAGACACTACACTCATACCGGTTAACTTTTTCGGTTCACGCTCATACGACCTCCCTTTTGCAATTGAAGGAAAGGAAGAAGAGGACTACCAAGTTTTCGCTGGCTGGGAGTCAATTCAGCAACAATTTTTTAACAAACAACAAATCATACCAATCAGCGTGATACAACGACGCGTCAGCAACAGAGAAATTGAGCAGCAAGCCTGGGCCTACTTATTAACGCAGATTAGCCGTACGCTTTCAGAAAACACGTTTCTTGTGCACACCTATCAACTCGCAATGGAGTACGAGGGTGTGAGCAAAATTGTGGAACTACCAGAAAGGCTCAAAGGAAAACCTCACCTAATTGCAGAACATATCCATCAAGTTGGTAGGAAGCGCTCAATACGTCAGCTAACAAAATTTCAGCAAGAACTGATAGTTAGCATGCATGGAGGCTTCTAAAGTGGCGAATGAATCAATCAATAAAAACAGAAAAAACAGTTATGTGAAAACGCATGCTGCACGCAATGAAAAGCAGCTTGCGGGTAAACTTGAGTGGTTGTCTTCCAACTATGTTCGGGTAGTGAGCGAACACTGCCAGCAATGGCTAGATAATCCAAATGCTGCAGTGGCAATGATTTCGTTACTCACTGGTTGGTCAGTTACAGATTTACTTAAGAGTGAAACAAAACTTGTCTGCGACTCATCAGGTGCTTTTCATCTTCTTTCCCCATGGAGCTTTACTGACCCAAAAATCAAATCACCTCTCTGTGCACATTTGCTTAAGCCGGAAAACAAAGCTGCCATACCACTCCCCAAAGAGCTCGGCAAACTGCTTCAGGATATAAAGTCGCATCATAATTTGAGGGGTGTGACCAAGAAAAGTGTAGGAAAATTACTTGCAGAAATTCCAACTGAAGAAGATTTTAGGATCACGCCTGTACGTGTGAGCAACACCCTACACTATCACGGTTCGAGCGCTGGCCTCTCAAAATTCGAATGCCGTTTTATTTCAGGGCAACGAATGCATGAAACAAGTCAAAACTACTATGTATGTTTTGATGTTGGGACTACATACGACAAACTCTATAAGTTTTGGGATTGGGTACTCGCTAAAACCTCTTGGCGTTACCCTACCCCGCCAGTACAGAATTTCGGAAGCAAACGTGCACTGAATAAACTGGGCATTCAATCAATATTTGCTTGGTACAAGAGCAACATCCTAGAAAAAACTATTTTTAACGATAGTCGGGCAATTTTTAATCTTTTTACGCTATATGTTATAGACCTTCTGCAGTTAGTAACCTTGTGTAGACCGGTTGATGCAATCTTTGGTTCATTGGATAATTTCGATCATTCCTTTGAATTCATATTCATTCGGGATAAAGGCGACGACTCGCCACGTCTGCTGCCCCTTCCTAAGATTATTCGGCCTACTCTACAGGGTTACATTCGCTATTTAAAAGAAATCCAGTCGCAATCAACATTCACCAACAAATATATCTTTGAGATCGTCCAAAAAATTCTTGCTGGGAAGGCTTCTTTTTTTCATTTTTGGGAAGAAGACGAGATGCTTCCGGTCACTGTTAGCAAAATTAAGACTCGACTTTCGCACTTTGATATACATCGAAACTGGCATAGGCACACTGTCATTACAGCCTTGTATGAAAAGGGACTCTGCACAGACAAACTCGCTTGTTTTGCGGATCACCAGCCGTCTCTTGATCACTGGTTTAATCAATATTCGTCTCTTGACTACACACCAATTATTGAGATTTCACGTCAAATCGAATTACTCCTTGAACACTGGGAAGTACCAATCATTGTGCCTCCATTTGGCAGAGGGTCTTTGCGATGATGGAATTAAGCCAGCTGATTTTTGAGTTCAGGACTTGTGATAAAAAGCTCATTAAAAAAATGGCTAACCACATCGTGTCAGTCATTTTAGAGCAGCTCGTGGCTGAACCTAACGTTTCATCCATACCAATGAGTGGACGAAGAGAAATCTATGATTTAGCTAAAATCGGTTTTAGCCAAGCCTCTTTAAGCAAAGCACGCATGGGCTGCCTACTTAGCGCTTTGTCAGAAAAGCTGAAGTTACGGCTTGCCAGGGAAAATCAGAATCCACTTCGCGCATCAGATATAAAATACCTATCAGTTCTTAACCAAATCCATGAGTATGTTGTTAAAGAAATTAGTGAAACTAGCGCACCATCACTTGAACAATCACTTCAATGGGCGATCTATTTTCTGATTGTGTCGTCGGGTGCCTGCTTTAAAGAGCTGGCTGATGCTGTAGTGGAAAAAATTCAGCACAAAAAGAACCCTATAGAGCATGTTGCCCAATTCGACTTGATACAGCTCTTTTACACAAAGCCAAGCCACTTTTTTAACGCAAAAGATGACAAAGGCAGTATGCGGGCCTGATGGAGTTTATGCCGCACGCTGAACGGCGGAGATTTCATTCGGTGCGTAAAGCGAGCGAATTAGAAACGAAAAGGAGACGATGTGAATGGCGGACAA
>JBGTXC010000265.1:0-3254 GCA_041937835.1 Alteromonadaceae bacterium | reverse complement strand
CGAGAGATATCAGAAGACGACCCAGAAGAAGGTCCTCGAGTGACCGTCCAGCTGGACCACATCTGGACTAAATACACGGGCGCTGAACCACCTTATGGTTTACGTGATCCCAGCATGGACGAGCGCCGGGTCTTGTTCGAGATGGAGGTCGACTCGGTTGCAACTTTCGGGCAACCGTAATTGACGCGGGTTCATACCCGCTTAAGTCACATTTGTGCGACCCAGTTTCCTGCACGGTAGTCAGGTGTGCTGCTGAGCCTATTCTGGCGCGACACATTTTGCAGTGGCAGATACGTTGAAGCGTCAGTTTGATTGTGAACAACAGCATGGCGGTGGAAGAACGTACCACGGCCTGAATCTTGACCTGTTAGACGAACGTCATACCCTTCATCCACAATGGTTGCGTATGCAAGGGTTTCAGCCATACCCCAGTCGAGTAATTTCTCGCCCGCGGCCATAGTTTTACGGTCATCGTAAATCTTTTTAACACGCGATTGTGCTTTGTGGTCTGCTGGGTAATTTGCCACTTTTTCAGCGATTGCTTTTAGCTTCTCAAGTGGTACAGATGCGTTATATGGCACATCCCAATCGTGACCCACGTATTTAGCCCAATCAGATGAGTGTTTTGTTTCAGGCTGAATTTCTTCAACCACACAATTGCCATCGTCTAAGCCTTTACGGTAGCTATCAGCTAATGCTTTAGCGTCGTTATCAGAAAGCACACCACGTTTTGCTAAGTCTTCAGCATAAATGGCACGTGGCACTGGGTGCTTTTTGATCTTTTGATACATTAATGGCTGCGTTGCATTTGGCTCATCCGCTTCGTTATGGCCATGGCGGCGATAACACACCAGATCAATCACTACGTCACGCTTAAACTGGTTACGGAAATCAAGGGCAACTTGAGTCACGTATGCAACCGCTTCTGGATCGTCTGAATTAACATGGAAAATTGGCGCTTGGACCATTTTCGCGATGTCAGTACAGTAATCTGTTGAACGGGTATCATTAGGGTTTGATGTTGTGAAACCAACTTGGTTATTAACCACAATACGAATTGAACCACCCACGCCATAAGCTCGGGTTTTCGACATATTGAAAGTTTCTTGCACCACACCTTGGCCTGCAATGGCAGAGTCACCATGAATAGTGATAGGCAGTGCTAAATTACCGTCTTCACAACCTAAACGGTCAAGACGTGCACGTACAGAGCCCATCACCACTGGGTTTACGATTTCAAGGTGAGATGGGTTAAAAGCCAACGCCATGTGCACGTTACCACCTTTGGTGGCAAAGTCAGATGAGTAACCCATGTGGTACTTAACGTCACCGGAACCTAAGTTGTCGTGCGTTTTACCTGCAAATTCTTCAAATAAATCTTTCGGGTTTTTACCAAGTACGTTCACTAGCACGTTTAAACGACCACGGTGGGCCATGCCAATAACCACTTCTTTTTGGCCACTTTCGCCAGCACGGTGTACGAGTTCTTTTAGCATAGGAACTAGCGCATCACCGCCTTCAAGTGAGAAGCGTTTTGCACCTGGGAATTTTGCGCCTAAGTATTTTTCTAGGCCGTCTGCTGCGGTTAACCCTTTGAGGATACGAAGTTGTGTGTCGCGATCAAATTGTGGGCTAGACAGGGTTGACTCAAGACGTTGTTGTAACCAACGTTTTTCTTCAGTCGAAGTAATATGCATGTATTCCGCACCCACTGAGCCACAATACGTGCGCTTAAGTGCGTCATACAATTCGCCAAGTTTCATGGTTTCTTTGCCGTAAGCAAATGAACCCGTATTAAACTCGCGATCAAAATCGTCTTTAGAAAGGTCGTGATAAGAAAGTTCAAGGTCGCGTACGCGTTCACGCTGCCATAAACCCAGCGGGTCTAGGTTTGCGTTTTGGTGACCTCGAAAACGAAAAGCATTGATAAGCTGCAAAACTCTTACTTGTTTTGCATCGCCAGCGCTTTCGCTGCTGACCACTTCGCGGTGTTTATTTTTCGCAAGCTCCGCAAACTGAGCTTTTACCTCAGAATGCTTGGTTTCAAGCTCAACGCCATCCACCTTGGGCAACTTATCAAATACATCACGCCATTCATTTGGTACTGAGTTCGCATCATCCAGATACGCCTCATATAGCTCTTCCACATAAGCAACGTTGCCGCCATTTAGGTGAGAAGATTCTAGCCATGCCTTCATTACACCTTCGTGCATTTATAAGCCCTTTTTCTAGCGCAGAAAATCAAATTGTAAATACGACTAAAATGGCTGTGGCTCACACCACAACCATTTTAACTTTAGGCCAAACTATTAAACCGCGCGGTTTAGTAGCATCGACTTGATGTGACCAATTGCCTTAGTCGGATTAAGGCCTTTAGGACACACGTTGACACAGTTCATGATCCCGTGGCAACGGAATACGCTGAATGCATCATCTAAATCAGCTAGACGCTCTTCAGTTGCAGTGTCACGCGAGTCCGCAAGGAAACGGTAAGCTGCTAAAAGACCGGCTGGGCCGATAAATTTATCTGGGTTCCACCAGAAAGATGGGCATGATGTTGAACAACATGCACATAAAATACACTCGTATAAGCCATCAAGCTTTTCACGGTCTTCAATTGATTGAAGACGCTCGCCTGCTGCTGGCTCATCATTGATTAAGAAAGGTTTCACTTTCTCATACTGTGTATAGAACTGAGACATATCAATGACAAGGTCACGAATGACTGGTAGGCCTGGTAGAGGACGAATCACAATTTTACCATTGCCTAAGGCTGATAAAGGTGTGATACATGCCAAACCATTTTTACCATTCATGTTGATGCCATCTGAACCACACACACCTTCACGGCATGAGCGGCGAAATGATAATGACGGATCTTGCTCTTTAAGTTGTAGCAAGGCGTCAAGCACCATCATGTCACGGCCTTCTTCCACCTCTAGCGTGTAGTCCTGCATGTGAGGGGCATTGTCTACGTCCGGATTGTAACGATAAACTGAAAAAATGCGTTGTGCCATCGTTCTCTCCTAGTAAGTACGTGCTTTAGGTGGGAAAGCTTCGCGAAGCTTAGGTTCCATGTTCACGTCACGTTTACTCATTTGTTCTGTTTCTGGGTTGTAAATAGAGTGGCATAACCATTGTGAATCATCACGCTCTGGGAAGTCGAAGCGGCTGTGCGCGCCACGGCTTTCAGTACGGAAGTTTGCAGCAACTGCTGTTGAGTATGCTGTTTCCATTAGGTTATCTAACTCTAA
>JBGTXC010000264.1:0-3255 GCA_041937835.1 Alteromonadaceae bacterium | reverse complement strand
ATTGGACTGGCGCGGCCTTTTATTTTGAGCTCGATGCCTATTTAAAACAAAAAGGCATGCACGTGGAAGATGTGATCAAAGCCTATCAAAAAGAGCACAACGAAAACGCCCTCAATGGCAGAGACTTCATTCAAACTCTTGCCAAAATAAGCGGCGAGGCCGAAGTCATTAACCTCTACTTGCGCTATCACTCACGAGCAGACTTTCCTGACATATCTGTGCTTTAACTTATGAACTTTCCGCGCAAAAGCCATGCACGCGGGGGATCACTTGATACAAGCTTTGTGGCTTGAACCTGATAGCACTGCCATCCAGACTTTGCTCACTGGCTACAGTATGGGCAAACACTAAGTCTTTATTGGGGTACACGCCGAGCATATGACGGCCAATGCCAGTGTGGTAAAAGCTATGATGCGGCTGCCCTTCCTCTTTCAGTACCACACCCCATAACATGCCATAGCCTAAGCGGTATTTGGGATTGGTAACCGTGTAAGGCGATGTAAATTGTTCAATGAGCTTAGCATCCAAAATGCGCTTCCCTTGATAAAGCCCACCACTTGCCATGAGTTCACCAAAGCGTGCTAGGTCGCGTGTTGATAAGCGAAAATGATAGGCTGGTGAGCGCCCTTCCTGCTCCAGATAGAAGCCATCTAAGGGCGCTATCATGGCCTGAGTAAGCGATGTGTCGACATCAAAGTGTGCAAACCTTGCTTGGTAATCTTTAAGGCCAATTGGCTTTGCAATCAAGACATTAAATGCGTCATACACTGTCATGCCTAGGGCGTGCTCAACGATGTGTCCAGCTAAATTGAAGTCAAAATTGTTGTAGTAATAATGGGTGCCGGGCGGATGCGCTCCACGAGTGGGACGTTTGGCTTTCATCCCTTCAGACTCCGCCAAGGCTGGCAAGTAAATACCAGAACGAGAGGCAAACACATCCGCCACCGTAGCACTCAGCTCTTGCTCCGTTAAGTGCGCTTTTTCGTGAAATTCAAATTCAGCGAGTGTGGCGTTTAAGTTGAGTTTCCCTTGCATGATGGCTTTCATGGCAAGGCTACTTAGGATGGCTTTACGAATTGAGTGAATTAAATGACGGGCTGTAATGTCACCATACTGATACACGGTCTCGCCCTGACTTTTGATTAATAACGTGCGCGTGCCAAGAGAAGCTAACTGAGTGTTCAGTGCGTGCGTTTTAACTTCATCAGCATGACACTTTTCGGCCATCAAAGCCTTTTTAGCGCCTTCTTGCGCTTTCGCCGCCAGTGCATGTGGGCTTAACACAACGACTGTTGAAAGTAGGCTCATTAGCAATGAGCGAGGTAAAAAATGATTCATAGTCAGTAAGATAACGCATTGTTTTCTTTCAGCATGCCAGCTCAGGCAATTGCTGACTATGGGCAAAATGTAAGCAAATAAAAATGAGTGGTACTGTTTAACGCTTAACTCGTTAACACGGTGGGTACCACTCACAGTGATGACAGCTTAATTAACAGCCTAAGCCGCTACGTAAGCCACCTACTTGCCCTTCTACACTGCCTTCTTTCCAATAAGGTAGACTTGGGAAAATATTCAGACCAGAGCGTGATTCCACTTCATTAATGGTCACCTCTTTATAGCAGTAGTTATCGCTGCGGTTACTGTCTTGCTCCATAATGAATGCAGAGGCATCAACCCAACCCGAGCTTGAGATTGTAGCAACCACTTTAAAGTAACCCGATGGAATGGTGTGGGACTCATTGGCGCGCGGTAAGCTGCCAAAGTACCACTCATACAATGGGCCTGTGACCACGTACACGTTTTTACCTGTGCGCACTAAATTACGCACTGCCGTTTCAAGGCGCACCCAAGGACCTTGGTTTAGGTTTGAACGTTGTGGTGTGATGTTAGACAGGTAGTTAGTGTCTGCCCAATAGGGTGTGTTACTAAAACTCGCCAGTGGCACTTGGTGACCACGATCAGTACCTAGCACGGCATGGGCATCCGTGTAGTCACTGGCTTCAAGGGTGTAGCTTGCGTAAATAGCAGGATCTGATTTCCAGCTACGTGAACGGCTTGGCCCATCAATGGTGGCAGGCGTGACTTGATACGCAGCCCAATCAGCAAACTTAGTGTAACGGTTATTGCTGAGCACATAGATGTTACGCTCAACGGTTTGGTTCGAGCTCGACATGCCCGTAGGACAGCCATAGGAGCCACAATGCACAGAGGCATTTGCAGCAGTGGTTGCAAGGCCCGTGACAGCCAACGCAATGGATAAAAGTGCTTTCATGTTATTGATCCTCTTTGGGTATTTTTTAAAAGCGCGCGGACAATAACACATAAAACACACACATTTGTGACAAATGTGTAAATAAACTAGGTTTTTAAAGCTTTAGTTGCGAAAACTACAAAATAGGTGTGATTTTTTAATCAATTTGATGCATTTTGAGCCTAAATCATTACTGTTTGTTGAGAGAAACATGTACCTAAGCCAATGCCCAGGCATAAAAAAAGCCCCTTAACGGAGCTTTTTATGCAACTTAAACCTTAAGCGGCTTGAGCTTTGCGTGCTTTCACGTATTTATAAATCCCGATCAACGATGCGGCAATCCAAAATAACTCAATCACAAAGCTGGCAAGGTTAAAGTTGTAACACAGGCTGATAATTAACAAGATAGCACCGGTTAGGTTCATCATGTTGTAAGTCAAACTGTCTGGCGAAGCCTTTTCTAACTGCAACATAAAAAAGGCACCCACAACAAGAAATGTTCCGGTCATACCAATAATGTCAAACAACAGCGCTTCCATAGTGTACTCCAAGCTAAAGTGCCCAAATATGCTGGCCCACTCCGTGGGGAGGGCAATTTTCATCCGTGAAACAGCTTGTTGAGTGTGTGTCACCAAGACTCTGGCAAAACGCGCGGGATTTTATTGAAAGCAACTATAAAGCGCAAGGTCATTTGACCGCGCCATAATTTATTTTTGATACGCTTTGTTGCCGATGATCACCATGGCAGGCACGCCTTTGACAAGTTGGCGTTTAGCAAACTGATTGTGGCATTTAGGACAAATGCCTTCTTCAGATGTGTGGTCACGCGTAATACGCTCGATAAAGCACTTTATGAGCGCCCCTTTACCGCCCTTTTTGTAGTGATATAAGGGGCTGTGGCAATCTCTACAAAGCACTTTAACGCTGCGCTCTGGTAGTTTTTTATTGGGTTTAGCCATTTCAACGTAATTATGCCATCAGCCCAAGGACGGCGCCCATGATAG
>JBGTXC010000263.1:0-3276 GCA_041937835.1 Alteromonadaceae bacterium | reverse complement strand
GGCCGCGGAACGCCTGAATACTGTGGTGTGATGGACCGTGTTGATATCATCACAGGTACTTTAGGTAAGGCACTAGGTGGTGCATCAGGGGGTTATACTTCGGGCCGTAAAGAAATCGTGGAGTGGTTGCGTCAACGTTCACGTCCTTATTTATTCTCAAATTCCTTAGCACCGTCAATCGTGACTGCGTCAATTCGCGTATTAGACATGCTTAGCCAAGGTAAAGCATTACGCGAGCAATTATGGCAAAACGCGGCGTACTTCCGCACTAAAATGGAAGCGGCAGGCTTTACCTGTGCAGGTAAAGACCATGCCATTATTCCAGTGATGCTGGGTGATGCTAAAGTGGCAGCAAGCATGGCAGATGCTTTACTTAAAGAAGGCATTTACGTTACTGGGTTCTCGTTCCCTGTGGTACCAAAAGGGCAAGCGCGTATTCGTACGCAAATGTCAGCAGCGCACACCCAAGCGCAACTAGATAAAGCCATTGACGCCTTTATCCGTATCGGCAAAGACATGGGCGTTATTTAAGGAGTGGCCATGAAAGCATTGTCAAAACTAAAGGCGGAGCCTGGGATCTGGATGGTGGATGCACCTAAACCAGAAATGGGGCATAACGACTTACTAATTAAAATTCGTAAAACCGCCATTTGCGGCACTGATGTACACATTTTTAAATGGGATGAGTGGTCACAAAACACCATTCCAGTGCCTATGGTTGTTGGCCACGAATACGTGGGCGAAGTGGTTGATATGGGCCAAGAGGTGCGCGGCTTTGAAATTGGCGACCGCGTTTCTGGCGAAGGTCACATTACCTGTGGTCATTGCCGTAACTGCCGTGGTGGTCGTGTGCACTTATGCCGAAATACCACAGGCGTTGGCGTAAACCGCGAAGGTGCATTTGCTGAGTATTTAGTGATCCCTGCGTTTAACGCATTTAAAATTCCAGACAACATTTCTGATGAGTTAGCCTCCATTTTTGACCCATTCGGTAATGCAGTACACACTGCGTTGTCTTTTGACTTAGTGGGTGAAGACGTGCTTATCACTGGCGCAGGGCCTATTGGCATTATGGCGGCGGCCGTGGCAAAGCACGTGGGTGCACGCCATGTGGTGATCACAGATGTGAACGAATACCGCTTGGAGCTTGCTCGCAAAATGGGTGCAACGCGCGCCGTTAACGTTGCAAACGAAGACTTAAAAGCTGTGATGTCTGAGCTAGGTATGACCGAAGGCTTCGATGTAGGACTTGAAATGTCAGGCGTGCCTTCGGCCTTTAATAGCATGCTTAATACAATGAATCACGGCGGTAAAATTGCCATGTTGGGTATTCCACCTTCAGACATGGCGGTGGATTGGAACCAAGTGATTTTTAAAGGCTTAGTGATCAAAGGCATTTATGGCCGAGAAATGTTTGAAACTTGGTATAAGATGGCAAGTTTGATTCAATCTGGCTTAGATTTAACGCCAATTATCACCCACACCTTTGCGGTAGATGAATTTGAAAAAGGCTTTGAAACCATGATTTCAGGGCAATCCGGCAAAGTTATCCTAAATTGGGATTAAGTAGTATGGCGGCATGAGCCGCCATTTTTTTAGGTAAGTTATGACGTTTAAACATATTTCAGTACAGCAAACTCACGAGCAGTTAACGAATGATGTGATCATCGCCGACATTCGTGACGAAAATAGTTTTCAAGCTGGGCATATTCCGGGAGCTATCCATTTATCTAATGCCAACATCGGGCAGCTGATGGTGGAGTGGGATTATGAAACCCCCATTATTGTGGTGTGTTATCACGGTATTAGCTCGCAAGGTGCTGCGAATTACCTGGTGCAGCAAGGCTTTGAAGAAGTCTATAGCATGGATGGTGGCTTTAGTGCATGGGCAACCAGCTTTGCCGAACAGGTTGAAAAGGGAAGCTAATGTCTGATTTGGTGCTCATTGGCAGCTTTAATCATCCGCGTTTATTGCAAGGCTTGGTGGATTATGGCGCGACGTTAGGCGTGCAATTAGTAATTCAACAAACACACACTGACTATGGCATCTATGCTGGCCCTGACGATGAGTCAGTTGCCAAAGCGCTATTTGAAGACTTTATTAAAGACCCTAGTGCCAGTAAGTACCAATCTGCTTCGTGGCAGGTAGAAAATCCTAACAACCCTTTTGTGTACGCAAATCAAGGTGGTGCCAAGGAGTTTTTAGCGGGGACATCATGGTTTTATAAAGCCATTCCTAGCGTGGCGATTGCACTTTTTTTACTCGCTTTATTTGGGGTTTCATCACTTTATGATGCGCTGCGCTTTCAAGCAGCCAACCCCATCACTTGGCTTACCCCAGCGCTACTGCACTTTTCGTGGCTACATTTGATTTTTAATTTAGTGTGGTGGCTGCACTTAGGAAAAGTGATCGAGCTTAAACAAGGTACTGGGCGATTAGGCTTAGTGTTTCTTGTAAGCGCCTTAGGCGGGCATTTAATGCAGTATCTGCTGGTTGGGCCTTACTTTGGTGGCTTATCAGGCGTGGTGTATGGCTTATTGGGCTATGTGTGGCTTAGTGAAAAGCGTGGGCACTTTGCCAAAGGTACCTTAGGTAATCCTGTGGCTGTGTTTATGTTTGCTTGGTTAGTGCTCGGGTTCTTTGAAGTGTTACCGCTCAATATTGCCAACTGGGCGCATTTAGGGGGCTTAATTGCGGGACTCCTGATGGCGTTTGCCCCGCATAAAAAGGCGGCTGAGTAAGCCTTAGTGATACAGATACTTGGTGAATAAAATATCGCGGATAATTTCTTCACCTGTTTCTTTTTTTAGTAGTTCTTTCAGTGTGGTTAAGCACTTTTGGCGAATTTCTTCACGGCCAGTGAGTGATTTTACTTTTTCTTCTGGCTCTTTACTGAGAATTTCCACAATGGCATCGCGCAGCAAAGGGGTGTGATGCTCCACCACTTCAATGTTGCCAATGTCTTCAAGCATTAAGTCCACAGTAATGCGAACGTAACCCATTTTTTTATTAGATTGCGCAATGTAGTTGGTAATGATGTCTGGTTCAAAACCATAATAGCCCACATTGGATGCCGCTTTTGCTGGCAAAGCTAGGGTGTTTAGCATGCCGATTAACAGCAAGGCAGATACGCCAACACTCAGTTTTTTCATGATTTTTTGCATTAAGGGTACTTAATCTCAGCATAATATAGCGTGTCGCAAAGTATAGTAAAGGTTTAAATCACTCGATACCGTTTGCGACGCGCTGAGTTTGTTGCAAAGAGACAAAATGGT
>JBGTXC010000262.1:0-3327 GCA_041937835.1 Alteromonadaceae bacterium | reverse complement strand
GGAAGTCAAAAGACCGAAACGTAGCTTATATAAAGGAACATCAATTATTAGGCCCTGAGCTCTATGAGGGAAATGTGATTCTGGAATTTGGGGGATACCCTTCTAATACATCATTTCAATATGAGTTTTCTTCTTGCTTTAGTGATAGCTTTATATGGGCGCACTCATTGAGTGAGTTAGAAACTGCGATAGACTTTTTGGAAAAGAAATCTAGATATGTAGGTTTTTATAAATCTACGGACTCAAGTAAAATCCTAGTTTACGGTGTGAATTGAGGCTTGGTGTTGCTTTAGGTCAAGAGCAACCACTTCTACTCAGAAAAAGGCATTGTTCAAGTGCACCTTAAAGATGCCGCCATGCTTTTAAACACGCTCGAAAAGCACCCTGATTACACATTAAAAGACGGGGTCTTTGAGCATTTTATCGTTGGCAAAACGCTTGGTTTATGCCAAGTTTCCATCCTTTCCGGTTATGTTTATTATCAATATGCAAAGTGGTAACGCCACTTTGCATGCATTAGAAGAAGAATATAGCAGTTTTAAAAATCTTAACGGCGCCTGATCCTAGGCTGAAAGTAAAAGCACAAAAAGTGCAGGATGTTGCGAGTATCCAAACCTTAATCGATGACATGTTGGATACCTTGTATGCCACTGAGAATGGTATCGGGCTCGCGTCAACTCAGGTTGGTCGTACTGAAGCGGTGGTCATAGTCGACATTTCTGAATGGCGTAATGAGCCTTTGATTTTAGTTAACCCAGAAGTTGTGAGTGGCTCACATAAAGCCATGGGGCAAGAGGGTTGCCTGTCTGTGCCCGATTATTATGCTGAGGTAGAGCGTTATACCTCTGTGGTTGTGTCAGCTTTAGACCGTGATGGTAAGCCCATTACCATTGAAAGTGATGATTTCCTCGCGATTGTGATGCAACATGAGATAGATCACTTATCAGGTAATTTATTCATTGATTACCTCTCCCCGCTTAAACGCCAGATGGCGATGAAAAAGGTTAAAAAATACGTCAAAGCACATGCTTAACGATGGATAGGCTCAATGCTAAGCCTTTTAAAGTGAACTTAGGGGCGTAGCTAAAAAGAGCTCAGAAGAAACATCAAAGTTGTTGACTTAATTAACCTTTTTTAAAATAACCATGATAAGTTAAGGGTCACTTTTAAGGATTTAGCGCTTATTCAGGGAGTTTTGATGGGATACAAAACGGCTTTAGTGGCAACAAGTGCCTTTGTTATTAGTTTGGTCATGTATTTTGCTTTAGGCTTGAATAATGGCGCAACTAAACAAGCACCCCCTACGGAAGTTGCGATCACCTCGCCTCCCCTAAATCAGCAAAGCTCGCAACAAACAACGGCTCTTTCAGCCTCACCACTTACTGAAAACACATTCACATCAGTGCAAACTTCCTCTCAAAACGATGCGCTTAAACCAAAGATGCATGACATGCTCAGTATAGAAGAAGCGCAAGCGACTCAGTTTCCTTTTGAAAGCTTTGATGAGTTATTGAAAGATGAAAGCGGGCAACTTTACATGGACTCAGCGCCAATCGAGCAAATGAATTTAGAGCAGTTATCATGGTATTTAGCGGGTTTACCAAAGACCATGACGCAGGCGCGCACTCAGGATGTGTTAGAGGGTTTAAACCACGAAGTGGCTAAACTGACTGATGATTCGGATGTGGTATTTATTCACGATTTACAGTGCTCAGATAAGCTATGTGGGCTGATATTTGAGTCCACTAAGGAATCAGAAGTTAACACGGCGCTAACTCACATTACATCCTCCGCGACCTTTAAAAACACAACTCGCGGCGGCACATTACGCATCATGGAAGAAAATGGGATTTTCTATGGCGTTGTTGTGGCTTCAATTTCTGAGCAGCCGATCACCCTGCGTTAAAAACTCCCCCTAAGATAAAGCACTCAGCCTCAGTGATGAGGCTGGTGTGGTAATAAGCTAATAACATTTTTAGCGAGCCTAAGGCGCACTTATTGCTCAATTATTGCGCATTTTCATCTTTTTCAAATAACTCCATCAGGCCCAGTAGCGCAACATAGAGTACAGCGCCAACTGGCCATATAATCCAGGTTTCACCCCAAGCGTTAGTCCAAAGGCTCCACCCTAAGAAAATGGCAACAAGCAGCGGCCAATAAAATGCGGCAAGCTTTTCTGCACGTTTTGCACGACGGGTTTTCTCACTCTTTGGCTTTTCGTCATCCAAAATGGTGTTGTAGGCATCATGTTTAGCCGTGATGGGAATGACGATAGCTAACCCTGCTGAAATGATGAAAAAGAGCACAACCAACATCAGTAAAATGATGTCAGATTGCGATGTAAACACATTGGCAAACATCAAAGGTAAAAAGCTTGCGATAAACAAGAAGGTACCTATGGCCACTTTACGATGGTAATGTGGTTTTAACGCCGCCATTTTTTCTGCAAACACACTGTGTACGCCGTATGCTAGCTCAAAGTCCTGTTTTTCAAACTTATCAATGTTGGCTTGATATTGGCCAGTTTTAATAAAATAACTCACCCCAAGCGACACCAATAACACAATGCCCGTAATACCAAGCACTGGGGCTAACTCTTCCGTCATTCCAAATCGGGCGGTTTCTGCCATTGCCATAAAAAAGAAAAGCGGAACCGCAGCGCACACGCACAATAACACCCCTTTTATGATAAGCGAGGTGGCAGCCATTTTGTCTGCGACATACTGCTGCGCTTGCTCTAAATTAACTTGCTGTACATCGTCACTCGCTGGGCTTTTGACGAGAGTCTCTAAGTCATGTTCGTCTTTAAATAAAACATCAGTAGAGACATTAAATAACGCTGCAAGGGTAATGATGCGATTAAGATCAGGAATGCTGTTGGCGCTTTCCCACTTTGAAATAGACTGCCGAGACACATCCAATTTTGCGGCTAATTCTTCTTGTGACCAACCCATTTGTTTTCTTAAACGAATAATTTTGTCTGCCAAGATCATTTTCTTCTTCCTGTTTTAATGAGTGAGCCCAAAGCTTAAAAAAGCCGCTGGTTGCACACTACCAAGTGGGCTTGGTTTTTTGTCAACCGCCGGTTGCATGTGCCTAAAATAAAGGGTTTGAGCGGTTTTTTAGTTTTTAATTTTTTTAATATTTTTTCACTAAGCGAGTGAATCTACCACTCTTTGTTGGATTATGCGGTTAACTTTTTAGTGTGATTTTGACTCACTTAGAGCAGTGCCGTGGATATTTTTTATTTCATGCCTGAATTTATAAGTGGGTAACATCGCACTTTCATGTTGCTTGCTTCGTGCAAAAGCAATCCAAATGTGTTCT
>JBGTXC010000261.1:0-3335 GCA_041937835.1 Alteromonadaceae bacterium | reverse complement strand
CCGCACCTATTATGGCAATATTTAATAACACAGGTGTAAATGCCGCAGCTGCAAAACGGTTATACGCGTTTAGTACGGCCCCAGATAAGGCAACGAGGGAGACAAAAAACAAATAAGGAAAGGTGAATTTAAGCATTAAGCTTGCTAGTTGGTACTGATTAGCCATGGCGCTATCACCGCCTTGATACCACTCTAAAAACCAGCCTGTGGCAAATAGCGCAGCCACCACTGGCGAGCCAATCACGCCAATTATGGTTACAATCAATAAAATGGTGCCTAAGGTGCCTGCCGCTTGCGCCACAAATAAACGTACTGCGTCATCACCGTGTTTTTCTTTTACTTCACTTAATACTGGCACAAACGCCTGTGCAAACGCACCTTCTGCAAACAAACGGCGTAAAAAGTTGGGAATTCGATTGGCAAGTAAAAAGACATCCGCCGCCGCACTTGCGCCAACAAAATTAGCCACCACAGCATCACGGACTAACCCTAAGATGCGGGAAATGAAGGTCATCGCACTGACGATGATGCTGGCGCTAAAAACACTTTTTGCCACAAATATATCTCGTTATTTTTTCGGTAATTATGCCACATTCAATAAGATACAAACTACGGCAAAGATTTTTTTCTGCAAATCCACCTTAGGGCTAGGTAGTTGCGCTTTGCTTTGGTACAATTAACGCCAGAATCTGATGGGTGCTCGTATAACTTTCTATATTAAAGCGCCTTAGTCAGTACCAAAAAATTTGGGTAAGAGCGAATCTTCAATTGACATTCGCTGTAAAAACAGGCATATTCCATCGCCTTTAAATTAAAGCTTTATTTAAGATTGTTAGGAGCATACCTTGGCTAACATCAAGTCTGCAAAGAAACGCGCTATCACTAGCGAAAAACGCCGTAAGCACAACGCAAGTCGTCGTTCTATGATGCGTACATTCATGAAAAAAGTTGTTGCTGCTATTGAAGCTGGTGACAAAGCTGCTGCAGAGCAAGCATTCACTGCTGCTGTACCAGTATTAGACCGTTACGCAAGTAAAGGCCTAATCCACAAAAACAAAGCTGCTCGTCATAAGAGCCGTTTTGCAGCAAAAATCAAAGCGCTATAATTTAGCATTTTGATTTGAAAGAGCCGGTAAAGTTTTCTTTACCGGTTTTTTTGTGCCTGTAATCTACTGAATCAACTCCTAATTCATACTTAGTTACAGTCGTACATATTCTATTAACTGAGAAATTATTTTGAGGCACTAGGCTTAGAAGTGGGTTAACTAACTACCTTCAGGAGGAACCCATGCAACGTTTAACAGCCACAGTACTACTCGGTGCCGGATTACTGCTCAGCGCTGGCACAGCTCAAGCCATGTCACAGGATTACATCAACAAGGTACTCGTTGACACCTGTTTGAACGTCAAAAAGAATGTGCCCATTCGGCTCCATCAGCACTTAAAAGAAAACCGCCTTAAAGTGCCAATGATCCGGGAACGTTTGATGTGTAATGGCGAAACTGTTTATAACTTTGCGCTGACCCACGGCGCATATAAAACAGCTCAAGTGATCAATAAAGGGTCTGTCACCATCACCCCGATTGCCGCAAATACAGGCAATAAAATTTGGGTCTGGTTTGATTAACCTAATGTGATATCGGGATAAAACTTTTTCAATATTGCAGAGATTTTCTTTGGTGAAAAGGGTTTGACCACAAACCCTTTTGCCCCTTTCTCTATCGCTTCTTTAACGTTATCAACGGTAGAGTGAGCAGACACCATCACCACATTGATATCAGGATTAATTCGGGCAATTTCACCGATTAATTCCATGCCATTGCCATCAGGCAGTTCAATGTCGAGGAAAATAATCGAGTAAGGGCGTTCTGCACACTTTTTTAAGCACTCAGCAGCATTAGACGCCTCATCAACTTGGTCAATACCGAGATGAGACAGGGTTTGATGTAAAAAGCTCCGCACCGTGCCAACATCATCTACAATGAGTACTGATAAGTCGTTATCCATTGATATCCTTTGCAATATAGCGATAAAAACTTTTATCATCATAGCATTAGATATTTTTAATGCGATGAGAATTTACCACTTAAAGGTGATTTTTCGCTTTTTTACGCAATGGAACCGCTATGACAACCAGACAGCCCAAAGGCAGTTTACTTGGCCGTGTCGAAACAACTAAAAAAAGGGCCGCCCCCATTAAACAACACACGCAAAAAGCCGCTGAAAATAGCGCGCCATCAGCCATCAAAGCCCCTTCTCGTTTTAGTGTTGGGAAAGGCTTACTCGTGCTTGTGGCTTTATTGCTGGTGTTGTTCCCAAAGCCAAAACTCATCACCTACCAAAAAGCCAATGTCACGTCGCAAAGTGTGTATTGGCCGGGCATATTTTCAGTTAAACCAAAGTTATTAGATTCTACGTACCAAGCAGATGCTAACTTTGATCAAAACGTTTTATACCTATGCCAGCCAGGTCAAAGCATTCAAAGCTGCCAGCGTTATACCATCTTGCGCACACAAGGGTTTTTCAGCGCCTTAATTTATCTAGTTTCGAATTAGAAAAACTTATCCAAAAAAAGTAAAACTTCTCAATTGTTGCGCTTAGCTAAAATCCGCAAAATAGCACCCCAATTTTAGGGTGCTTTTTGGGTGCAAGTTAGGTGGGTGTGACGTTTTTTTCTTTGCTCTTTTTTGCTTTTGCTTTATCTGTTTCAAAGACGAGGCACCTTTGGCTTGCCTGCGCCTTAGGAGCAAGTGCCCTACTATTTACTGTTAACAACCTAGCCGTTGCTCCCATCGGGCTTACCTTGTGCGTGATTTTTAGTCTCTTCAAACTTTTAGCACAAAAAAAGCAATCTCAAAGTTTCGAACTATCGTAGCCATATTGCCGATTATCAACGTATACTCATTGCAAGCTAGTTTCCTAGGTTAGTCAGTGACCCGCATTGTTGGAGAGTGCTATGAACGATGCCGATTTAGATCTTTTTTTCGCTGAAATGAGCGATGTCACCCCGCTTAAAAAACATAACCATATCAGTGAGCGCGAAACACTCACCCCCACACTCGGTCAGCTCGAAAAACGCAAAGCCTTAATGGCCGAAGCCGAAGACGATAACCCGTTAGCCGATGAATACGTGGATTTAGTGGATCCCCATGACTTGCTCAGCTTTAAAAAATCGGGCGTGCAAGACGGAGTATTCAAAAACCTAAGGCTTGGTAAGTACGCCATCGATGCCACTTTGGATTTACATGGTATGAAAGTAAAAGTGGCGCGTGAGCAAGTGTTTCGCACCCTGACCGACTGCCACAAACGCAATGTCCGAGTGGTGCTTATTCGCC
>JBGTXC010000260.1:0-3351 GCA_041937835.1 Alteromonadaceae bacterium | reverse complement strand
CTTCTGCCGCCTTAGTAAAGCTGAGGTTACGAGCTGCAGCTTCAAAGGCCTTGAGCGCATTTAAAGGCGGTAAACGGCGAGACATACAGATTCCTTGGATTAGTTTTTCTTATCCATGGCAGTATAGGGTTTTTACCTTTAAGTGCAATCATTGTGTCTGCTAATTGACGTAAGCGACAACATGCACAAGTGACTAAACAACTGCGCTTCGGCCACCGCTAGAATAGAAGCAGCCAAAGCCATACTGCTACTTAGTTTGTTGTGCTTTAGCTAGTCAGCAGTTAACTTTGCTGTGAAGTTTGCTAACCTTCAATTTTACTTAGCAGCGCCTCTAAATCACCCACGGCATTGACAGTTTGGCTGACTAAGGCGTCAATCTCGTTACTGGCTTGGCGCGAATTAGCGGCAAGGGTACGTACTTCATCGGCAACCACGGCAAAGCCCCGCCCCACATCACCGGCACGCGCCGCCTCAATCGCAGCATTCAGCGCGAGCAAGTTGGTTTGTTCAGAAATGCCATTAATGGTGTTAACAAAATTACTGATAGAGCGGCTTGAGTCGGCCACTTCCGCCATCGCCGCTTTGGTTTTATTCACAGTGAGTTTTCGCTCTGTGATGTCTATGCCAAACATCACCCGCTTTGTGAGCTCACCCCTAAAGTTATGTATGGCGCAGACCCTGGCATCAATGAACAAAGCATTCTCACCAGAGTTAAATTCAAATATTTTGCCTGCGTAATGATCCCGCTCGAGTTGGGCGCGCTCACCTTCGGTGAGTTGATTCATAATTTGGTTAAAAAAGGCTTCATAATCCATTTGTGCGCCTAAACGCTTGCGGGTGAGATCGTTTACTTCAACAGTGCGTTTTTGCACATCATATTCAGCGATAAGAAGGGCACCGCTGATGGCGTTGAGCTTCATGGTAAAGTCCACCGCCATTTGCTTTACTGAGGTGATGTTAGCTTGAATAGCAATAAAGTTGATGAGCTCACCGTTTTCAAACACTGGGTTAATGGACAATGACACCCAGTATGGATCGCCCGTTTTATGGTAATTGAGGATTTCATCATAAAAAGGCTCTCTGGCATGAATGGCGCGGCGAATACGCTCTACGGTATTAGGGTCTGTTTCTTCACCTTGAAGAAAGTCACCAGGCTTACGGCCTTTTACTTCCTCTAGGCTGTAACCGGTTAAGTCACTAAAGCCATGATTCACCCATTCAATCAGACCTTGGTTATCTGTGATGATCACCGCATTATTGGTGTTGTTTGCTACCATGGAAATACGCCGCGTCATTTCACGATTACGTACTTCTTCGGTCACATCTTTCACAAACGCGGTGTAAAGAGTGCGGCCATCCAGTTGCACTTTCGAAAGGGATAAACTGCCCCAAAGCACATCGCCGTCTTTGCGTTCAATTTTAATTTCGCGACTGGTCCCAACGATTTTATCCACCCCTGTGGTGCGGTTGGCATTCACATAATTATCATGGTTTGATTGGATCTCCCTAGGCACCAGCATTTTAACGTTTTCACCCATCACCTCGTCTTTGCTATAACCCCAAAGGGTTTCGGCTGCTTTATTGTAAAAAGTGATGTTGTTTTTCTCGTCAATGCAGACCACAGCATCGATGGCTTGCTCAAGCGTTTGCTCCATTAATTCGCGGGCGTTGCGCTCAGCAGTCACGTCACGCACAAATGCGGTGTAATGTTTTTGGCCACTGATTTTTACTTGCGATAAAGACAACTGCGCCCAAATTAACTTGCCGTCTTTACGTTGCAGTTGCACTTCTCTTGATGAGCCAACAATGCGATCAACGCCATCTTGGCGATGACGATTAACAAAACCATCGTGCTTGGCACGCAAATTTTCAGGGATCAGCATGGCCACATTGTTACCTACTACTTCGCCCTTGCTGTAACCCCATAATGCCGAAGCGGCATCATTAAAAAACGTGACGTGATTGTTTTCATCTATGGTAACCACCGCAATGATGGCTTGCTCTAGTGCTTGCAGTTCACTGTTTGAAGAAAAAAAATTCAGCATGGCCCCTCTTCCACCCCGCATTTATTAACTCACTAAGTTATAGTCAAGATTCCACAAAGACGTGAAAAATAAGAGCATTTTCGTGTATTTAAAATGGATTTTTAATTTTTATGAAGTGGTTAGTTTGCTTGTACCTTGTCATTATTACGCCATAATTGCGCTTTAGGCTAAACCCAATTCAGGAACAACAAAGGACCCACAATGCCTGCACTTAAAACACACGCCATTAGCCTAATTGCACTTATCACCCTGTATGGGTGTGATAAAGACTCGGTTGCCACCAACACAGAAAGCGAACCAAGCGCCCAAGTCCCCATTGCCTTACAAGTGGGCCCGCGACCATTTGCTTTAGTCGATGCCATGAAACCGAGCTCATTGAAAATGCAGTTGGCAGAGTGTAAAGATAAACCGATTCAAAAGAGCGACTTTTCCATTGGTCACCGCGGTGCACCATTGCAATTTCCAGAGCACACTCGTGAAAGCTATGTTGCAGCGGCGAGAATGGGCGCAGGCATACTCGAATGTGACGTGACCTTTACCCAAGATAACGAGTTAGTGTGTCGCCATTCGCAATGTGATCTACATACCACCACCAATATTTTAGCCACAGATCTCAGTGCTAAGTGCTCAGTGCCTTTTACCCCAGCAAGTGATGGACAAGCGGCAAGCGCCAAGTGCTGCACCAGTGACATCACCTTAGCCGAGTTTAAGACCCTCAAAGGGAAGATGGATGGCTTTAACCCTAACGCCAAAACGGTGGATGAATACCTAGCTGGTACACCAAACTGGCGCACCGATTTATACCACGCTCACGGCACCTTATTAACGCACAAAGAAAGCATTCAATTGTTTCAAGCGCTCGGCGTAAAAATGACGCCAGAACTAAAATCGCCAGCGGTTTCGATGCCATTTAATGGGATGACGCAAGCTGACTATGCCGCAAAAATGCTCTACGAATACCAAGACTTAGGGGTACCTGCAGCGGATGTGTGGCCACAATCATTTAATTTAAGTGATGTAAATTATTGGATAAATCAGCACAGTGATTTTGCAGCACAAGCTGTTTACTTAGACGGCCGCTATGATGATGCTGGGTTTGATCACACCAATGAAAACACCTGGCAACCCAGCATGGTAGAGCTTGCTGACAGCGGCGTTAAGGTGCTTGCTCCGCCCATTTGGATGCTACTGACCCTTAATAATGACGGTGACATAGTACCATCAAGCTATGCACTGGCTGCAAAAGATGCAGGATTAAAAATAATTGCATGGTCACTTGAGCGCTCCGGCCCGCTCAATACAGGTG
>JBGTXC010000025.1:0-18720 GCA_041937835.1 Alteromonadaceae bacterium | reverse complement strand
TGGCCATACGCTTGAATGTTTCGCGCACATCTTTAGCGGTTTTTAGAGGGTCTGGGTTGCCGTCGACTCCTTCTGGGTTAACGTAAATCAGCCCCATCATCACCGCAGCCAATGGGTTTTCTAAGTCACGCTCACCGCTGTAACGGCTATGGGGGTTGTCACTCGGTGCGAGCCACTCTTGCTCTTCACCCCAATAAATGTCTTTTTCTGGGTGCCAAATGTCGGCGCGACCAAAGCCAAAACCATAGGTTTTTAACCCCATGGTTTCATACGCTAAGGTGCCTGCGTAGGCGATAAGATCTGCCCAACTTAATTTATTGCCGTACTTTTTCTTAATTGGCCAAAGTAATCGGCGTGCTTTATCTAAATTGCCGTTATCTGGCCATGAATTTAGCGGTGCAAAACGCAAGTTACCTGTGCCTGCACCCCCGCGGCCATCCGCCACCCGATAGGTACCGGCAGCATGCCACGTCATGCGGATCATTAAGCCACCATAGTGGCCCCAATCAGCAGGCCACCATGATTGTGAATCTGTCATCAAGGCTTTGAGGTCGGCTTTTAAGGCATCAAAATCAAGGGTTTTAACCGCCTCAATGTAATTAAATTCGCCATCAAATGGACAGGTTTTGGTGTCGTGTTGATGCAAGATGTCGAGGTTGAGATTTTTTGGCCACCAGCTTTTGGCTTTATCAGGTGTGGTCATACTGCCGTGGTGAACCGGGCATTGGCGTGTTGATTTGCTCATCAGATTCCCTTTTCTTGTACTTGCGCAGCAAAGCGTGTGCGCATTTCATTGAACACAGATTATTCAGATGAGCTTAAAAGGTAGTTAAGAAAATCGAGTCTGCCAACGTGAGAGGGTGTGGTGAAAATGTATTAAATCCTTGTTTAAAAGCGCAAAAACCGGTGATTCAGGCTCTTTTGTTGTTGCTTACACTGCAAAGGCAGTCATATCACTCACTCAAATAAGGACATTAGGATGACACTACGTTTTAACACTTTGGTTTTAAGTACCCTCACACTTGCGCTGAGCCAGCTGGCTTATGCTAATCAAGTCACCTCAGGGAGTGACATAATCACAGCACACATTGAAGGCGACAATGCCTCATTAGCAATAGACCAACAAGGTGGCTTCAATACCATCGCGCTGTCTAGCATAGGTCAAAACAACACCCACTTTCTTTACCAAGGCGGGCAAAGCCAAATTAGTTACTCACTTGTCGGCAATGATGGTGAAATAAATGTGTACCAAATTGTTGGGGAGGGTAATCAAGCAAACCTTGGCAACTTACTCGGTGACGACACGCAGTTAAACCTCAACCAAGAAGGAAGCACTAACCAGTTCAACATGATGGACTTACAAGGAGCAGGCAACACCCTTGAGCTCGACCAAGTCAGTTATCAAAGCAGTTACATGGAAGTCTATAGCCTCTTTGGGGATAACAACACCTTAAATTTATACCAAGACAGTGGCTACACCATCCTTTATGTAGAAGCCGTATTTGGTCACGACAATACTTTGGATATTTATCAAGGGGGCGATAACAGCACAGCAACCGCATTGGTGATGGGAGACGATAACCAAATTTATGCTTATAGCAATGGGCGTGATAACCAACAAACTGTGCGCGTTACCGGGCATTTTAACAATGTTGATTTACGTGTGAATAATTACCGTAATCAACATGAGGTCACTGTTTTTGGTGACAGTAATCAAGTGACTAGCGACGACTTTTATAATGAAGATAACCTGCTTTTGCTCAGCATTAACGGCATGACCAATACCTTTATGGCGAGCTTTGATGGTAATAACAACCAGATTCGCAGCAGCTATTACGATGCCTTTAGTGTGGTGGGTGATGGTAATTACATTAATATGTCGTTTTCAGGGAATAATAACGTGATTACTGGGCAAGTGACCTCAAGCAATAATGTTATTGATATCAGCACCTTTGGTGATAACCACCAGATTACAGTGAACCAATAAACGCGTTTGGGCATGCCACGTTTTGGCATGCCCTTTGATTACATCCCTATCTTCACCTGTTAGGCGTACGCGCCCGCCGAGTAAATCAGCTCATAGCTGTGGCTGTAAATTTCTAAAATATTGCCAAATGGGTCTTCCATATAAATCATGCGATAAGGCTTTTCACCTGGGTAATAATAACGCGGTGCGTCCATACGTTTTTTACCGCCTGCGGCAACAATGCGTTCAGCCAGCCCTTCAACATCAGGGTCTTGCACACAAAAGTGAAAGATGCCCGTTTTCCAATACTCAAAGTTATCGTCTGGATTGGTTTGGTTTTTAAACTCAAAGAGCTCAACGCCAATGCGATCGCCTGTGGCTAGGTGGGCAATACGAAAATGCTCCCAACCGGCGCCAAACACATCAGTGCACATTTCACCTATGGCTGAGGTGTCTTCGTCAATCTTAGTTGGCGGCATGATTTCATACCAACCAAGTACTTGGGTGTAAAAGGCCACGGCCTCTTCAAGGTTTGGGACTGAGATACCAATGTGTGAAAAAGTACGCGGGTATGTGGGTGTCGTCATTAGACTGTCTCCTTAACTTGTTAAGATGGTAAAAGCTTACTCCCGCCTTATAATTACGTAAAATTATTAATCATTATAAAAATGAGTACATAAAGTTATGGTTAACCCAGTTTTTTTACGTACTTTTTGCACCTTAGTGGAAACAGGGCATTTCACTCAGACTGCCGAGCAGCTGAATATTACCCAGTCAGGGGTGAGTCAGCACATCAAAAAGTTAGAACACTTGTTAGGTACAGATTTAATCGTGCGAGAAGGAAAGCAGTTTCACTTAACCGTGGCTGGTAAAACCCTTTACGAAAGCGGAAAAGCCATTGTTGCCGCACTTGATGCCTTAAAAGGGCAAATACAAACAGACTCACCTCTTGCAGGCAAAGTCACATTAATGACGCCAGGGAGTGTGGGCTTAAAGCTCTACCCGTATTTACTAAAAGACCAACAAGCGCACCCAAAAAGAACCATTCACCACAGTTTTGCCCCAAACCACCGCATTACTGAGGCGGTATTAAACCACCAGATTGATTTTGGCTTAGTCACCACCTTGCCTGATCACCAAGCGCTCACTTATTGGCACATTACCGATGAACCTTTGTGTTTAGTTACCCCTAAAAACGCTGAAATTTCATGGCAAAGCCTAAAATCCTTAGGCTTTATTAACCACCCTGATGGCCATCACCACGCTAACCTGCTGCTAAGGGAGAACATTGCTGGCTTTGATCACATTCAAAGTGTGCCTGAGCATGGCTTTTCTAACCAAATTGATTTGATTTTATTACCAGTGAGTCTGGGACTGGGGTTTACTGTGCTGCCCCGCTATGCCGTACAAAGCTTTAAAGACCAAAGTCAGCTGACTGTACATAGTTTAAAAACCGCTGTCAGTGAGCCCATTTATCTAGTTGAGCATAAAACCAGGCCACAACCTGCGTGTGTGGAGGCGGTAAAAGCGCTCATTCGAGCGCATTTAGGAGAGTAAGTACACCTTAAGCAGCGGTTGCCACGGGTGCCTCAGGCGTTTCACGCCAAATGATGCGCCCTGCTAACAAGCAAAGTGGAATTGGCAGCACTAGCTTAATAATTTGAATCACAAGTGGGTGATGTGGGTTTGTCATAACCCCGTAGGCAGAATACACCGTTAGGAGTACACCCACTAGTAAGGCGTTTTTAAGCCCGCGTGGTTCACTTAATTTGGTGGCGAGTAGCCCCGCAAAGATTAAACAGACCGCACCTATGGTGACTTCCCAATAAGCCAGTGCTGGCGTCGTTTGCACCCATTCCAATAAAGCATCTGGGTTACTTAAGTATTCTTTTGGCATCATGACGCCAAAGGCAATGCCAAATAAGGTATTACTAACAACAATATAAAGCAATAAAGCAAAACCTGTGGCTTTTAAGGTTAAAGTATCTTGAAACATAACGCGCTCCTTGTTTTAAGGATAAAGCCGAGCGAACCCGGCTTGGTGTGGTTGGAATTATAATCGAGTGACTTGGTAGCCCTTGGCTTCAAGCAGGCTCAGCACATTTTTTTCACCAATCAGGTGACCTACGCCGACAAGCACAAACTCTGTGTCTTCATCGCCAAACATCTGTTCAATCTTAGGCACCCAGTTTTGATTGCGCTCTACAAACACGCTTTGGAACATGGCAGGTGACTGCTCCTTGGTTTTTTCAATCACCAGCTTGTTGAGGGTGACTTCATCCCCTTTACGCCAAGCACTGATGAGCTTTTCAAGGTTGGTTTTAAAGTTTGGAATATCCGCCAAGGTTTGCTTCATAAAGTTATCTTCCTCACCTTGACCCATGTTTGCTAAAAGCTGGATTTGAAAGTCCATGCTTTCTAAAAATTCCGCAGGTTTTGCGTCTTTATCGGCTAATTGCATGAAGTAACTGTCTACCCCTTCGCCAGCCATACGAGCACGCTGCGCTTCCGTGGCTAAAATCATGGTCATGATAAGCCCAGGCTTTAAACCAGCCAGTTGGTCTATGTTACCGCCTAGGCTTGCAAAGTACTGCCCAAGTGCCTGATAGGTTTGCTCTGATAACACATCTTTTAAGCTTTTACCGGCTTCAAACGACATCGCCTGCATCATTGCTTGCTGGGCTTTCATGTTGGTAGGATCAGGCAGTTTTGCTTCAAACACCACCGCATCTGATTGGCTGTAGGCGGTCGTAAATTGCGCCGGTAATGGAAACTCGCTCACAGGCAAAATGTGCACTGTGCCGCCCACAAAGATGTGGTCATCCCCTTTTGTGACTTTCCAAACTGAGCTTTCTGGCTCAGCGGCATTGGCGGCAAACGCCAAGGCACTTGAAGTGGCAAAACAGGCTGCGGTAACTAGTGATTTAATGGTTTTCATAATGTGTTTCCTTTTACTGAAATTGGTGAAAGCTGTTGATTTAAGCGTGCCTCAATGCGGCTCGTAAGTGCCGCATTGTGAGCAGATAATTGGGTTTGCAGGGTGTTTTCCATGGCATTGTGCGTACGCACTAATACTGTATTTTTTGTAAGTTGAGTGCGTTTTTGCATATGCTCGAGTGACTCACTGGCTGCCAGCGTTAATACGTTACTTTGGGCAACCCCAGAGGCACCATTAAAACTATTGGTATATTGATTTGCAGCTTCAGCAGCGCCTGCATTAAGCAGAACACATAGCATGCTAGAAAGAGTAATTAGTGTGTCTGTACGTGTCATTGTCTTGCTCCTAGTTAAGTGTTTGTTGTGCTGGTATTGCTGAAGCACAGGAGCAAGATTAAGCGTGATTTTTGTGGATGTCGCTTATGAAAGCATTAGCAATAAAACAATAAGCTTCATAAGGTTTCAAAATAACTAAGCGGTTGTTTCTAAAAGATTATTTTAAAAACCTTATGATACAAATTTAAAGCTTATTTTGTATTTTTACTTCGAAAAGACTGTTGGTTGCCAAGCTTGATAAGGTGAAAATGAGCGAAGGCTCAGCTCCCTCACGTAAGGCGATGTCTTTAATATGGTTTTTGGGGAAACTATGCACATGCTCAGGCGTTGCACCTTGTTGTAATGCCACCCTGTGCACTTCATTCACACTGATGGAATAATACAGATGTGAACCCGTCACCACCCATTCATGCTCGGCAGTTTCACTCAAGTCAAAAGAGAACAAAGTCGTTTGAGTGATGCGGTCAATCACATGGAGTTGATGCGCGTCATCTAATATTGCGAGCTTGTTCACCCCAACTTTCTGAGCGCGAATGGCACTGATTGGGCTAAGTGGTTCAAAGCGCGCTTCATCCACTAAATATTGGCCAATAATAAAACGTTGCCCGTCTCGCTTACTCATTAATAGTGCGTGGTTTGATAACCAAGACACGTGTTTAATGGGGGAGTCAAATTCAATCTGTTTTACTTGGGTATGGGTTTGGCTGTCATAAAGCGTAACCGTTTGACTGCCTGCCACTAAGTATTGGCTGTCATCTGGGGTGATTGCCAAACCTCTTAGCGCATCCACATCCAATGAATGGAGCTTTTGCTGGCGCACGCCATCATCTAACCACAGGCTTTTTTGCGCTGTTTCCACCACATAAAGCCCATGAGGGCGCTGGTGAAAAGGTGTGTAAAGGCTTTCTTTCACTGATGACATCACCAAAGGAGTGGCTTGGTTTGAATTAAGACTTTCTTGGATGCCTGCAAGCGGCATGGCAACGATGTCTTTATCCAAGTAATCCGTTGCAAACACAAGTTGCGTCGGCGACACCATTTCAATGCCTATCATATGATTAAACGCGTAATCAAATCCTGTTTCCGACTGAGTGAGCTTATGTGTATCAAGTTCATAGTGATTAAAAGTCCAATCACGAGGGTTTAACCAATGTAGTTGATTGCCTTCCCCCTGCCAGTGGATGGCCGTTAAGGGGTAATCCAATGCCATAACTTGGGTTTGCTCACTGCCATCCAGGTTTGCTTGATAAATAGTATGCTGCTCATAATTACTGCGAACAAACACCAAAGAGGATTCATCCGGTGCAGCAATCACAAAATAATCACCTTGCCCATGCAGTGGCGGTGAGGTGACTTGAAATTCTTTTCCTGTGCGTAAATCACGGGCCACTAATGCAGCCAGCCCCGTTTTTCCACGGTAACCATATTTGCTGTAAACCAGAGTTTTACCTTGATTGATTAGGGCGCCAGACACGCCATACTGGCTATGGCAGTCTAATAGTTTATTTGGCTCGCTTGATACGATCCCTGCACTTGTCACACTGATGCGCCACACATCACACACCACCTCACCATCGACGCGATTAATACGTGAAAATAGCAGCTGATTTTTACCCCAAGTCACTGGGAATAAATCCCCTTCTAACGCCACTAAGGGGTGATCCGCTTGGGTTTGTAAGTTTTTAACTCTTAACCCCATATAGCCTTGGATACCAGGACGATGAGAATAAGCTAATAAAGTGGCCTCTTTGTTTACTTTAGGGGCAAACGCCAAGCCTTTTAATTGCAGTAAATTGGTTTGGTTAACCAATAAATCGGTGCGACTCGCTGAAAGGTGCTTTGGCGATAAATGCCCGCGCGCTGCAAGCTCTTCATCCACGAGCCCCATGGATAAGGTTGCCAGCACATCCATCACCCACACACACACCAGTAATAAAAGGCTAAGCCCGATGAAATACAAAGGCTTTTTATGCTGGGCAGCCTTTGCCGTTAGCGCATGAGGAGCCTGTGTGCTTGAGTGGGTGCTTTTAGCGCTGGCCTTTTCGGTTGAAGCCGATGTGGTGTTTAAGTCTGTTTTAACAGTATTTGCTGCGATATGAAGGTCTTTAGCTTGCTGAGGTCCGGCCTGGAGAGGTGCGACCTGCGAGGCTCCTGCCTGGGTAGCTGCAGCCTCATTACTCGCTCCCTCAGATGCTAAAGGCGCAGTCGTTTCATTTAGCCAATGCACCTCAGGCAATAAGCTGTAGCCTTTTTTATAATGGGTTTTAATGTATTGAGTATGCTGGCTTGGGTGTTTGAGCGCTTTTCTTAGCTCACTCATGGCGCGGTTAATGGCGTTGTCATCAACAAAGGATTGTTGCCACACATCTTCCACTAGGGTTTGCCTTGCAATGATGCTGCCTTTAGGCTGATTAATGAAATACACCAATAAATCAAAAATCAGTGGCTCACATTCTCGCGTGATCCCGTCTGCGGTTAAGCTTCGTGTTTCAAAACACAAAGTCCATGCACCAAAGTGCGCTTTTTTATTATTCATAGTCGCCGTCGATGTTGATGTCGCAATCCTGTGCCTCACGCCATGCGGTAAACCGTGAGAATCGGTACATATGATAACAAGTAGCGCACATCAATTAACAGCTTTTTTACTTATGCACTAAGCCACTCAATAGTAAGGATAAAAATGAGGAAACTGGAAACACCAAACTTCGTGTGTTTCCAGTTTTTATCGCTCAAAGTTCGGTCGTGCGCTTTTCAGTGGCAAGCGCGTAGGCGGTGGTGGCGGCACTTCGGATCAACGCATATTCAACATTGTTAAAGTTATATTCTTTTACCGCCTTTAACAGCTTAATGGCATGCTGCGGCTTACCTTGTAGCTCATACGCTTTGGCTTGGTGATACATCACGTAAATATTGTCTGTGTCCGCTTGGTTTAAATGCGCAAGCGCTTTTTGTGCATCGCCCTTTTGTAATGCAATGCGTCCAAGCAGCAGATGATAGTTCTCTAATTTACGTGGATCGTTTAAATCAGCTACTAAGCTTTTCAGCATGCTGGCATGCTCTAAAGCCAGTTCAGGTTTATCGGATTTCAACGCATAAATGCCACGTAGGTAGTGATTATAAGCATTTTGGCTGGCAAGATAATCAAGGTTATTAATGTCATCGTTTTGTGCCTTGATCAGACTTTCCCGTTGAGTAAGCACGTCATCTGCCTCAACCAGCATGCCATGATGCAGCGCTATGGTGGCCATATTCCAAAGCGTATCTAACTTGGCCGTACGCAGCGTTTGACCATCCATTTTTGATGTTTCAAGGGCGCGCAACCAACTTGCTAAGGCATCAAATCCACGCTGCGGTTTACCTTCATACACATACGTTAAGGCAGCATAATTTCCCGCATAGCGGTTATCCGCCATGTCACCCACTTGGGTGGACGCCACATAATCTGCGCGGGCATCCTCATAGTTGCCTAAAAAAGTGTTCACATGCCCACGTTTTGTTAAAGCCTCAGCGGATTCAGGCGCAATGGCCGAGGCAATACCATAATGGGTTCTTGCCTTTGATAACTGCCCTGCAGCACGATACGCATCACCAAGCACAATAAACACAGCTGGGTTGTTGGCATCCACTTGCGCTGCCTGGGTGGCGACTTGAATGGCTTTATTAAAATCCTTCGGGGCATTAAAAATGTAACTGTTGGCTAAGAACACATGGGCTTGGGTGTGCCTTGGGTTAATTTTAATGCCTTCTTCATATGCCTCACGTGCTTGTGCGGTTTCCTTAGCACCTGTGAGGATCACCCCACGGATGTACCACGCCATGCTGCTTTTCGGGTATTCAGCCACAAGTTGAGTACTGAGCTTAAGCCGCGCTTCAGTATCATTGGTAATAAAGCCTTCCATGGTATTGATTAAAAGTTGCTCTGCAGGGCTGACCGTTTTGAGCTTTTTCGCTTTTTGGATGCTAGTGAAAAACCCTTCATCAGAGCTGGAAACCAGCATTTTGCCTACCCATGCCATAGGGATAGCGGGGTTTTCAGCCAGTAAACTATCAAAAATGGTTCGCGCAGAGTGCACCTTGCCATTTTCAAAGGCGCTAAACCCGGCGTGAAGTTTAATGAGTTCAGTATTCGATGTGTGGCTTACAGGAAGCCCGTTTAAGGTATGTGCTTGTCCTGCAAAGGCGTGTGAATTTACGGCACAGATAACCACAATTGCCAAAGCCATCAGCAGTGACTTGATGGTGTTCATGTTTGTCTCCTAACGCGTATGAAGCAATTAAAAGACTTCTGAACCCACTGTGTGGCGCCACGCTATCAAAGTGGCATCGCTTTGTGGTCTCACTTTTAGCGCCTACTATGCGCCTTGCTCCATGTGAATATTAACTGCCTTGTACCTCAGCCCAAAGTGTAGTGCCAAGGGCTAAAACAGCAACATAGTCTCAGCAAAAACAACCCCAAAAACGCATAAATCATACTTAATATATAGAAATACCAAGTTATATTTCCAAACCACCTTTAAAAACAACAAGCTATGATGCAGTTTAAAAACACCTTTTGCTAATGAGCAGGCGCTCGGCGTTCATGAATGCCTGTGAATCTTCAAGAAAAACACAGATGGATTTTCAAATCACACACACTGTGATTAAATATTGTTTAATAGAGACAGTAAGTTAACGCCATCAGATTCTAAGCGATGAGGCTTAATACAATGAGAAGCTGCCCAAACTGTGCAAGTACCATTAAGTGGTTTGAACTCATTAAGATTTCAAGGCACACGCCGATTCGATGTCAACATTGCCACGCACAGGTCGCACTCGTACACCCTAATCAGATGGTGTTAGGGTTTGTTTGCGTATTACCTAGCTTGATACTTATGGTTTGCCAAAGCTGGTTTAATGAATTTGACGTAAGTATGTGGGTGTATGGTGTGTTACTGATTTTGGGCATTGCTGTGTACTTTAAAAAGGTGCCGCTACGTTGAAACTCGCTTTGCCATTCGTCATTTAAGCTGCCCATCACGTGACTAAATGCTTTGCCAGCACTTAACCAAAATCACACATCACACGGAGTGAGCCATGTATCACGGCAGCTGTCTTTGCGGCGCAATACAGATTGAAATTAAAGGTAACATTGAGAGCATCATTCACTGCCACTGCTCTTTATGTCGAAAAAACAGCGGCACCGCCTATGCAACCAATGGCTTTGTAGCGATCGCTGATTTGAGCGTAAGTGATCCTGAGCAAAAGCTTGGTTTTTTTGAGTTCAAACCGGGTAAGAAACGCCATTTTTGTACTACTTGCGCCAGCCCTATTTTCAGCAGCAACGCAGATAACCCAAAAAAAGTCAGAATTCGCCTTGGCATACTAGACTCAGACATCACTGAGCGCCCCCTATCGCACAACTTTGTCGGCTCAAAAGCAAATTGGGATGACTTAGATGCCACACTCCCTAGACACAATGGCTTTGAGCCTGCAAGACAAAAAGGATAATGCCGCATTTGGATAATTAGGTTGTTTGAGATGGCGTGGTTGTCTATGAACATAAAAATGAATAAGAGTAATCGCTGTGTTACCCCGCCTAGATTTTATAAGACGCTTTGTTTGTTCTTATTAGGTTTATCACTGTGGTGCTCCGCTGCAATGCGCGCTCTGCCGTTACCATTATTAGGTAAATCCATGTAAAACATCAAGTTGTAGGCCGGCTCTAAAAAATAATAGGACCGGAATAACGCACTTGCACGCTTTCCTGTTGTCTTTACTTCTTGAATAGCTAGGTAAATTTAAGATAGTCTCAGGAAATTCAATAAGATGCGGGCGCGCGAGCCTATTTTGGGCCCAAGATTAACGCGCATGCGCACAATACAAATGTTATGTACCTAGGGAGATTTTGGTGAATTATCCAGTTTTATGGATGAAATTGTGGAAGAAATTATCCAAGTTTATAAGCTTAGCGATCTCTATTCCTGTCGCTTTCTTATTTATTGTTAGGTTCTTTAAAAATGATATGAGCTTAGATATAACCTTTGAACATGTCGCTATTGCCCAGTTACCGCTGTTATTTCTTGGTATTGTGGCTTTTTCAGTAGCTTTTTCCTTTTTAATCGCAATTATATTTAAATTTGCTGGAGTTGAAGTTAAAGGTGATTATTTAATTGGTAGAAACTATTGGTTTCTTAAAAAGCAAATACCGATTAAATCTATCGAACAGTTTTATCCTTTCAGTAATAATGGTATCGAAGCTATAGTGGCAGATGCTGGGTCATACGGTAAAGTCTACATCTCAACCCAAACAGACAAGCTGGATGAACTTTTAGCATTTTTGGAAACCAATAGTGGTGTAAACGGTACATAACAAGAGACTATGGCGTCAATAGCTAGTTTTTTTCGTTTGGCGCTTCCCACATTACCCCCTCCCTCAGCATCGCATTTAAGGTAACAACTAGCTTTCGCACACAGGCAATAATGGCGACTTTTTTGGGCTTTCCTGCATCGACAAGTCGCTGATAGTTTTCTTTAAAAACGGGATTTGATTGAATAGCTGACATCATCGCCATATACAACACTGTACGCACTTGGTGACGCCCGCCCTGGATTTTCCTCTGCCCTTTATAACGACCACTTTCTTTATTCATCGGTGCAACGCCCACCAATGCAGAGGCTTGTTTATTTGTCATATAACCGAGCTCTGGCAGGTTGCTGATAAGCGACGCAGAGGCGATTTTACCTATGCCCTTCATGCTTCTTAAAATCGTGTCTTTTGCCTTGTAATCCGGACATGATTCAATCAGCGCTAAGATTTTATTTTCTATTTTTGTTATCTGATTTTTAAACGCTGTGAGAATGGGTTTGATTGTCATGGCCAGTTCTTTGGGCAGAATTTGAAGGCGATTCTTTTCCATTGTTTGCATCATAAGCAGCTGGTTTCTGCGTGCGACTAAATCACTCATAGCCTGCATAGAATCTGGCTTTAATTGCGATAATTGCGGCTTGATGGCGTCACCGTAATGGGCAATCAATTGAGCATCAAGCTTATCCGTCTTAGCCCGCTGGCCAATCGCTCCAGCAAAACGTTTGATGTGAATAGGGTTAGCGATAACGAAGGGAAGATTTGCTTTTGAACAAGCCATAATAAATGGCATTTCTAAACGGCCTGTGGCTTCAATAACAATGCGCTCAGGTTGGTGTTTTTTGATGACCTTAATGGCTTCTTTAAACCCTTGTTCATCATTGGTGACTGTGAAATAAATACCGAGAGGGCGAAGGTAAATATCAAGTTGGTATTTACCAGTATCAACCCCAACTGTGACACTTTGATTCATTCTTGTTTTCATAATAAGCTAACCCTTGCTTGCATAATGCGGGTTCGAGACCCAGTAGACTATTCGAGTATTTTGCTTGGAGTCCTATTTGGCGTTCTTTCTTGTTATCGGTCTCTCAACTGAGGAGCCTACACTCAATCGAACTACCAAATAGAAAGGCCTTAGTTGCAGCTAAGGCTTGGGTCTCACTTTACCGAAAAAGATTAAATTTGGTGGGGTTATTATCCATACAAGTCAATCAAGTCGGACGTATAACAGTTGGCTGCGTTCACTTCGCTCACAATTATAGCCAACTATTATGCGCCGCTTATTGGGGCGTTATATGACTTCGTTATTTTTAACTTAAAAGGATTTTAAAAAATGAATATTTCAGCAATCTATGCTCCCATAATCTTGTTTTTTGTTGCCGTTGCCCCAGCATATTTGGCTTATAGAGTTGCCCTAGTAACTGAACGCTCAAAATTTGCTTCGACATGTATCACTTTTGCCTTAGGCCTGTTTACTTGGATCGGTGGCTGGCTGTATCTTGCATACATTAATCGGCCTAAAAAGAAGGTTATTTAAAGTGCAGTCATATAACAAAGCACTAAACTCGCTCCTTTCGGTCGCTGCTACACAAACGCAGCGCGGCTTCGCCATTGTAGCGCTGCATTTGTGCCCGTTAGCTTAGCGTTAGGTAACAGAATGGAAACTGTTTTAGATACTCGCCATTATCAACTCTGGCATTTGGAAAATTTCCAATACAGAGATCGACTATTGACACTCACTGTTGAGGAATCTCTCACAAAAGAAGAGCGTCTATACGACCCCAAGAGGTATTTAGTCATTTTTCCGTTTACTGTGCTTTTTCAAGTGTATGACGAATGTGACCATAGAGAAGATTTTCATGTAAATCGAGAGATTGGCGTTTTAGCAAAATATCGTTCATCTAAGTTGCTAGAGCATGCTAAATCAGACACCATTATTTTCGACACAGCAGTAGGTGAATTGGAACATTGGTCTCTGATGACAACCAATGAATTTGTGCATGTAATCACCAACCAACCACCGAAGGTTGTCAGTGTTACCTAACAAAACGCTAAACTCGCTCACTTCATTCGCTGGGACAGTAACGCAGCGGCGCTCCGCGATTATGCCGCTAAGTCACTGCCCGTTAGCTTAGCGTTATGTTTACAAGGTAGTTCCGTGATTCGTTTTAATCCCGATATTGTTGAAATACTAAAAAGTACACTTCGCGACTTATATGTAGATTCGGTTTTGCTCTCTTCTTATGGGATTGGCTTTCAACTCTGTGATGTAAATATTCATTGTAATGAGCGTGTTTTTGCGAATATAAGTGGCACGTTGTATGAGTGGGATGATGCACCAAATAATGCTCCATGGGGGGCACTAGGCAGGCAACAGTTTTCTGATGTATGTTTATCGTCACCAAATTTACTCAAAATCACTTTTAAATCTGGCGATTACATTGAAATCGAAACATTAGAAAGCAAATATGAGTCAGTCATTATTAAATTCCCGTCAAAAGGCGAAGAAGTAATAATGGAAACTTTTTAATCGATGTAAACATAACAAGTTAATTAACAGGGCAATTATTCGTTGGCTTTTCGATGAGCAAACCAGAGTAAAAAATATGCTGCCATGTGGGTCGTACTAAATACATTCAAGCTACTCAATGAAACTCTTAATTTTAACCATCACTTTAATTTTGCCACTCCAAATGCGCGCGCTGACTTGGGAACAAGTGAACAGTCAAAGTGAACAAATTGAATGCCCGAACATCATCATCTTCGGCAAAAAGACCTATCGTATTTTAAATGATTGCTATGGTGACGACCCTAAAAGCCCAATCATGGAAACTGGTGAGTTTAAGCAAAGTGACAATGCTCTGGTGCTTACACACCGAAAAATAAAGACAAGTGATTTATTCTCAAATCAAGATGACCTTCATTTTCAATTAATCCGCTTTGGTGATTTTGTTAAGTTAAAGTATGGTGAGCGTACTTATTTTTTCACCAAAAGCGCTAAGTGATTAGGCTATTAGGGAACGGTTTTTAAAGGGTGAACATGAATACTTGGCTTTTAATTACTTCTTTTTTTATCGGATGCGCCATATGCTGGCCTTTCTTTAAGTCTATGTATAAAGCAATAACGCATAATGCCCCAGAATTTGATCAAGGTTATTCAAAGCAATTCAAAAAAGATGCGACTCAGGATTTTTTACGTGCGCAAGGAACGAGAGATAGCACTGTAAACTCATTTGTTTATGCTAATTTTGCTGTGTTAGCTCTTCCTTTGATTCCTTCTTGTTTTGTGGCAGTACCTATTTATTTTTTGTTAAGGTGGTTATTCCAGCTCATAACATAACGAACAAAATTAGCAGCTTAAGGACACTTAAAAAGAAGTATGATGATAAAGTTCTTTCTCATATTAATAGCGGTAATAGGAAGTACATTCGTGCATGCCACACCAGAAGGTGAAACGTTAGCAAGAAATTACCTCAAAGATTTGCTCAACAAAGAGTATGAAAGTTTACATAAGTACATAGATGTAGAGCGATTCAATTCGGATAGTGAGCTAACTATCAATGGGTACTTAAATAAAAAGCTTAAAGACGGCAAGCTAACAATCACTGAAAAGGATGAATTTGAGTCTACTTTATTCGAGCAGGGGCTTACTGAAAATGACCTTGATGAAGCCACTATAAAAGAGCTCTTAACGTATTTTTTTGTTGAAATGTATCGTGTTAACAGTGATTCATTTGGCGGCAAAGCGTTAGGTGAAATTGAGCTACTCTCTGTAACAAAAGACAGTGAAAATACAGAACACTACTTATTTAAAGTTAAACAAGTGCTGATTGATGATGGGAACCCAGATTTTAAAAAGGAGTTCACCAGTACAGAAATCGTAAGCATCCAATATATCAAAGGCACCCCAGTGATACTCCACCCAAATAAAGTCGTGTTTTATGTTGAGCTTTTATCAAATGGACTTGTGGAATTAGGCGATTAATGGTGCATAAATAAGGTAACACAGAGGTAAACGAGCGAACTTAGCGCTCAGTTTTTATATCTTTAAAATGCAGTAAACCATAAAAATTAATACCAAAGCTACAGGATTTTTGATGACTAAACTGGCCGTGTTTGTTGACGTACAGAACATTTACTACACCACACGAGATACCTTTGGTCGCTCATTTAACTACCGCGCATTTTGGCAGCTGCTTGAGAGCAAAGGTGACGTGGTTGTGGCCAATGCCTATGCCATAAAGCGCGCCAATGATGACCAACAAAGAAAGTTTCAAGATGCGCTGCGCCACATTGGTTTTGATGTGAAACTCAAACCTTTTATTAGCCGCAGTGACGGCTCTGCCAAAGGGGATTGGGATGTGGGGATCACCATAGATGTTTTAAAAACCGCGTCTTTGGTTGATGAGGTTATTTTATTGTCTGGCGATGGGGACTTTGACCTGCTTTTACAAGAAGTAAGCCAGCAACACGGTGTAAAAACACAGGTTTATGGTGTTGAGCAATTAACCGCTCGCGCCTTAATAGACAGCGCCGATACCTTTATTCCCATTGATGGCACGCTCCTGCGTTAGCCGATGAAATCTCGGTTTATTCCAGGCATCAAATTAACCTAAGCCGATTCCATTAAAACAAAAACACCCACAGAAGTGGGTGTTTTACGTTATTGCTGAACATCTGATATTAGCGCTTACGCTTTACTTCAGACTCAAACAGGGCTTGTTGCAAACCTATGGTGCCTAGGGCTTCCATTGGCACAAATACCTTGTTTTCAGATTGCGCCATTTTTTCAAGCACTTCGAGCGAGCGGTAAGATAAGAACTTATCAGTCACCGATTTTGCCAAAATGTCGTTCACTTCTTTGGTGGCTTCGGCTTTTTCACGTTCAATGGCACGCTTCATTTTGGCTTCTTCAAGCTGGCGCTCAAGCTGCACTTTTTGAATTTCAAATTGGGCTTTTTCACGCTCTATTTGTTCACGGCGCTCAGCTGCGGCCTCTTTGGCTTTGGTGATGATGTCTGGAAATTGCACATCCGCAAGGCCAAAACGTTTAATGCTCAAAGCGGTGCCATCTAAAGCTTCAGCCACTTTAGTGTAAAGCTCATCGGAAATACGCTCACGAGAAGACGCCACTTCATTAATGGAGTACTTTGCCATCACTTGGCGTACTTCATCACGAATGATGGGGCGCGCATAGGTGTTGTAAATGCTTTCAAAGCTGATGCGGCCTTTTTGCGGGGCAATTTTTTGATAAATGTTTTCGATTTTATCTGGCGCCACGGCCACCGTCATGCGCACATCAAACTGCATGTTGAGCTGATCTTTTGGCATGAAGAGTTTAAATTGCTCTGTTTGGCCTCTGTCTGCCATTTCTAACAAGATTAATGAGTCACAGTAAGCAATACAACGATCTAAGCGAAAGCGCGAAGGCATGACGTTATCGGGTTTGTAACCGTCTTTTGTGAGTACTTTACCAACGTGCGCCGGTGGCACTTCCACTTTGTCACCTAAAATGGGGTTACAGGCACTGAGTACAAAGGGCATTGCAAGTATGCTAATCCATTTTTTCATTGTGTTTCCTTTACAGTGTTTTACCTAAAACAATAAAAAACGCATCGTTTCGGCTTGAAGAATACGAGTTAGTGAAGTCATACCAAGGTGCGGCGCTCATGGCGTTGTTCACCCGAGACCATTCATCGCCCTGCCCTTGCTCGCCATAAATTTCGCAGCTTTGGTTGTGGCAGTTAACGGCGTTTAACATCACTTTTGTGCCATGGGTGCTATTAAATAACACCACATGATCACGAATGCGTTGTGCGGTTTCTTCGCCCCAACTGCTTGGCTCCATATCATCACGGGCTTTTTCTAATAGCGACAGCATTTGACTATCGGCATTGTCTATCAAAGCTTGGAAGTCTTCAGGAGTGTTTTCTTTTAAACTGGCACGAAGCGCCTTCATTTCAGGGGACTCTTCACCGCGGCGTTTAAAATAGCGTAAGTTTTTAAGCTCTTGGCTCCTGTGTTTAGCTTCTTCTGTGAGCATTGCCACAAGTGCATTTAAGCTATCTGATTCTTTTCTTAAGTAAGTGAGCTCTTCTTCGTATTTTGTGACATCACATTGGTCTTGCCCGCTAAGCGCAGGTGCCGTTCTATCTGCGCCGTTAAAGGCAAGTTCAGCTTTTGGTGCACTCACGTTTCTGGCGGGGGCTGGTTTAAATTCACCTTCTGCCGGCTTAGTATGAGCGCTCTCAGTAGTCGCTGGGGCACTCAATGCCTGAGTATTGGAATTTTGGCTTGCTGATGTGAGCTGCCATGCAATTAAAAGGCCTGCAATAAAACTTACAAGCGCGGTGACGACTGTTTTCATCCTTGTCCTATCTTATTGTTTTAATATCACTCTTTTTTACTATTAAGCGTGAATACGTAATAAATGTAAAGCAGGTACAGCCCTACTTAAAGCGTTCTAAAAAGCTGACTCACCTTACCACTACAAGGTTTGGCTTTGTTTACGCCCACGTATCCAGGTTATCGCCTTCATGCTCTTCGCCTTCTAGCTCCCCATGGCTGTCGTATTCAAGGGCATCATTATGATCCTCAGCGTGTGCGTGTTGCTCTTTTGGTGTTTCAGCATCACCGCTGTTGCCATGCTGATCATTACCTTGATGGCGATCTCCATGGGGGCGCTCCCGAATGGTTTTTGCCTTGGCAGCCGCTTCTGCGTCTGCTTTTTGCTTTAGGTCATTTTTTACTTTTGCCAAGTTATCATCAGCAACGCCAACAATTTGATAACTGGCTCGCTTTTGTGGCGTGAGCTGCTGAATCTTGGGCATAAATGGGATCATGGCATCCATAAGCCGCACCTCCTCAAGTCATTTATACCTTATATCGGTAATAACTGCATTTCATTTAGTTACTACTTATATATACAAGTTACGTAAATTTCATAAATTAGATTAAATAGTTATCTCTATTTATTACTTTTTAACGCATCTTGGTTGTACCAGTGCTTCAGATGTGGTCTTCTATAGGCGTTTTCAAACACGTACAACAAAGAGACGTAATAATGACCTTTACCCAGAACAGCATCCACCATCACCATCATGTAACGGAATAGCTTTTCGGGTATTTCGCTGGAAGG
>JBGTXC010000259.1:0-3352 GCA_041937835.1 Alteromonadaceae bacterium | reverse complement strand
GTGATATTAGCCAGTTTAAAGTGGTGAAACGCTTACCTTCGGTGCTCCATCAAATTGCCATTGCTAAAACTGAGCCCGGCGACGAGAACAACCAAGACATTTCAGCCTTAGTGGGTAAAGTGGACATCCGAAAACTTGAGCATTTTGCGCAAAATGACCCTGATGCCTACTCCTATTCTGGTGCTCTTTGCCTTGCAAACCAAGGTTTGATGGAATTTGTGGAGATGTTTAAGGCCCCGATTAAGGTGCTGCACCCACTCCTTACGGCAACTCAAGAAGGCAATTACAATGGCACTGAGGGCATTTCTGCCCTGCCATTTAGCGGTATTATTCTCGCTCACTCGAATGAATCTGAATGGCAAACCTTTAGAAACAACAAAAACAATGAGGCATTTTTAGATAGGGTTTACATTGTTAAAGTGCCTTACTGCCTGCGTGTTTCTGAAGAGATTAAAATTTACAAAAAGCTGTTAGAGCACAGCGAGTTATCTGAAGCGCCATGTGCCCCGGGCACCTTGGAAATGCTGGCCAAGTTTATTGTGTTGTCACGCATTAAAGACCCAGAAAACTCAAGCGTTTATTCAAAAATGCGAGTCTACGATGGCGAAACCCTGAAAGATACCGACCCGAAAGCTAAATCCTACCAAGAATACCGTGATATGGCGGGTGTTGATGAGGGCATGAGTGGGCTATCTACGCGCTTTGCTTTTAAGATTTTATCTCGCGTGTTTAACTTTGATCACGCTGAAGTTGCCGCAAACCCCGTGCATCTTTTTTATGTACTTGAGCAACAAATTGAGCGTGAGCAGTTCTCTCAAGACATTCAAGAGCGTTATTTAGAACACCTAAAAGGCCATTTGATCCCTGAATATGTGGAGTTCATTGGTAAAGAGATTCAAACCGCTTACTTAGAGTCTTATTCAGAATACGGCCAAAACATTTTTGACCGTTACGTCACGTATGCGGACTTTTGGATTCAAGACCAAGAATACCGCGACCCAGATACAGGCCAGCTGTTTGATAGAGCTGCACTCAACAGCGAGCTTGAGAAGATTGAAAAACCCGCCGGCATTTCTAACCCGAAAGATTTCCGCAATGAAATCGTGAACTTTGTGCTCAGAGCGCGCGCCAATAACAATGGCAAAAACCCCGCGTGGACCAGCTATGAAAAGCTGCGCACTGTGATTGAGAAAAAAATGTTCTCTAACACTGAGGAGCTACTTCCGGTTATCTCCTTTAATGCTAAGACCTCGCAGGACGACCAGAAAAAACACGAAAACTTTGTTAATCGCATGATGGAGAAAGGCTACACCCAAAAACAAGTTCGCTTGTTGTCTGAATGGTACTTGCGCGTTCGTAAGTCACAGTAGGCTTTGGGGGTATTAGCATGGCGAATTTTATCGACCGGCGTTTAAATGGCAAAAATAAAAGCACGGTTAACAGGCAGCGCTTTATGCGCCGTTATAAAAAGCAAATTAAAGAAGCGGTTTCTGATGCCATTTCAAACCGCTCGGTAACGGATATTACCTCTGGGGAGGAAGTGACTATCCCTAAGCGGGATATCAGCGAGCCTATTTTTCACCAAGGACAAGGTGGCAAACGCGAGCGTGTTCACCCAGGGAATGATCAATTTACGCCGGGGGATCGCATTGCGCGCCCGCCGCAAGGGCAAGGAGGAGGTTCAGGCGACGGTGATGCCAGCGACCAAGGTGAAGGCGAAGACGATTTTGTGTTTTCTATCTCCAAAGACGAATACCTGGATATTCTGTTTGAAGACTTAGAGCTGCCTAATTTACGTGAAACCCAACTTGATAAACTGGTGCAGTATAAAACTCATAGAGCCGGTTTTTGCCAAGACGGTGTGCCCACAAACATTGATATCGTAAGGTCGCTCAAAGGGTCCCTTGCCCGGCGCATTGCTATGACAGCAGGTAAAAAACGGCGTTTAAGTGAGCTCGAAGCGGCACTTGCAGAAGCCCTTGCTGACTCACCCACTGACACTGCCCTTGTAAAAACACTAGAAAAGGAAATTGAGGCGCTTAATAAGCAAATCAGTGCCGTGCCTTTTATTGATACCTTTGATTTACGCTATCGTAATTTTGAAAAGCGCCCGCACCCCACGTCAAAAGCTGTGATGTTTTGTTTGATGGATGTTTCAGGCTCTATGGATCAAGCCACCAAAGACATCGCAAAGCGCTTTTATATCTTGCTCTATTTGTTTTTAACACGCACGTATTCAGATATTGAGGTGGTGTATATTCGCCACCATACTCAAGCCAAAGAAGTGGATGAGCAAGAGTTTTTTTACTCCCAAGAAACCGGTGGCACCATAGTCTCCAGTGCCCTTAAGCTCATGCATGAGATTGTAAAAGAGCGCTATGACGCCGCCCAGTGGAACATTTACGCCGCCCAAGCGAGTGACGGTGATAACTGGGCAGATGACTCCCCCAATTGCACTGAGATTTTAAAAAACCAGTTACTGCAATCGGTCAGATACTACGCCTACATTGAAATCACCCAGCGCAATCATCAAAGTTTGTGGCGTGAATATGATGCCCTTGCAAAGCAGTATGACAACTTCGCCCTAGAGCACATACAAGCGGTGGAAGACATCTACCCTGTGTTTCGTCAGTTGTTCCATAAAAACCGCGCCAAACATGATGCTGCCCATCTTGCGGCTGGAATGTAGGGGCGCACTATGGCAAACACCAAAACAAAAATGACACCTTTATCACCCGGGCCTGATTGGACTTTTGATTTACTGCATGAGTATCAAGGGCATATTAAGGCGTCTGCGGATCATTTCCGCTTAGACACTTATCCTAATCAGATTGAAGTGATCACCTCTGAACAAATGATGGATGCCTATTCCAGTGTGGGGATGCCGATTGGTTATCATCATTGGTCTTATGGTAAGCGCTTTATTCATACCCAGCAAAACTACCAACGCGGGCAGATGGGGCTTGCCTATGAAATAGTGATTAACTCAAACCCGTGTATTGCCTATTTAATGGAGGAAAACACCCTCCCCATGCAAGCACTAGTAATTGCGCACGCCTGTTATGGTCACAATTCATTTTTTAAGGGCAACTATTTATTTAAAAGCTGGACTGATGCGGACTCCATTATTGATTACTTGGTCTTCGCTCGGACTTACATCAGTGAATGTGAGGAAAAATACGGCATCGATGAAGTCGAAAGTTTGTTGGACTCATGCCATGCATTAATGAACTTTGGGGTTGATAGGTATAAACGCCCACCTCGGATTTCCATGCATGAAGAGCAAAAGCGCCAAAAAGAACGCGAAGCCTACTTGCAATCCCAAGTAAACGACTTATGGCGCACTATTCCC
>JBGTXC010000258.1:0-3365 GCA_041937835.1 Alteromonadaceae bacterium | reverse complement strand
GTTTTTCTTTTCAAGCGGAAGTGAGGCATGCTTTATGGAAAAGTCGATGACTTCTGGGTCTGCCAAAATCACATCCACACGCCTTGCTACTAACTGAAAAGTGGATTGCAATTCGTTTTCAGCAAACACCACATTGAAGGCTTTAGCGCGGTACATGTCATCCACATCTTGACTGTTTTCATACCCGCGAATTAAGCCCACCCATTTGTTTTCAAGGCTAGAGAGCTCGCCTTCATATTGAAAGGTGGCATCGCTTCGCTTAAACAAATGCAAATTACTTTGGCCAAAAGACTCAGATAATGCGAGTAACTCCCGGCGCTTTTTAAGTGGCACAACTTGAGACTCAGAGCTCATTGGGATGTAATACTCAGGAAAAAGCACATCCACTTCGCCCATTTCCGCACGTTTTACGGCCCTTACCCAAGGCAAAATACCTATGTGCACATCCACGCCGAGCGCATCACTAATCGCTAACACATACTGAAACACCCAGCCGCGATGACACAATGAAGTGCTAATGTAGGGCGGCCAATCTAAGGTGACCATTTCTAATGTGAAATCTGAGTCATTGTCTAAATGGTACCGGCCACGGCGAAACGGGATGATTTTTGAGATAGGATTGCCGTTAATGTCATAATTGAGTGTGACCGTGTTTGACGCAGGTGCTCTGGCAGCAGTATATGCGCCATAAAAGAATAAGATGATGAAAAAAGGAAGGTATTTGAGCATGAATCGCCTAATTAGTTGCAACTTTTGGCACATACGTAATCGTTCTTATACCTTGTTTAAGATAGTGCTTTTTTTGCCATTTATCCTCTTTAATCAAGCAGTTTTAGCAATCACTGTGGGGGCTGAGCGGTTTGAACTGTATTTGCCGCACCTTGAAGGTAAAAAAGTGGGTTTGGTGGTAAACCAAAGTGCGCAAGTAAAGGGCGAACACTTGCTCGACAGCTTACTCGCCAACAACGTGAATATAGTGACCGTGTTTTCCCCAGAGCATGGCTTTCGCGGTGATAAAGGGGCGGGGGAAGCGATTGATTCCGGCATCGATGCTGCCACAGGTTTGCCGATTGTCTCTTTATATGGCAAGCATAAAAAGCCCACAGCGAGCCAGCTTAAAGGGCTTGATGTGCTTGTGTTTGACATTCAAGATGTGGGCGTACGCTTTTATACCTACATCTCCACGCTACATTATGTGTTAGAAGCCGCCTTTGATTTAGGTATTGCCGTGATTGTGCTTGATAGGCCAAACCCGAATGGCAAATACGTGGATGGGCCAGTGCTTCAGCCAAAATTTCGCTCCTTTGTGGGGATGCACCCTATTCCTGTACTGCATGGTATGACAGTGGCAGAGCTGGCACAAATGATGGTGGGTGAAAAGTGGCTAACGTTAAGCCCAAATGCAAAAGCCAATTTGATTGTGGTGCCTGTGGCGGATTACCGCCGTGATATGCCTTACTCTTTGCCAATAAAGCCAAGCCCTAATTTACCCAATGACACTGCAATCGGGCTTTATCCGACCTTGTGCTTTTTTGAGCCTACGCGTATGAGTATTGGCCGTGGAACCCAGTGGCCGTTTCAAATTGTGGCGCACCCTTCGCTTAAAAGCCAGTGGCAGGTGACACCTAAATCCATGCCCAAAAGCGCGCCAAATCCTAAATGGCAAGACACCACAATCCCCGCGATATTATTAAGTAAACATGACTTTAACGGTATTGATCTTGGTTTTTTATTGCACCAGTTTAAAACCTTTTCGGGGGATGCTGACTTTATTACCTCACCTTCGTTTTTCGATAAGCTCGCAGGCACTGATGCGCTGAGAAAGCAGCTCATTGCTGGAGAGAGCGAGCAAGCCATACGCAAAAGCTGGCAAGGTGGGATTGATGCCTTTAAACTAGCGCGCAAACCTTATTTACTCTATCCCGATTATGCAGTTTCAGATTAAAGACATAGATAAAGCCCGTTATCAACGCCACTTAAACCGAGTTATGATTGCCTGTATTGTGGCTTTAGTGGTGTTGTCATTAGGCGTATCACAAAGCTTAATTTTGTTCATGCCAGACCCTTCAGGGAGTCACTTTCATTGGAACCTAACCGGGGTTATCTTTGCCTGCGTGGTGGTGGGCATGGTGCTTAAGCGCGTCAAAGACACACCGTATATGAAAGAGGTGCTTTATGTGTGGCAACTCAAACAAATGTTGAATCAAATTACGCGCCGCTTACGCCATATTGAAAACAACACTGAGTCTGCCAACCGAGATGCATTTAAAGTGCTCGATTTTTATTATGCTGGCTGCAGGCAGTTGTGGCAGCTTGATGACAACACTATTACGATGGATGAATTAAGCGTAAAGCAAACCGCGTTTAGTGTGCGGGCACGGGAGTGTGGTGTTTCACTTGGTAGTGAGCAAGGCAAGGCGCTTTCGATTACTAAAGACGAGGTCATTCAAGCCGCTAAGCGTTAAAAATCTTAGCGTCATTTTTACCGCTCTTTTTCACCTCATACATGGCTTTATCCGCGCAATCTAGTAAGTCTTCTAACTCCCAACTGTGATAAGGGAACATAGCAAGGCCGATGCTGGCGCCGACGTTAACCTCGACGCCTTGACTGGTTTCAATCGGTTTTGAGATGGCGCGGATAAGCTTATAAGCCAAATTTAAGGCGTCATCTGGGGTGGCATCTGTGATTGCCACCACAAACTCATCCCCTCCCCAACGTATGGCAATGTCATTGCGCCGTATGGTGTGGCTAATTTGGGTGGCAACGTGCACCAGCATATCATCACCCACATCGTGTCCATAGGTATCATTGATGGGTTTAAAGCCGTCTAGATCAATGAGCATAAGTGCAAACGGGACGTTAAGGTCCATTTGCTCTCTCATTTCATTTTCGCCCCCTAAACGGTTAAGTAAACCGGTGAGCTGATCACTGGTTGCTTGTTTTTCTAGCTTGTTGAACTGGGCTTTACGCGCTGAAATGTCGGTTAAAAAGAACAGGTAAAACTGCTCGCCATCATCATTTTGCGTTAAAGTGACTTGCACATTGATCCAGTTTTCACGTCCTTCGTTTGTGGTGTCTTTAACGGCAAACTCGGCTTGCACAGTGTTTTTATCTGAAAGCGCTTGGTTAACCAGTTTTAGAATTTCATTTGGGCGTTCAAAAATGTCCCCAAGCATGGCGTTGTAATTACTTTTAAGCTCAAAGCCAAAGCCAGTGATGAGCTCAGAAAAGCTGTCGTTTTTAATCACGATTTCACCATCCATGCGCGCTAAGGCCATGGCAGTGCGGGAGTTTTCAAACAACATGTTTAAGCGTGAACTCAAGGTTTCTACGCTTTTTCTTAAAGTGCGCTCTTGTTTTACCA
>JBGTXC010000257.1:0-3373 GCA_041937835.1 Alteromonadaceae bacterium | reverse complement strand
GGCATTAATAAGCTCAATACCAATTTTGAGTCTTTAGCCTCCTCAATGACGTCAAATTCAGCGCTACAGGCAAGTACTTTAGTGGGCAAAGATGCCTTAGTGCCATCAGATGTGCTTGAAGCACGCTCTGGCAAAATGGCCAAGGGCAGCGTTAATTTGCCACAAGCAGCACAGGACGTTGTTGTGCGTATTAGCGACAGCAATGGTCAGTTGGTGCAAACCATCAATCTTGGCAATCAGGCTGGGGGAGATGTGAAATTTTCATGGAACGGGCTTGATGCGAACGGCAATCCAATGCCGGTCGGCAATTATACCATTCAAGCGGAAGGGCGCATGGCAGGAGAGTACACCTCTTTTGAAACTGCGACCTACAAAAATATTGAGAGTGTGAGTATCAATGGGCCAAAAGGTGTGGTGTTAAACACCTCGACTGGTTCAGTGAATCTTGCGGATGTATCTGAAATCGCGCAATCGTAACGACGAGATAGCGATACGTATTTGCGCTTGCGCAATTTCGACAAACCCCAGAGGTGATTTATGAGTTTTAATATTGCACTGACAGGCTTGGCAGCCGCACAAAAAGACTTGGATGTGACTGCGCATAACATTGCGAATGTGAACACCACAGGCTTTAAAGAATCACGCGCAGAATTTGCAGACGTGTATGCGGCGTCTGTATTTAGCGCAGGCCGAACTAAAAACGGTGATGGTGTGCAAACCACTATGGTGGCACAGCAGTTCCAACAAGGTTCGGTAAAATTTACCAACAACTCTTTGGATTTAGCGATTACCGGTGAAGGCTATTTTGCGATGAGTGAAGACATCTCATCACAAGACTACACCTATACCCGTGCGGGTGCATTTAAACTGAGCAAAGATAACTTTATTGTTGATAATAAAGGTAACTTCCTACGTGGCTTCCCGGTTGACCCAGCAACAGGTGACACCACCTCAGTAAGCTTATCTACCGCTACCCCGATTCAAATTCCAGACTCGTCAGGCTCCCCTCGAGCCACGAGCAGTGTGTTTGTGTCGTTTAACTTAGATGCTGGCGCAAGCCAACCGGTTGTTGCGCCTTTTGATCCAACTCAAAACGCATCATTTAATGCATCAACGTCAACCACATTATATGACTCACTCGGTGAGCCACACATTTTACAGCTGTTTTTTGTGAAAACGGCAAACCCGAATGAATGGGATGTGCATACCACATTAGATGGCGTTGAATTTGATAATACAGGTAACGCGGCAAGCCCGCCTAACGGTATTACTACCTTTACCTTCTCGGCCAGTGGTTTGCCACAGGCACCAGTAACAGCACCTAGCAATACCTTTGACCCTGAAGTGATCAATGCTGCCGGTTTAAATAGCTTGCTCACAAATGGTGCTCAGTTCCCGAATGATTTAAACATCAACTGGCGTGACGAAGCAGCAACGGCTAACAAAGTGCCAACTCAATACGCGAGCCGTTTTGAAGTAAAAGCACTTGAGCAAGACGGTGCAACTGTTGGGCGTTTAACCGGCATTGATATTGGCTCAGACGGTAAAATCGTAGCGTCATACTCAAATGGTGACTCAACCTTCTTAAGCCAAGTGGCTATGGTACGTTTTGCCAACTCGCAAGGCTTACAGCAGGTGGGTAACACCTCTTGGAAAAACAGTTTAACCTCGGGTGAGCCAATCGCTGGTGAGCCAGGTTCAGGTACCTTAGGGACGATTAATTCCTCAGCGCTTGAGCAGTCAAATGTTAATTTGACTTCAGAGCTAGTGGACTTAATCACAGCACAGCGTAACTTCCAGGCCAACTCACGAGCGCTGGAAGTGAACTCGACCTTACAGCAGAACATCCTGCAGATCCGATAAGGCAAACTTCGACGTGCTTAGGCCGCCAATTAGGTGGCCTTTTTTTCGCTTTTTAAGCAGGCACTTAAGCTCCTCTCGAATGAGTGTCAAAAATCCCTTCTTATTCTTGGCATTATTGTTGCAAATTCAGACCTAAGATACTTTTTTAGGAGCTGGCTATGGACAAAATGCTGTACATCGCAGCCTCTGGCGCAAAACAAAATCTCCTGGCGATTGCTGTAAAAGGTAATAACCTGGCGAACGCTAAAACCACAGGTTTTAAAGCAGACTTTGAACAAGCCCGTTCAATGCAAGCTTTTGGTGAGGGGTTACCCACCCGTGTGTTTGCTATGGAGGAGCGTCCAGGTTCAAGCATGGTCACAGGTGCTATATCAACCACAGGTCGCGACTTAGACGTTGCCCTTACGGATGATAACTGGATGGCGGTGATGGATGCTGAAGGCAACGAAGCCTATACCCGCAGTGGTAATTTGCACATAACCGCCACGGGCGAGCTTAAAAACCGTGAAGGCCACGCCATCATGGGTGATGTAGGCCCCATTGTTTTGCCAGTGCCACTTGAAAAAATCCAAATCTCTGAAGACGGCACCATTCAAGTGCGCCCACAAGGTGCGCCTGCCAACTTCCTAGAAGAAATCGATCGCATCAAAGTAGTCAACGCCTTTGGTGGCGACATTGAAAAAGGGCTTGATGGCTTGTTTCGTCCAAAACCTCACATGACGGTAGACGAATTTGACGCCTCACCAACGGCCAAACTTGTGACCGGCGCGCTGGAAATGTCCAACGTGAATCCGGTGGATGAAATGGTGGGCATGATCCACCATCAGCGCCAGTTTGAGCTGCAAGTAAAAATGATGAAAACAGCAGAAGAAAATGACCAGCGTCATAATCAGCTGCTGCGTATCGTGTAATGGGAGTGTAAGTTATGCATCGCGCACTGTGGATCAGTAAAACGGGCCTCGACGCCCAACAAACGGATATTTCCGTTATTTCTCATAACTTAGCCAATGCTTCAACCGTAGGTTACAAAAAGAGCCGTGCGGTATTTGAAGACTTGCTGTATCAAAACATTAACCAGCCGGGTGGCCGCTCGTCACAAGACACAGAGCTCCCTTCAGGTTTGATGTTAGGTACAGGTGCCAAAGTAGTGGCTAACCAAAAAGACTTTGCCCAAGGCAACATGCTTACCACTGAAAACTCCCTTGATTGGATGATTTCAGGCCACGGCTTTTTCGAAGTACTGATGCCAGATGGCACCATGGCGTATACCCGTAATGGTCAGCTCAGTACGGACGAAAATGGCCGAATTGTGACCTCAGGGGCGGGCTACCCAATCCAACCTGAAATGAACGTGCCAGATGATGCCCAGCAAATTGTGGTATCGCAAGACGGTGAAGTGTCAGTGAGGGTGCGTGGTCAGGCAGAAAACGTGGTGATAGGCCAGCTGACCATCAGCGATTTCATTAACCCGTCGGGCCTTGAGCCTGTTGGGCAAAACCTTTACACCGAA
>JBGTXC010000256.1:0-3398 GCA_041937835.1 Alteromonadaceae bacterium | reverse complement strand
TTGACAGCATTATGGCAATCACGTATCACATTAATAAACCGATTACGGCCTTACACATTGCCGCATTTGATCAGGTCTTCTTTGCTGTAACTTGATTGTTGTGTCATCGTGCTCACTTATTATTGATCTGTTTCATTCCTGTGATGTGCGGCTACTTTAGCGAACACATGTACGCTTAACAACTCCGAACAGTTTAAAGCACTTTAATGACAGCCTGATTACTCAGGATTTTTAATCAACCTGAGGTTTATGGCTATTAAGGGCGCACGCACTTGATTATAATGTGGCTATACACACTCTTATTTAGGTTAAATCTATGATTCTATTTGTGAATGATCTTACTGTTATCGACTTTTCTTACCTCGATGCCAAACGCGGTGCCGTTGGCGAAAGTTGGATAGTGGATCTCACTTTACACGGCGCCTTGAACGAAGAGTCTATGGTGCTTGATTTTGCTAAAGTGAAAAAACAAGTAAAACGCATCATAGATGACACGCTCGACCATACTTTAGCCATCCCAACAAAAGCGGCCATTAGGGTTAAGCAAGACGAGGAGCGCATTACAGCGAGCTATGAATTTGAAGGTAAGCACTTGGCGGTGAGTGGTCCTGAGCAAGGCTTTTGTTTGATGGATTGTGAGCAAGTGGATATTGATTCTGCGACGTCATTTTTAATAGCGACCATTGCGCCGCACTTACCTGATAACGTTGAAAAGCTTGAAATTGCACTTCGTCCAGAACGCACAGACGGTTTTTATTACCATTACAGCCATGGTTTGAAAAAACACGATGGTAACTGCCAACGTATTGTTCATGGTCACCGCTCAACCATTGCCATGTATAAAAATGGTCTTAAGACGCCTCGCTTAGAAAAGCTATGGGCGGATCGTTGGGCAGATATTTATTTAGGCTCTGAAGAAGACCTAGTCGCACAAAGCGCGCTGAAATACATAAAAGCACAACCTGAAAGCCACCATTTTGCCTATGAGGCGTCACAAGGCTATTACGAATTAAGCATTTCAAAAGCTGTGTGTGAAATAATTCCGACAGATACCACAGTGGAGCTACTCGCTGATTACCTAGCTGCACAAACCAAACTCATGGAAGGCGATGCCGATATTAAAGCGGTTGCCTATGAAGGCGTAGGGAAAGGCGCCATCAGTTATGCGTAACTGGCTATTCGCAGGGGCGATGCTCTTTGCTGCAACGAGTTATGGCGTAAAAGCCGAGCTTAAATTAAATGGCGAGCTTACCCAAGGTGCGTTAATTCGCTATGCTCACCCAGAGCTTGTAAGCGCGACGCTAAATGATACGCCACTTTTAGTAAAAGAAGGGCGCCTTGTGTTTGGCTTTGGACGCGACGCAGCACTTAAGCAGACTCTGAGTCTTACCTTTGCATCAGGCGAAACCCAAAGTCATACCTTAACGCTTACGCCGCGCGAATATAAAATCGACCGCATTGAAGGTGTTGCACAAAAATACGTGTCGCCGCCTGAGTCTGTATTGAAGCGTATTCGTAACGATGCCGCATTAGTGAAAGAAGCGCGTGATGTAGATAGCGTGCGCTTAGATGTATTTGGTGACTTTTATCGTCCTGCAAAAGGGCGTATTTCGGGTGTGTATGGCTCACAACGGGTTTTTAATGGCACACCTAAACGCCCGCATTTTGGTTTAGACATCGCCAATAAAACAGGCACACCGATTTATGCCCCTGCTGGCGGCACAGTCACATTAGCGCACCCTGATTTATATTACTCAGGTGGCACTGTGGTGATAGATCATGGTTTTGGTGTGACTACCACCTACATCCATATGAGTAAATTGCATGTCAAAACCGGCGATACGATCAAAACCGGTGAAGAAATTGGCCACATCGGCGCTACAGGCCGTGTCACAGGCCCGCATTTAGATTGGCGCTTAAATTGGGGGAGCGTAAGGCTCGACCCCGCATTAATTATGAACTCACAACTTGCACAAGAGCAGGCACAATGACCAAAATTGATTCACGTGATGACATCATTGCAGCACGTATTAAAGACAGCACCACGTATGTTACTAAAACCGTTTTCCCAGGGCGCACAAATCATCACAACACCTTGTTTGGTGGTGATGCGCTCGCGTGGATGGATGAAGTTGCTTTTATTGCCGCAACCCGTTTTTGCCGAAAGCCATTAGTGACGATTTCATCAGACCGAGTGGATTTTAAAGAAGCCATTCCAGCCGGTACCTTTGCAGAGCTGGTATCAAAAGTCGTGCGTGTGGGTAATACATCTTTAGAAGTGCAAGTGGATATCTACCTAGAAACCATGCACCGTGATGATAAACACAAAGCGATTTCTGGTTCATTCACCTTTGTGGCTGTAGACGATAACCACAAACCAACCCCTGTGGTGTGTGAGCGCATGTTAAACGGCTTTCAATAGCGTTTAATTAGAGCATTAAAAAAGCGCCATTAAGGCGCTTTTTTTGTGTCTATAACACCATGGCGGCAAGCCAACCAAATACCAATAATGGGATATTAAAGTGCACAAACGTAGGCACGACAGAATCCCAAATATGGTCGTGTTGACCATCGGCATTAAGCCCAGATGTGGGGCCTAAGGTTGAGTCACTGGCCGGGGAGCCAGCATCGCCTAAAGCACCGGCAGTGCCAACCAAAGCAACCGTTGCCATAGGCGAAAACCCAAGCGCTAAACATAAAGGCACAAACAAGGCTGCAATAATAGGCACAGTTGAAAACGAGCTACCAATACCCATGGTGATGAGTAGGCCGACCACTAAAATAACGGCTGCCGCTAAGGGCTTGTTATCACCAATCACAGACACAGCGCCATCCACTAAGTTTGCAACATCGCCTGTGGCTTTCATGACTGAAGCAAAGCCTTGGGCTGAAATCATGATAAAGCCGATCATGGCCATCATGGCCACACCGCGGCTTAGCACGTCTTGGTTGTCTTGCCATTTAACAATGCCACCTAACGTAAATATTACTATACCGACCAAACCACCTAAGATCATTGAGCCTGTGTAATTTTGTGTCACTAATGATAAAAGCACGGCAAGCCCACCCACAAACAAGACTTTTTTAGGTGAGTCAGGTAAGGTTTGTGAAATAACAAAACTAGTTGTGATAGTAAGAATAAGGGAAAGAATTAATTTTTTCATGTTATTATAATTTAAATACAACTCCTTAGTCTTAAAAAATCTAACAACTTACAAATGTTAATTATAAAGTGTTGTAAAATAAAAAAAACGAAGCTATTGCTTCGTTTTTAGTTAACATAAGATAGTTAATATGTTATTGTATAGCTTTTGCAGTAGCTAACAATAATTTTGTATCAATTCTATTTTTGTAATCTGGACTGATATATTCATATAAAATAACTCCTTCTTTGTTAA
>JBGTXC010000255.1:0-3418 GCA_041937835.1 Alteromonadaceae bacterium | reverse complement strand
TTGAGCACAATCTTCATTGTTGCAGCCTTCAACTTGTCCGTGGCCATTCCAGTCGCCAACCACAAAACCGTCGAAGCCCATTTGATCTTTAAGCACATCCGTTAGCAAGTATTTGTGGCCGTGAAGTTTCTCACCGTTCCAGCTGTTGAACGATGCCATAACAGACTGCGCACCAGCGGTTAATCCGCCAACATAACCTTGGGCATGTATGTCGAACAGCTCTTGCTCGCTAGCTACGTTATCACCTTGGTCGTCTCCACCTACGGTACCGCCATCACCGACAAAGTGTTTTACCGTGCTGATAACGCGGTGTTCCGCTAAAAAGTCACCATCGGCGCGCCCTTGTAAGCCGTTTACAATGGCGGCTGAGTAGGCTTTTACTATGGCTGGGTCTTCTGAGTAGCTTTCGTAAGTACGGCCCCAGCGGTCATCACGTACTGTAGCAACCGTCGGTGCAAACACCCAATCAATGCCTGTTGCCAGTACTTCTTTGGCAGTAATGGTGGCAATGCGCTCAATCAAATCTGGGTTATTGGCAGCACCTAAACCAATATTGTGTGGGAAAATCGTTGCGCCAATCACATTGTTGTGGCCGTGCACGGCGTCTGTGCCCCACATAGTTGGGATGCTTGAGCCATCTAGGCTGTCGTCAATAGAGGCTTGGTAGAGATTATCGGCAAGGGTCACCCAGTCTGCCACTGTGGCGTGTTTGTTGTCGTTCGGGAACGCGCCGCCACCATTTAAATACGAGCCAAAGCCGTATTTGCGCATGTCTTCCACTGAGATGTTACGGATCTCAGGTTGGATCATCTGGGCTATTTTTTGCTCGAGTGTCATGGTCGCTAAAATTGCGGCAACTTGGGCTTCTACCTCATCACTGGGTTTTACCGCAACATTCAGCTTAGGCCATACCTCAACACCGCTTTGGGCTTGGGGTTCAGCGGTGGTTTGCTGTTGCTCAGGATTAGAAGGGGAGCAGCCAAAAAGCGCGCTGCCTAACGCCAAGGTGATGAGTGTGTGTCGCATAGCTTAGTATGTTCCAATCAGTTGCTTGCTGCTGACCAAGTAAGTCAGCCTTTAATGGGCTTTTACACAGAATAAAGCGCCACAGGCTTAAGCCATCTCAGTCAGGTGTATTGATCTTTTAGTATGAACCACTTACATTACAATGTAAGCGCTTTCATAACAATAGCTGATGTCATGAAGCGATTGCAAATGCACCGAATAAATTGATGTACCTAAGGCCATTGCCCATGACCATTTGCCTTAACCATCTTTTATAAATAATGAGAAAAGAAGCCATGCCAAAACTGACCTTGCCCACCGATTCGCCGCTGCTTAACAGCGACTTTATTTTTGGTGTGGCCACCTCTTCTTTTCAAATTGAAGGCGCTGCTAACAGCCGCTTACCCAGCATTTGGGATACGTTTTGCCAAAAGCCTGGCGCAATTAAAGATAATAGCCACGGGTTAGTGGCGTGCGACCATGTGGCACGCTGGCAACAAGACGTAGAGCTAATCGCTGCGTTAAATGTGGATGCCTATCGTCTATCCATGGCGTGGGGGCGCGTCATGCATCAAGATGGCTCGCTTAACCCTGAGGGCTTAGCTTTTTATCAAAACCTGATTGCGGCATTAAATAATAAAGGCATCAAAGTCTTTTTAACCTTTTACCATTGGGATCTTCCTCAGTATTTAGAAGAAGAGGGCGGCTGGCTTAATCGCCAAACGGCCTATGCCTTTGCAGACTATGTGGATGCCGTTGCCAAAGAGCTCGGTGATAGCGTGTATTCCTACGCCACCTTAAATGAACCCTTTTGCTCAGCCTATTTAGGGTATGAAATTGGCATTCATGCCCCAGGTATTACTGGGCAAAAAAATGGCCGCCAAGCCGCACACCATTTATTACTTGCTCATGGCCTTGCCATGCAAGCATTACGCAAACACTGCCCAAACAGTGAGTGCGGCATAGTGCTTAATTTTGCAACCGCCCATAGTCATACTCAAAGCCAAGCGGATATCACTGCAGCTAAACGCGGCGATGAATACATGAATCTGTGGTATTTACTGCCCATCATTGAGAAGCGTTACCCAGATGTGATTACTTTAATCGCCCCTGAAAATCGCCCTGAGATAGCCGAAGGGGACTTTGACCTTATTGGTCAAGCAGTGGACTTTATTGGCATTAATTATTACACCCGCGCTGTATATGCCGATGATGGTAATGGCTGGTTTAACACCATAGAGGCCAGCGAGCGCTCATTGACGGACATGGGTTGGGAAGTCTACCCAGAAGCTTTTACAGAGCTTTTAGTGGATTATCACACCCGTTTTAAACTACCGCCTTTGTACATCACTGAAAATGGCGCTGCCATGGTAGACACCTTAGAAAACGGTGAAGTAAAAGACGAAACCCGCGTGGCGTATTTTCAAAGTCATTTAGAAGCGGTAGACAGTGCCATGGGCCAAGGTGTGAACATGAAAGGCTATTTTGCTTGGAGTTTAATGGATAACTTTGAGTGGGCTGAGGGCTATTTAAAGCGCTTTGGTATTGTGTATGTGGATTACCAAAGCCAAGCGCGCATCTTAAAAGACAGCGCCAAAGCCTACCGCGATTTACTTGGCACTAGAGCCAAAACCTAATTCATATTAAAGTGGCAAAAAAATAATAAGTTATTGCAGTATGGCAACCATTTACGAAGTCTCAAAAGCCGCTGGCGTTTCCCTTGCTACTGTATCTCGGGTAGTAAACGGCAATGTAAAAGTCAGTGAGCGCACCAAAGCTAAAGTTCTTAAAGCCATGGAAGAGCTGGGCTATCGCCCTAATGCCATTGCCCAGTCTTTAGCGTCTAACCGCACCAACAGTGTGGGGTTATTGGTGTCTGAGCTGCATGGTTCCTTCTTTGCCGACATGATGAGCACCATTGAAAGAGTGCTTCGCCAAGCTGGTAAACATGTCATTATTACTGCCGGTCACTCTGACGAAGAAAAAGAGCGCAACGCCATCGAGTTTTTAAAAAGCCGCCGTTGTGATGCCCTGATTTTGCACGCAGAAGCGGTGAGTGACGAATACCTGCAAACCTTACATCAAAGTGGTACGCCTGTGGTGATCGTTAACCGCGACGTGCCTGACCTAAAAAACCAATGTTTTGTGATGGATAACGAGCTAGGCGGTTATTTAGCCACTAAAGCCATGATCGAATCCGGTCATAAAGACATAGGTTATATCAGTGGTCCACTGTTTAAAACAGACGCCAAAGCGCGCCTAGCCGGCCATCAAAAAGCGCTTAAAGAAGCAGGGCTCACCCAGCATCCCAATGCATTTTTTGAAGGGGAATACCACGAAACCGATGGCATGGCCGCGGTGAGCCAGTTTATTAAAGCGGGTGTGCCTGTCACCGCTGTGGTGTGTGCCAATG
>JBGTXC010000254.1:0-3437 GCA_041937835.1 Alteromonadaceae bacterium | reverse complement strand
GATAAGCCTAAAAACTCAAACAGTGGGCGGTTGGTTTCAGCATCACGCTTTGCCAAGTAGTCATTCACTGTGATGACGTGCACGCCTTTGCCTGTTAGGGCACGAAGGTACGCGGGTAAAGTGGCCGTTAGGGTTTTACCTTCACCGGTACGCATTTCTGCGATTTGGCCTTGGTTTAACACCATGCCGCCGATCATCTGCACATCAAAGTGACGCATGTTATACACACGCTTTGATGCTTCACGGACTACGGCAAAGGCTTCTGGCAATAAGTCATCTAGGCTAGTGCCGCCTTGGATGCGCTCACGAAATTCGATGGTTTTTGCTTTGAGTTCTTGGTCTGAAAGTTGTTCAAGATTCGCTTCAAGGGCGTTAATGAGTGCAACCGTTTTTCTTAGATTTTTAATGGTGCGGTCATTGCGACTACCAAAAAGCTTTGTGATTAGTTTTGTTATCATGTTTTAACCGTGTCGTTACTGTCGCGTTTGCTGTGCTTGCCTAGCGCTATTACTAATTATTTTCAATTTAAATACAAGAAGTTATCTCACCATTAATGACTTTTATCAGGTCTTTTTACGAAATTGGTGGATATTTAAACTGATTGACGTTTACCAATACCTCTCGCGGCAAGCTTTAACTTGACCACAATGCAAACGATATGGTGGCATATTTGCTTAAATCAAGGCCAACATTGTAGCTAGAAGCAGAGCCTATTCCAAGCAATGAATGGCGAATCCACAGAAAGGATTAGAGCCGCGCAATAAGGCAAGATATACTGACCAAAACACTAAAACGACCTAACTATGGCAAAAGACAGATTTGCACCTAAACCGCTGGAATCCTTATTGGGTAAATACCAAGGCCGGCTTGGGCAAATTGCACAAAAGTCAGAATCTATCCAAGATTACCAAGGCATTTTGGAAATGGCGATTGGCGCTAAAATTGCGCCTAAATGCCGCGTTGCTAATGTTCGTGACGACGTCTTAATCATAGAAACGGCCTCTGGCGCCATTACTACCACCTTGAATTACGTCAAAATGGACATCCTTTCGACGTTTCGTCAAAACGGTTTACCAGGGCTTGTGCAAGTAAAAGTGGTAACGAACCCAGAACTCATCAAAAAGGCTGCGCCTCAAAAGCCCCTTGCGCCACGTAAAGCCATGAGCCAAAAAACTCAAGAAGCGATTTTAGCGGTGGCGCAAAATGCCCCAGCCAGCTTGCAAGAAAAGCTCACTCGCCTTGCCCGCCATGCTGATAAACAGGCACAAAAAAAGCGATAAAACATCGCTTTTTAGTTATTCATTGGTCGCTTTTGGTTTGCTTACGCTTTTGCCACTTCTAAACCAGGTGCTGGCATAGTAACTGGCTCTTCAAAGCTTGCCCATTCCCATGCAGATTCTGTCGCCATTACTTTACGCAGTAGCTTGTTGTTTAAATCATGGCCTGATTTGTAGGCAGTTACTTTACCGAGTAGATTATGGCCTGTCATAAACAAGTCACCCACACAGTCGAGGATTTTGTGTTTCACAAACTCGTCGTCGTAACGTAGGCCCGTTGGGTTAAGTACTTTAAAGTCATCCAATACTACTGCGTTGTCCATGCTGCCGCCTAAGGCAAGCTTGTTGGCGTGCATGTATTCGATGTCTTTCATAAAACCAAAAGTGCGGGCACGACTGATTTCTTCAGTAAAGCTTTGAGCTGTGATGTCTAAGCCAATGCGTTGGCGACTTTCGTTGATAGCCGGATGATCAAAGGCAATTTCGAAGTCGATGTGTAACCCATCATAAGGTTCAACTTCTGCCCACTTGTCGCCCTCTTCAACACGTACCTTTTCTTTGATACGAATAAAGCGCTTGGCTGAACTTTGCTCAGCAATGCCCCCTTTTTGAAGCAGATAAATAAACGGCAATGCACTACCATCCATAATCGGCAATTCAGGGCTGTCTAGCTCTACAATGAGGTTATCAATCCCCAGTGCTGCAATTGCAGCCACTAGGTGCTCTGTAGTCGAAAGGCGAACACCATCGTCATTAATTAAACATGTACACAGTTGTGTGTCGCCGACTGCATTAGCCGCAACTTTAAAGTCCACCACGGGATCTAAATCCACACGACGGAAAATAATACCTGTGTTAACACTTGCAGGGCGCAGCACCATCTCAACCTTTTCACCTTTGTGAAGGCCAACACCAGTTGATTTAACTACTTCTGCAATCGTTCTTTGTTTAATCATAGAGTTTGATATACCACTTAGTAATTCAGTTATGCCAAAGCTGGGGCGGGATTATATCAGACCACCGACCAGCTGACAAATTAACCAATTTTTACTGCATTAATTAGCTTGTTTACGCAAAAATGCCGGAATATCGAATAAATCATCCTTTGACTTTGCGCTTTGCTGTGCAGTTTGCTCTTGCGGTTTTGCCGCAACTTGCTCAGTTTGGCTTGGTACTGTACTTGGTGCAGTATTAACGCCCGCTGACTCGTCAACTGGGTTAGTAAAGCTTGGCACAAAACCTGGGCTTGAAACTGACTGCTGTGGCGACGTCGTAGTGTGCGTATCGCCACCAACTGCGTTTTGCATACCGTTATCTAATACGCCAAACTGTGGACGACGATCACCACCTAGGCCTGTGGCAACCACAGTCACACGGAGTTCATCGCTCATTTCTGGGTCAATCACGGCACCCACAACCACTGTCGCGTTTTCTGAAGCAAGCGCCTTAACATGGCTACCCACTACTTCAAATTCTTCGATGCCCATATCAAGGCCTGCAGTGATGTTAACAAGGATGCCTTTAGCACCTGTTAAATCCACGTCTTCAAGAAGTGGGCTAGAAATAGCAGCTTCTGCAGCTTCTTGTGCACGATCAGGACCAGACGCAGATGCAGTTCCCATCATTGCCGTACCCATGGTCGACATCACAGTACGTACGTCTGCAAAGTCCACGTTGATAAGACCAGAGCGGGTAATAAGCTCTGCAATGCCTTGCACCGCACCGTAAAGGACGTCATTTGCCTTAGCAAAAGCATCAAGTAACGTAGTGCCTTTACCCAGTACTTTTAACAGCTTGTTGTTTGGAATCGTGATTAACGAGTCAACCGTTTGTGATAAGTCAGCAATGCCTTGCTCAGCCGCTGCAGCACGTTTTTTACCTTCAAAATCAAACGGGCGAGTAACCACAGCAACGGTGAGAATACCCATTTCTTTAGCAATGCGTGCCACTACAGGAGCCGCACCTGTGCCTGTACCGCCGCCCATACCGGCTGCGATAAACACCATGTCAGCGCCTTCAAGGCTTGCGCGAATGGTTTCAGCATCTTCTTCAGCTGATTGGCGACCTATGTCTGGGTTTGCGCCCGCACCTAAACCCGCTGTGATTTGTGTGCCTAATTGCACAGTCGCATCCGCAGAGGATTTACGTAGTGCTTGGGCA
>JBGTXC010000253.1:0-3479 GCA_041937835.1 Alteromonadaceae bacterium | reverse complement strand
TCAAACCCTTTTGCTTGATTAATACGTGTTACGGCGACTGCTTGTTCTTTATTAAGCGTTAAAGCGCCTTGTGCGTGAATGTCTGCCTCTTGCCACTCGGTGTTATGAGCTAAGTATTCTTCGATTACGTCTTTTTTAAGCAGTGAATTAAGCGTGGCTTTACTAAAGCCTAAGGCGCGTAATTCGGTGGCAGTTGCATGACCATTCACATTTAAGTGGGCCATTAAACTTTGCTGTTTTGCCCCCTTTAAAGCGCTGTTGTGCGCTGAGTGCTCAATCGCGCGATACGCTAAAATTCCTGCGTTATCAGGGTGCTTTCCCTCGCGCAGTGCTTTTGGGAGTGCAATGTGTAAGGTCTCGCCATAGGGATAGTGATAATAACGGGCTGCAAATTGCAATAAGGCATGAATGGTCGGGCTGATGACAGGCTCTGAGTCGATTATGTCAGCCACGTCTTTTAATTTGCTCTCGTCTTGGTCTGTGCTGCTTTTTACTTGGGTGATAACCCCAAGCAACTTACGATTACCAAATGGCACCCATACCCTTAAGCCTAAGCCAAGCTCAGTGCTTGGTGCTTTGCTTTGCCACGCTTGACGCACCGCATCTGTAACGCGGTAATCAAAGGTGCGATGCAGTGGGATTTTTAGGGCAACTTCGACGATATCCATGGTGTTTTTATTGTCATTATCACGAACCCAGTAGCTTATCATATTAGGGTGTTTTAAGTGGCACGCCTAGTGACGTAAAAATATTCAGCCATAAGCAGGATTAAAGCTTGCGCAATTGCGGTGGCTTGCATAAAATACGCGCCCTAACTTATATGTTTAACCACGCATGGTGCCAAACTTCGGGTTTGGAGAGCGATGCGGCCTTACTTGAGGTTCCTATGAAAGCTGGTATCCACCCAAAATACGAAACGATCACGGCAACGTGCTCGTGCGGTAACAAATTCGAAACACGCTCTACACTATGTAAAGACATCCACCTAGACGTATGTTCTGCATGTCACCCGTTCTACACAGGTCAGCAGAAGATCCTAGACACTGGTGGTCGTGTTGATCGCTTCAACAAGCGTTTTGGTGCTCTTAGCACTAAGAAGTAAGTTGAAACGACGCGAAAAAAGCACCTCAGGGTGCTTTTTTTGTGCCTGTGATTTGACCAATTAGTCTCAAACACCTGCTTGGTACACTACTTATATTAAAGTGTTTAAATAGGTGCCTGCTTTTTATACAATTTTTTACAGAGGCTAGACCTCTGTGACGTCTTAGGTTCGGTATACTGGGCGCTCACTGTTCATACCCGTTACTCTCACAGATTAGGACGTCGCTTTCATGTCAGACATACGCACTCAAGCGCTTGCATACCATGCTGAACCCACACCCGGAAAAATCAGCATAGAACTCACCAAACCGGCTGATTCTGTAAAAGATTTAGCGCTTGCGTACAGCCCAGGCGTGGCTGAGCCAGTGCGCGAAATTGCCGCCGACGCTAACAATGCTTACCGTTACACAGCAAAAGGTAATTTAGTGGCGGTAATTTCAAACGGCACCGCAATTTTAGGCTTAGGTAATTTAGGGCCTTTGGCTTCAAAACCTGTGATGGAAGGTAAAGCACTACTGTTTAAACGCTTTGCCGGTATCGACTCGATTGATATTGAAGTAAAACACAACACCACGGCGGAGTTTATCAACACAGTTGAAAACATCGCAGATACCTTTGGTGGCATTAACTTAGAAGACATTAAAGCACCTGAGTGCTTTGAAATCGAACAAGCACTTAAAGCACGATGTAATGTGCCAGTGTTTCATGATGACCAACATGGCACTGCCATAGTCACGGCCGCAGGCATGCTGAACGCCCTTGAGATTCAAGGCAAGGAAATTAGCGAAGCCATTATTGTGTGCTTAGGTGCGGGCGCAGCGGCCATTGCGTGCATGGAATTATTGATCAAATGCGGCGCCCAGCGTGAACACATTTATATGTTGGATCGCAATGGGGTGATTCACACTCGTCGTGACGATCTCAATGAATACAAAGCGCAATTTGCCAATAACACAGACAAACGCACACTGTCAGACGTGATTACCGGTGCCGACGTGTTTGTTGGGGTGTCAGGGCCTGATCTGTTAAGTGCCGACGACCTTGCCAAGATGGCTCCTAACCCTGTGGTGTTTGCGTGTTCCAACCCAGATCCTGAAATCAAACCTGAGTTGGCAATGGCAACGCGTGATGATCTGATCATGGCAACAGGGCGCTCAGATTACCCTAACCAAGTGAACAATGTGTTGTGCTTCCCGTTTATTTTCCGCGGTGCGTTAGATGTGCGTGCCACTGAAATCAATGATGATATGAAGCTTGCTGCCGTGCATGCCATTAAAGAGTTAGCCAAAGCGCCTGTACCGGATTCAGTGTTATCTTCTGCTGGTGTGGCAGAGCTGACCTTTGGCCGTAATTACATCATTCCTAAACCTATGGATGGACGATTACTGCAAAACGTGGCAAAGGCAGTGGCACAAGCTGCTGTGGCCTCGGGCGCGGCGCAAATAGCATTGCCAGAAAACTACATGCAAGACTAAACACAGGATTTAGCCATAAAAAAAGCCGCATTAAGCGGCTTTTTTTATGAATTGCATACACACATTAACGGGTGATTTTCGCAAATGGGGTACCCATGCGCGTCACTGTGTTTGGTGTTTCAGACTCTAAAAACGCCGCTGCGTCCTTACCCCAAGTCATCACCACAGTTGAACCCAATTTAAAGCGACCCATTTCTTCGCCTTTGGCTAATTTCACTGCGTTTGGACCTTCAGCATCATAATCCCAGCTGAATACTTTTTTACCCGCAGGTGGCGTCACTGTGCCTGCCCAGACAGTTTCGATGCTGGCTACTATGGTTGCGCCAACAAGTACCATAGAAAGTGGGCCAATCTCAGTGTCAAAAATAGCCACTACACGTTCGTTGCGGGCAAATAGATTCGGCACGTTTTGCGCTGTCAGTGGGTTCACTGAAAATAAATCGCCCGGCACGTAAATCATTTTTTTCAATGTGCCTGCCACAGGCATGTGAATGCGGTGGTAGTCTTTTGGTGCAAGGTAAATGGTGGCAAAGTCACCGCCTTGGAAAGGCTCAGCGTCCTGGCTGTTGCCGCCAAGCAGAGTTTCAAGGCTAAAATCATGGCCTTTTGCTTGAATTAAACGACCATCGGTAATCGGACCTAGCTGACTAATACAGCCATCCACAGGGTGCACTAAAATATCGTCGTCTTGTGTGAGCGGACGCGCATCATCTTTTAACGGACGAGTAAAAAACGCATTAAAAGTTTTGTAATGCTCAGGCGACTCAAATTTCGCCTCACTCATGTTAATGCCGTATTGCTTAATAAAGCCTTTGATCAGTGATGTAGTTAGCCAACCTGCTTCAGCAGCTGCCAGTTTCTCCGAGACGCAGCTGCGTTCTTTTTCAAAAGCAGCTTCTCTTT
>JBGTXC010000252.1:0-3534 GCA_041937835.1 Alteromonadaceae bacterium | reverse complement strand
CATATGGGTGTTGTAGGTAGCCTTGGATGTGCCCGCCTACACTTGCCACAATCAAACCTAGTAGGGCATAGGTAAGCGCCATACCTTGCACATACACAAACGACAAACTAAAAGCACGTTTGGTTGAAAGCCCCTGTTGCCCCGCAATTAAGCTCGACAAAATAGGGAACATGGGGAACACGCACGGAGTGAAAGCAAGCGTCACCCCAAGTAAAAAGAACACCATCAAGTTAGTCGCAAAAGTGCCTTGGGCTAAACGCTCAGTCAAAGAAAAACCATCACTATCGGATGACTCACTCGGTTTGGCATCACGCTCTGGTGTTGTGGCTTCAATTTCTTTTGTTTTAGATGGTTTAAAAGCGCTGATATCAAAGGTCATCACTTCAGCGGGGTAGCATAAACCTGCTTCAGCACAGCCTTGATAACGAATTTTAATGTGCGCACCGTCTTGGTAATCGCTTAAACGTATGGTGCCGGTCAGCTCCTTAAAATACACCTCAGTGCGACCAAAAAACTCATCTTCTATCACTTTACCTTGCGGCAAAGGCGCAAGCTGAGCGGTCACATTTTTACCAACCACCTCGAGCTTCTTTTTGTAAAGGTAATAGCCATCCGCGATGTCAAAACTGTAATGAAAGGTGCTTCCTTGCTGGTCAAACTCAAATACAAAGGCGTCTTTCACATCTAAAAAGCTGGTTTGTTTAGGGGCAAGTAATTGCGCCACTAAATCTTGGTTGGGCGCGCTGGTCGCCGCTGCGGGATTGGTAAACACCATCACGCATATTAAAAGGCAACGCCATAAAAAACCTAAGCGCATTAACTCATTACCTCATCAATCCAATTAAAATAAGCAAGATTGCCGGTTGCCACATCCACCACCTGAATTTCAGGCACATCGTAACTGTGCAGTTTTTTTACTGCTTGAATCACACTGGCGACTTTCTCTGCTTTGGTTTTCAAAATCAGTTTGGTCTCGCGTGTGGTTTCAAGTTTACCTTCCCATAAATACATAGACTCAATGTCAGGAAGGATGTTGGCACAGGCAATCAATTTGTTTTCAAGCAAGTAAGTTGCAATGGTTTTTGCCTCTGCATTATTGCCGCAGGTTGCAAAAACAATTCGAAATTGGGTGGTCATAAATGGCCTTAAAGTATCAACCAGTAGAGCGTCATGGTAACGAAAAGCGCATGAGTTTCATACTGCTAGGCTCAGCATGAAGGATTGCCCCAGCAGAGCGTGCACAATTAGTTACATTTAAATGCAACCCAACCAAGCTAACTTGCTTGAATTCAGACCATGGCACCCCAACTTTTATTTCAAGCATTTATACTGAGATGATTATGTTTAAGTTTTTATTTTTATTATTTGTTGTTGTGCCGATTGTTGAAATTGCCTTGTTGATCCAAGTCAGTGAGGTGATTGGCGGCTTTGCCACTATAGCGCTCATCGTAGCAACCGCGCTATTAGGCGCTAAATTGGTAAAACAACAAGGTATGGACGCCATGGCGCAAGCGCAAAGCCAATTGCAACAAGGGCAATTGCCAGCAAGCGCTTTGTTTTCTGGGGTGTGCATTTTAGTCGCTGGCGTATTACTGGTAACGCCGGGCGTCATGACTGATATTTTCGGCTTTATGTTATTGGTGCCTGCGCTTCGTAATAAAGCGGCGGCCGCACTTGCTAAAAGCCCGCACATTCACATGCGTGCCAATGGGTTTAGCCAAACCAGCCAATCCCAGTCTTACTCATCTCATTCTGAGCAAAGATTTGAATATCACACTAGCCGAACCGAGCGCCCAACGCGGCAGCGGGGTGCGGATGACGGTAATGTCACCATCGAAGGGGATTTTGAGCGAAAAGAGTAAAAATTTTTAAATTTTTTACTTGGATTTTTGCCACCCACCCCCATGTTACAGAACAACTTTAAGAAACATTATTCTGACCATTAGTTTACGTTCAGAAACTACTAGGAGAACGACACTCATGAACATTCGTCCATTACATGATCGCGTGATTGTAAAGCGTTTAGAAGAAGAGACTAAGTCTGCAGGCGGGATTGTACTTACGGGTGCTGCGGCTGAAAAGTCGACCCGTGGTGAAGTGGTTGCCGTTGGCAATGGCCGCGTGTTAGACAACGGTGATGTGCGTGCTTTAGAAGTAAAAGCAGGTGACACTGTGCTGTTTGGCTCTTACGTTGAAAAAACAGAAAAAATCGACGGTGAAGAGTACCTGATCATGCGTGAAGACAACATTCTAGGCATTGTGGGCTAACCACAGGCTCGTTTCAGACAAACAAATTAAGAGGAAGATAAAATGGCAGCTAAAGAAGTTCGCTTTGCAAACGACGCCCGTACCAAAATGCTTAAGGGCGTAAACATTCTTGCAGATGCAGTAAAAGTTACGCTAGGCCCTAAAGGTCGCAACGTAGTACTTGATAAATCATTTGGTGCACCAGTTATCACCAAAGACGGTGTGTCTGTTGCAAAAGAAATCGAGCTTGAAGACAAGTTTGAAAACATGGGCGCACAAATGGTTAAAGAAGTTGCGTCAAAAGCCAATGACGTAGCTGGTGACGGTACAACCACCGCCACAGTACTTGCGCAAGCCATTGTCAATGAAGGCTTAAAAGCGGTTGCAGCGGGTATGAACCCAATGGACCTTAAGCGCGGTATCGACAAAGCAGTAGCCGCTGCTGTTGAAGAGCTAAAAACGCTTTCTGTACCGTGTGCTGATACTAAAGCCATTGCTCAGGTAGGTACTATCTCTGCAAACTCAGATTCTGAAATCGGTGACATCATTGCAGAAGCAATGGAAAAAGTAGGCCGTGAGTCTGGCGTTATCACAGTAGAAGAAGGTCAATCACTACAAAACGAACTGGATGTTGTAGAAGGCATGCAGTTTGACCGTGGTTACTTATCTCCTTACTTCATCAACAATGCTGAAAAAGGCCAAGTTGAGCTGGATAACCCACACATCTTATTAGTTGATAAGAAAATCTCTAACATCCGTGAGCTTTTACCAACCCTAGAAGCGGTTGCTAAAACATCTAAGCCGCTGCTTATCATCGCGGAAGACTTAGAAGGTGAAGCGCTAGCGACTTTAGTCGTTAACAATATGCGCGGCATCGTAAAAGTAGCTGCGGTTAAAGCACCAGGGTTTGGTGACCGTCGTAAAGCCATGTTACAAGATATCGCAATCCTAACTGGCGGTACTGTGATTTCTGAAGAAATCGGTCTTGAGCTTGAAAAAGCAACATTAGAAGACCTAGGTACAGCAAAACGCGTTGTGATCACCAAAGACGACACCACCATCATTGATGGCGTGGGCGAGCAAGACGCAATCAACGGTCGTGTTGCACAAATTAAAGCGCAAATCGAAGAAGCCACATCTGATTACGACAAAGAAAAGCTGCAAGAGCGCGTGGCCAAGCTGGCCGGCGGCGTGGCCGTCATCAAGGTCGGTGCTGCCACCGAAGTCGAGATGAAGGAAAAGAAGGCCCGCGTGGAAGACGCCCTGCACGCTACCCGCGCTGCAGTG
>JBGTXC010000251.1:0-3537 GCA_041937835.1 Alteromonadaceae bacterium | reverse complement strand
CAAGAAGAACTGTCCAAGATTTAAAGGCGCCGCGTTTTTCCGTCACACTCAAGGAGTGCAGTAAAGCGGTTGCGACTAACCATGGCATAAAGGAGGCGTTTTCTACCGGATCCCAGAACCACCAGCCACCCCAGCCAAGCTCAGAATAGGCCCACCAGCTTCCTATGGTAATACCTAAAGTCAAAAAGCCCCATGCTGCCATAGTCCAAGGGCGTGACCATTTTGCCCAGGTGCTATCAAGTTGGCCGGTTAAAAGCGCGGCAATGGCAAAGGCAAATGCCACAGAAAGCCCCACATAGCCCATGTAAAGTAGCGGCGGGTGAATGATCATGCCTGGGTCTTGCAGAAGTGGGTTAAGGTCGCGTCCCTCTACTGGGTAGTATGGTAATAGGCGTTCAAAAGGGCTCGACATTAAGAGTGTGTACAGCATAAAGCCAACGGCTAGAAAGCCCAGCACACCTAAAACACGCGCACGTAACAACCATGGCAGTGAACGTGATAATAAGGCCACCGCCACAGTCCAACCAGATTGCATCAAGAGCCACAATAAAATGGCGCCTTCATGGCCACCCCAGGTTGAGGTGATTTTGTAATACCACGGTAAGGTGGTACTTGAATGGTGCGCCACATAAGCCACGGTAAAGTCATCTGTAAGGCTTGCGTACACAAGGGCAGCATAGGCAAACAGCACAAACACAAACTGCCCGACAGACAAAGGCACAGCCGTCTGCATTAAGCGAATATTACGGCTATGTGCACCCCAAAGTGGCAACACGCAGAGCAAAACACATAACGCCAGCGATAGCGACAGGGCTAAATAACCCAGCTCTGGGATCATTGAGTCTCTCCATAGCTTTGGTAATTTGGATTCTCGTGGCGAATGCCTTTGACTGCTTCAGCAACGTCTGCTGGCATGTACTCTTCATCGTGTTTTGCGAGCACTTCAAAGGCTTCGACTGTGTCTGGGGCGATTAAGGTGCCCTGTGCCACTATGCCCTGCCCTTCACGGAATAAATCCGGCAGTATGCCTTTATAACGCACAACCACAGTTGGTCCTGTGTCTGTGAGTTTAAACTCAACGTCTAACGTTTTACTGTCACGTTTTACAGAGCCGGGTACCACCATGCCGCCAATGCGCAGCTTCTGACCAATTTGCGGCAGGGCTTTGTCTTCCCCCTTACCTTGGATTAGCTCGCTTGGGGTATAAAATAAGTTAATGTTCTCTTTAAGTGCCACAAGGACCAAAGAGGTAACTAGCGCTAAACTGCTCAGCACCACAATTAAGGCCATCATGCGTTTTTTACGTCTTGGGTTCACACTGCGTCCTCTTGATTTGCCTTTTTGATACGTGCTTGGCGCGCTTCGCGCTCAACCACGGCCTGCTTAAGTGCTTGGTTTCGAGCATAACTTTGCCAACCTAACCCAGCTAAAATCACCACGCAGGCACCGTAAGATAACCACACATAAAAGCCATAGCCGCCCATGGCTAAAAATTCAGAAAAACTCGCAAACTGCATTAGCGTTCACCTTTAACTAAATCACGCACCCAAGGACGATGCTGCTCACGTTGCAGTAATTCGCCTTTCAAGCGCAAGGTCACTAAAGTTGCCACTATCATGGCAAAAGAGAAAATATTTAATAACAAAGGCCACAACATGCTGTTGTCGATGGCTTGAGTGTCAAACTTGGTGATGGTGGCGCCTTGGTGCAAGGTGTTCCACCACTCCACTGAAAAGTGGATGATAGGTAGGTTGATCACCCCAACAATCGCCAAAATACATGCAGCACGCCCAGCACTTTGCTTGTCTTCAAAGGCGTGGTAAATCGCCATCACCCCAAAATATAAAAAGAGTAAAATCAATTCTGACGTTAAACGGGCATCCCACACCCACCATGCACCCCACATAGGTTTACCCCACGCAGCACCGGTAATAAGCGCGATGGCTGTCATAGCAGCGCCCACAGGGGCAATTGCCATCACGGCAAGTTCGGCATTACGGATTTGCCAAACCAATGCAATAAACGCGGCAATCGCCATCGAGGAGTAAGCCCCCATAGACAAAATGGCTGACGGCACATGGATATAAATGATTCGATAACTGTCTTTTTGTTGGTAATCGGCAGGCGCATACGCCAAGCCCCATACCCAGCCCACCACTAAAGACGCAACGGCAAGGATGGCAAAATAAGGTAACAAACGCTGGCACAGACGGTATGCCACTTCTGCTTTTGCATAAGGATGAAGCCATTTCCACATAGTTAGTTCACACTCACTTTTAATGCTGATGACACAGCAATTGGGGCCAGTAATAATGCCACCACTAAAATCGCTGCTAAAATCGCTAATTGCCCAACATACGACATCCCCATACTACTTGCATCTATGGCGGAGGTCGCAAAAATTAATACTGGAATATATAAAGGTAAAACCAACAGGCTTAGCAAAATGCCGCCTTTATTTAAACTCACAGTCAGTGCACTGCCTATCGCACCAATGGCGCTTAAAATCGGGGTGCCTAATAACAAACTAAATACCGCTGCCCACATGCTTTGGGTGTCCATGTTCATTAATAGGGCGAACACGGGCGTCATGATCACTATGGGTAAGCCAGTAATAAGCCAATGGCCTAATATTTTGGCAAACACCCAAAGGCTGGCAGGATAAGGGCTCAGTAGCAATTGTTCTAAGCTGCCATCGCGGTAATCTTCACGAAATAACTTATCAAGGCTGAGCAAAGTAGCTAGTAACGCAGCGACCCAAATAACCCCCGGCGCCATGCGCATGAGCAGGTTTGGCTCAGGACCTACGCCAAGCGGGAATAACGTGATCACTAGCGTGAAGAAAATCAACGGGTTGATGATGTCACTGCGCTCACGAAACGCTATGGTGACTTCCTTGCCTACGATGGCTAAAAATAACGCGCGGTAAGAATGGACTATCACAACCAACGGTACTCCAAGGTGTGTGTTTTTAACGCACTAAAATGAGCGGTTAAATCTTGGTGGGTGGTCAGTAAAATGGCGCCGCCATTGGCTAAGTGCGCATTAAAGCGTGCTTGCAAAAGTGCCACACCTTTTTTGTCTATTGCGGTGAATGGCTCATCTAACAGCCAAAGTTTGGCATTCGATAACCACAACCGGGTTAAAGCAACGCGGCGCTGCTGCCCGGCAGATAAGGTGCGCACAGGCACGTCTTCAAGCCCGACTAAGCCTAATTCAGCAAGGAGTGCGTAATCATCGTAGTCAGTGTGCGCGCCAACATCTATGCCTTGGCTTTGGCACCAAAACGCCATGTTTTCACGTGCAGTTAAGCTGCCGTTGACCGCAGCTTTGTGCCCTAAAAATAATAAGTCATATTGCCAATCACTGGCGGTGTGTATGGTGCGTTCTTGAAAGCGGATTGCGCCAGATTCAGCACGGCTAAAGCCTGCCACCATACGCAGTAAAGAGGTTTTTCCAGCGCCATTTGGGCCAGCTAATTGCATGATCTCACCGGCTGCTACGTGCAAGGACAAATCCTCAAACAGAATTCGCTCT
>JBGTXC010000250.1:0-3586 GCA_041937835.1 Alteromonadaceae bacterium | reverse complement strand
ACATGGGCAACCCGTTAGCCTGCGCGGTGGCCAATGCCAGTCTGTCGCTCATTAACGAAAATCATTGGCAGCAACAAGTTCCTGTCATTGAGAAACAATTACAAACCGAATTGGCAAAATGTGCAGACTTGCCGCGAGTCGCTGACGTAAGGGTGTTAGGTGCTATAGGGGTAGTCGAGACGGTAAATCCCGTCAATGTTGCCGAAATTCAACGCCATTTTGTGAAACATGGCGTGTGGATACGGCCATTCGGGAAATTGGTATACATTATGCCTCCTTACATTATATCTTCCGAGCAGTTAAGTAAGCTGACCCATGCGATTTACACAGCCTTGAAATAACAAGAGAGGTTGTTAGGCTATTTACTTACTTTTTGTCCATACAAGAGATTTAACATCGAATCGCCTGTTTATTGAAAGTGAAAACCTCTTTATGCAACGTGCATATATCGAATATTAAACGGGTACTTAATAGTGAGTCTTTATAGCGAGTTTTAAATGATAGTGCGTGTTTTAGATAAAGTTGTATTTGCAGTTTTGTTTATCATCACACTACAAGTCCCCATTTTGGCGGATCACTATCGCCAATACCTTAATGGTTATTACGACGCCTTGCGTGATGAAGTTTCTAGTTCTTCAGTATTGGCAAAACAGCATGGCTTCTCTTCTGTTGAAGCCATGCTTGATAGCTTACAGAAAAACAGCGAACCCGTTGTGCGCGAAAACGCGTCCATGAAAGCTGCTCGCTTTGCGCAGATCACTACTTTAGAACAAGGTATGAGAAAGCTAGAACACGGCCATTATTTTGAAAAGCTCGTGTTTATGGCCTCACCTTCTCAATATGAAACGCTTAAACGCGTGCTCGATAATTTCAGTCCGTCTGTGCCGCTAACACCTTCCTCAATAGTATTTAGTTTAGTTACCGCTATATTACTTAACCTGTTAATTTGGACACCGCATTTCTGCTACTGTCAGGTTAAGAAATTAAAAGACAGGCCGAAGCGTTACTCTTACAGGTAGTGCCCACAAAGCGCCTGACTTGATAGCTCCTGTAAGGATCCCCCTATCAGAGTCCCCCTGTAGAAATATGAAACTGTGCCTGCTTTAGCGCATATCTCTCTCGCATTTCAATGAGCGGGCACTCGCCTAAACCGCCCCTATAGTTCCTCGCTCTAGCAGCGTCTTTAACATCAAATTCCCCTTGTACGAGCATCAGGAAGTTGCTTCATAAGAGTTGGCATTCTTGATGCAACACTAATTGTGAGAGTTGTGTTGAAGGATTGCTGGCTTTAAGAAACAACTATCAAGAATAAAAGATAAACGCTTGATAAACAGCAGCTTAAACACAAAGAGTTATACAGGAGATATTTATATGCCAACAGATGCACAATTATTAATCGGGAAAGTGTTGCAAATAAAAGACAAAATTATTGCAAAACGCCACTGTATTCCAAGCGACCTAAAAGCGGAGTGGAATACGCTAGATGAGCAAACAGCGTGTTTTGAAAGTGAGGCGCTTTATAGAACTGCTGTGAAAGGCCAGGAAATGAATAAGCACATCGAATATAAAGGTTCGGTAAAAGAGCTTTCTCAACTGGTGAAGCAGCTTAAAACTTTAAATAAAAAGGTTAACGTTACACAAGTCCGTCATTAAGGCCTCAAGCATTCGTCGTGCCTAAGGCCTAAGCCAAAATTTGTGTTACTTTTTCTTTTTAAGGAGTACTAATGTTCTTACTTTACGCGTGCCATAGCTGGCAAGTCGTAGAAAGTCTTCGCGGGCAACCGGAATGTGCTGATACTCAACAGGCTGCCCCTCACTTGCATCAGGATCGTGCAGATAATAGCAGTGAGAATCGCAGCTTGTAATTGCTACCCAGTGCGGTACCTTTTTCTTATCAAAAGCGTAGGTACTGATTAGGCACAGAACCGCACCGCCGGCTTTGAGGGTTTGGTCAATAACATCCACCCGCCAGTCAGAGATTTCGACAGAAATGCCTTTTTTGCGTGCTTCTGCCATAAATTGTTGTTCAACATTTTCGACAATCTCTTTCTTGTTAGCATCTCTTACACCATCAACAAAGAGCGGGACGTCTCGATTAATCACCACTTTTGCTGCATAACCTTCGTTTACCGCAGCAAGCGCTAACCCCACCGGATGACAACCACCGTGACCTGACATCATGAATATCGTGGTAGCAGTACGCCACAACGACAGTTCTTTTTCCTGTGTCATTTCATAGCGATTGTTTAACGCACACATTGCCATCATCAGTGCCGATGGACCACAGGTAAAATCTGTCGTTTGCTGGTACCACGGATAAATTTCTGGTTTAACCGACTTACTGGGCACCAATACTTTTTGCATACGCAGAGCATCAGTGTGATCGTCATAGTAATCGGTATACATACCGAACTGACTAAAACCTAACTTTTTATACAGAGCAATGGCGCCAGCATTACCTACTGCTACTTCCAGGCGCATAAATCGCTTTCCCCGCAAAAGCGCCCGCTCCCCCAAGCTGTTTATTAGCTTTTCAGCAACGCCAAGCCCACGTGCTTCTGGCAATACCGCAATAGAATACAGTCTAGTAAGCTGCGTTCCACGACGAAGCAGCAACAACCCATAGCCCACGATGCTGTTCACACCTTGCTTGTTCTTGTCGTGCTTCGCATTCTCACTCGAAGGCTCACGTTCGGCTACAATAAGCTCTGCATGCTGTGCATCAATGTAAAATTTAAACCGGCTTTTGCTTAGCCTGTCGGTGGTAAAACAGGTTTGCTCGATATGCTGCAGCGAAGCAAGATCTTGTAATGTCGCCACACGCAGCACTACATTTGATTGCGTGGAAGGCGCAACGACATCTTTTGTCGGTTCACCAATCGACGCGCCCTCTGTTAGGTCATGTACGCTATTTACGCTTTTCAGTGGACTTGCACTATTCACTTCAGTTACTCGCTCAGCCGATGTAATCATCGCCCTCTCTGCTCCAACCTGTCAGCAAATTCCTGCATAATTAATTCGTACAGTTCTTTGCCTAAATATTTATCTTCGACGCCCGAGTCGATGCTTGGGTTGTCGTTTACTTCAATAACATAAACCGCATTACCGGTTTGCTTGATATCTACACCATACAAGCCATCACCCACCGCTTTAGCGGCCTTGATAGCGGCTTGTAGTACCGGCTTAGGTACTTCAAACGTTGGCATTGTGGCAAATCCACCCGAAGAGAATCGATCTCCCTGATGGTTGTAAATCTGCCAATGGTTGCGCACCATAAAGTACTGACAAGCATAGATAGGTTTGCCACCTAAAACACCAATTCGCCAGTCGAACTCAGTAAAAATATATTCCTGAACAAGAACAAGTGCTGATTCAGCCAACATCTGTTCTAAACGCGTTTTCAGCGCTTCTTTATTTTCAGCTTTGTGCACACCGCGCGAAAACGAGCTTTCAGGCAGTTTTAAAACAAGCGGCAAACCAAAGTCAGCTATGAGTTTTTCGCATACTTCATCAGTAGCGCTCGATACAAACGTCGCTTTCGGCGCTGGCACTTTCTGATAAGCAAACGCATCCTGCAGGTACACTT
>JBGTXC010000024.1:0-18738 GCA_041937835.1 Alteromonadaceae bacterium | reverse complement strand
GAACCCTAGATACGCTATTAACGTATGCCGGTTTTCAAGACCGGTGCTTTCAACCGCTCAGCCATCTCTCCGCAGCGGCGTGAATAATAGTGAAGCCGAGCACCAATGTGAAGCGTTTTTTTCAAAAAAGCGTTTAAGTGCACACTTTTGAAGCAATTCGACTAAATTGAACTCATTTTGCCGCGTTTGCTCTAAGTGACTAGGTGTACTTAGTCCAACAAAGATTGCCCACCTAAGCGTGAATTGGTAATCTTAACTTTGCTAACAAGTTGAATGTAATACCAAATCGGTTTTTACACATAAGGAGGCCAGTCATGGCGTTTAACAATGCTTACAGCTCAAACACAACCTTGGGTTCAGTAGCAGAAAAGAACAAAGTTTTAAAAAACACGTACCTTCTACTAGGTATGACCTTGACCTTCAGTGCGGTAACCGCAGGCATTTCTATGATGATGGGTCTGCCTTACATCATGGGATTAGTGTTTAGCTTAGCGGCTTTAGGTGTGCTTTTTGTGGTACACAAAAAAGCGGACTCTAGCTCAGGCATCATGTGGACCTTTATCTTCACAGGCCTTATGGGTGCCGGCCTAGGCCCAATCCTTAACCATTATGCAGCTATGCCAAACGGCCCTATGCTGATTTTACAAGCACTTGGTACCACTGCATTTATCTTTTTTGGTTTATCTGCGTATGCCTTAACCACGAAAAAAGACTTCTCTTTCATGGGCGGCTTTTTAACTGTGGGTTTAATTGGTGTGGTGATCATTTCATTGGTGAACATTTTCATCGGCTCAAGCGTGGTGTTCATGGCGCTCAATGCCGCTGTGGTACTGATCATGTCTGGTCTTATCTTGTTTGATACAAGCCGCATCATTAACGGTGGTGAAACGAACTACATCCGCGCGACTGTGTCACTTTACTTGAGCATCTATAACTTGTTCACATCTATCTTGCATCTTCTTGGCGCAAGTGATGATTAATCAGTGATTTTTGCTAGAATAGCCCCACCTTGGGGCTATTTTTTTATCTTCATTTTGGCCAATTACGTTCTTTCTTTACATGCGCACCCGAATAAAGCCAGTGCCCTTGTACATCTCTTTGAGTTTGCTAAAGCCTGTGTGGCCAAAGGCCATCACATAGAGTCTGTGTTTTTATACCAAGACGCCGTGCATTACTGTGCGCCACTTGCTATCCCAACGGACGAGTTTCAGCCACAAAGTGTTTGGCAGTGGTGTAAACACAATGGCGTTAACGTGTCGGCGTGCATTACCGCAGCTGAGCGCCGTGGTATTAATACAGATGAAGCCGCTTTGCCATTAAGCGGATTGGCTGAATTTGCCATGACCACAGCAAAAACCGACAAGTGGGTGCAATTTAAATGAAGCATATTCTTGTGGTTGTCTCATCAAGCCCCTTTGCTGGCATGCAGATGCGTGAAAGCTTGGACATGACCTTAATTTTTGCCGCGATTGATCAAAAAGTATCGTGGCTTTTTAAAGATGAAGCACTGTTTGCCTTAAAGAAAAATCAATCCCCAGCAAGCGCACAATTAAAAGATTTTTTCAAAACCTTTGGTACGCTGGCACTTTATGATGTGGATGCCCTTTACTATGACTTAGATGCGGCAAATCGCTTGGCGCTCAGCGCCCTTCATGATGATTTTAAAAGCGTTACCCAAGAAGTCATTCATGAGTTAATTAATGACGCTGATTTTGTGGTGACACTATGATTTTACACACAATAAACGATGCTAAGATGCAGAGCTTGCCGCTTTTAAGCACTGATACCTTATTACTCTTAGGTGATGCTTGTTACCTCTATGAGGCTTATGCAAAAACCCACCCTAATGTGCTGGTACTTGAGCCAGACGCGATTGCCCGCAATATTGAAGCACCTAGCTGCTCGTATAACACATGGGTGAACCTCACCGAATCAGCAACTAAAACAATTTCGTGGTAAGCATAGTGGATTATTTTTTAGAATTTAATGGTGAGCGTTTAGCAACGGACAAAGAAGGCTATTTACTTGATAGCAGTCAATGGCATGCTGATTTAGCGCCTGTGATTGCAGCCAAAGAAAACATCACACTGACGGACAACCACTGGGAAGTGGTGCATTTTGTCCGTGATTTTTATGAGGAATTTAACACCAGCCCTGCCATTCGCATGCTAGTTAAAGCCATGGCGCAAAAGCTGGGTGACGATAAAGGTAACAGCAAATACCTTTATAAATTGTTTCCTAAAGGCCCTGCCAAACAAGCAACCAAAATTGCTGGTTTACCAAAACCAGCACGCTGTATTTAACTGCGGTGTTGGTCAATTAAAATCGGGTTGCCGTCTGGGTCGGTCAGCTCTAAGTAGCCTGGGCCTTTTTCTGCGTCAATATGGCGTGTGACGTTAAGGCCCTGAGCTTCTAGGCCCTTTGCTAATTCACGTACATCCGTAAAACGTTCAGTGTCTTTACCGCTACTGTCCCACCCTGGGTTAAAGGTCAGCATGTTTTTATTAAACATCCCCTGAAATAACCCGATGACGGTTTCGTTGTTTTTCATGATCAGCCAGTTTTGCGCTATGTCACCACCTAGCACACTAAAACCCAGCTTTTCATAAAAGGCTTTTGACGCGTGAATGTCTTTCACCGCCAAGGACACTGAAAACGCACCTAACTCCATGTTATTTGCTCCTAAACCATCCTGTGATTGACGACCTTGCATTACCTGCAAACGGCGTTACAAAGGTCACTGAGTGTATTTTCTTAACGTCAAAAATTACCAAGGAGTTATATCTTGGTGCATAACTGCGCGTTGGGCTACCATCCTGTTCAAAAAATTGCAGCAAGCCACCCCAGTCTGCATGCCAGTGTGGCGTTAGGTTCATCACATAGGCATACACTCGCCCTTCATGCTCAACCACATCGTTATGGCGCGTTAAAAATTGACCTGGGGTATATTGCGTCCCTTGTGCTGAGGCATGTTTGATAGGTTGCTCACTGAGCTTAGCCAACTGCTGTAATATGCCCTTTTCATTTAAAACTTGCGCTTTAAAATCACGCAAGGGCGCCGGTGATGCTTCGTCAATCAAGTGCCGACCATACACAAAGCCTATGCCTTTGGCGGCATTCGCTTGGATCCCTTGTTGCAAGGCGCGCTGCTGTGATTGCCCCATAGCTTGAAAATCAGCACGGCTAAACACTTTCGGTTTGCCATCCACTGTTAATGCGACATCAAATTGCGCTTGGCTCATGCCTTGATTAAGCCTCTCTAATTCATTGCTAGCAAGCACATTGTCGATACGAACAAAGCCTGTTTCTTTTAGGGTTGCCTGCTGTTCAGCTGAGAGTGAAATTTTGCTTGAAAACATAACTACATTCTTATTCTTTATAAAAAAGCCCGCATCTGCGGGCTTTTTCTTATACGTTGAACAAGAAGTTCATCACATCGCCGTCTTTCACGATGTAATCTTTACCTTCTTGGCGCATTTTACCAGCTTCTTTGGCACCCGATTCACCTTTAAATTGGATGTAATCGTCAAAGGCAATGGTTTGTGCACGAATAAAGCCACGTTCAAAGTCAGTGTGGATTTTACCAGCCGCTTGTGGGCCAGTTGCACCAACAGGGATGGTCCATGCGCGAACTTCTTTGACACCTGCAGTAAAGTAGGTTTGTAAGTTAAGTAGCTCATAACCACCACGAATTACGCGGTTAAGGCCTGGCTCATCAAGGCCTAAGTCTTCCATAAACTCGAGTTTGTCTTCTTCTTCAAGTTCAGACAGCTCTGCTTCAATGGCGGCACACACAGGAATAACAACGGCGTCTTCTTGCGCTGCAATTTCACGTACCTTGTCTAGGAATGGGTTATTTTCAAAACCGTCTTCATTCACGTTAGCAATGTACATGGTTGGCTTAATGGTTAAGAAGTTTAAGTAGCTAATTGCTGCTTTTTCTTCTTTGCCAAGTGCTAAAGAACGTAATGTTTGGCCTTCATCTAAGTGGGCTTTTACTTTTTCAAGTACGGCGATTTCAAATTTAGCGTCTTTGTCGCCGCCTTTGGCTTTTTTAGCACTGCGTTGCATGGCGCGATCTGCAGTGTCCATGTCTGATAGCACTAATTCCGTGTTGATTACGTCAATGTCTTCAGCTGGGTCAATTTGACCGGCAACGTGCACAATGTTTTCATTTTCAAAGCAACGCACCACATGGCCAATGGCATCGGTTTCACGAATGTTGGCTAAAAATTGGTTACCTAGGCCTTCACCTTTAGAAGCACCTTTTACTAGGCCCGCAATATCAACAAATTCCATACTTGTTGGCACCACGCGCTCTGGGTTTACAATCTCAGCAAGCTGATCCAAACGTGGATCTGGCACAGGTACCACACCTGTATTTGGCTCTATGGTACAAAAAGGGAAGTTAGCGGCTTCAATACCCGCTTTGGTCAGTGCATTAAATAGTGTGGATTTACCTACGTTTGGTAATCCAACAATGCCACATTTAAAACCCATGGTTCTTTACCTTGTGATGTATGCTAAATCATGCGTTTAATCAGCAAACTAGGTGTTTGCGTTAAACGAATGTAGTCGATTCTGTGCTTTTAACACGCCGTCTTTGGCTAAAATTTCCATGCAACGCACGGCTTCATCCACGGCGGCATCCATAAGCTGCTGCTCACTGGCAGGCGCTTTACCTAATACCCAGCCAGTCACTTTGTCTTTGTGACCTGGGTGGCCAACACCGATACGCAATCGAGAAAAGGTGTTTTGGTTCGCCATTTTTTGGATGATGTCCTTCAAGCCATTATGACCGCCATGCCCACCGCCTTTTTTGATTTTGGCAACACCTGGAGGCAAGTCCATTTCATCGTGTGCTACTAAAATTTGGTCGACAGGAATTTTGTAAAAATTTGCCAGGCTTGCCACAGATTTCCCACTTAAATTCATAAACGTGGTTGGGATTAGAAGTTTAAATTCGTGATCCGCGATGTGGATTTTGCCGCTGAGGCCATGGTGCTTAGTATCAAGCTTGAGGGGGGCGTTATAACGCTTGGCGAGTTCTTCGATGAACCAGGCGCCTGCATTGTGACGGGTGTTAGCGTATTCGGGGCCTGGATTAGCCAGGCCCACTAGCAATTGAAAAGTATTCAAGGTGTTAACACCTTAGAAAACTTATTCAGCGCTGTCTTCTGACGCTTCTTCAGCAGCTGGTGCTGATTTGTTAGCGTTAACAGTTGCTACTGCTTGGTCGTGGTCTGCACCTTTAGCAAGCTCAACTGAAACAACGCCTTCTGGAAGAGCGATGTCAGAAAGGTGAAGCGTTGAACCTACTTCTAGGTCAGCAACGTTTACTTCAACAAACTCAGGAAGCTGCTGTGGTAGGCAAGAAACTTCGATTTCAGTTAGCTGGTGAACAACAGTTGCACCTTGCTTAGTGATTGCGTCTTCGCCGATGAAGTGTACAGGTAGCTTAGTTTGGATCTTGTGCGTAGCATCAACACGTTGGAAGTCTAAGTGAGTGACCTTAGGCTTGTACGGGTGACGTTGAATGTCTTTAAGGATCGCTTCAACAGACTCGCCGCCGATGTTTAACGTAAGGATGTGTGTGTAGAAGCCTTCGTTTTCTTGCGCTTGGATCACTTTGTTGTGGTCAAGAGTAAGTGATACAGCGTCTTTCTCTGCACCGTAAAGGATCGCTGGAACCTTGTCAGCACGGCGTAGGCGGCGGCTCGCACCAGTACCTGTTTCAGAGCGTACTTCTGCTTCTAGTGTGTAAATTTCTTTAGACATGAATGTCTCCAAATAATATAAAAAAGTTTAATCAGCTTCGCGACCAAAGCTGACCACCTAAAAAAGGCGCGCCATCATAACACCATGGCTTTTGAATTAAAACTAGATTTACCGCCAGAAACAGAAAAAGCACCTTAGGTGCTTTTTCATGAGAGTATTGTTTGCAATGCTTGTTGGGGTTAGTGCTCAAACATCGCAGAAATTGACTCTTCGTTGCTCACGCGGCGAATGGTTTCGGCCAGCATGTCAGCAAGCGTAAGTACCTTCACTTTATCAAGCTTTTTCAGCTCATCAGAAAGTGGGATAGAGTCAGTCACAATCACTTGGTCAATCACTGAGTTACGGATGTTCTCAGCTGCTTGGCCTGACAAAATCGGGTGGGTTGCATAGGCAAACACACGCTTAGCGCCATGCTCTTTAAGCGCTGCTGCTGCTTTACACAGCGTACCGCCTGTATCAATCATGTCATCAACAATAATGCAGTCACGGCCTTCTACGTCACCAATGATGTGCATCACTTGCGACACGTTGGCACGTGGGCGACGCTTATCAATGATGGCAAGGTCAGTGTCATTAAGCAGTTTAGCGATGGCACGCGCACGTACTACACCACCAATGTCAGGTGACACTACCACCACATCTTCAAACGCTTTTTCTTTCATGTCTTCAAGTAGTACTGGGCTACCAAACACGTTGTCCACTGGCACATCAAAGAACCCTTGGATTTGCTCGGCGTGAAGGTCTACCGTTAAAACACGGTCAACACCAACGCTTGAAAGGAAATCCGCCACAACTTTTGCAGTGATTGGCACACGGGCTGAACGCACACGACGGTCTTGACGGGCATAACCAAAGTAAGGGATAACCGCTGTGATACGACCGGCAGAAGCACGACGTAAAGCGTCAACCATTACAATGAGTTCCATCAGGTTGTCATTAGTAGGTGCACACGTAGATTGGACGATAAAAACATCTGCGCCGCGGACGTTTTCGTTAATTTGAACGCTGATTTCACCGTCGCTAAAACGGCCGACGTCGGCGTCGCCTAGTTCGATGTAAAGGCGCTTTGCAACTTTTTGCGCAAGCTCAGGTGTTGCATTACCAGCGAAGAGCTTCATATCTGGCACAGTAGGATTCCTCAGGCACAGTATTCGTGGGTTGAATTGGCACTGTGAGTGCAAATGCAATCGTTTCTATAAAGTTAGATTGCGAGACTCGGTTGTCCAATACAGGCTAACTTAAACGTAACTTCTACTTCAGTTGTCGGTGTAGCTCAGCATACACTGGAGATACATTGACGTTGTGGGCAACAAACCCGTGCCAACATGCCGGAAGCTGCTTAAGTGCTGCTTCGGCCGCGTTTTTGTTGTCAAATTCAGCAAAACAACACGCACCAGTCCCCGTCATTCTTGACGGCGCATAGTGTAGCAACCAGCTAAGGGCTTTTTCAACCTCGCTGTGGTGCTTTTTCACTAAGGCTTCGCAATCATTTTTTGTCTCTGCAGCTTGCCAATCCCCTTGAATTTTAGGTGTATTTCGTGGCAAGTCCGGGTGGGTAAAAATGTCTGCGGTGCTGATGTGCACCTTAGGATGCACCACAAGGTAATGGCGCTGAGGTAGCGTCACATCACTTAATTGCTCGCCAATTCCTTGGGCAAGGGCGCTGTGGCCATGAACAAAAATAGGCACATCTGCCCCTAAAGTTTGGCCAAGGTTTTTTAGTTGTGTTTGGCTTAAACCACATTGCCATAAGGTGTTGAGTGCAATTAAGCAGGTGGCCGCATTTGATGAGCCACCACCGACACCACCGCCCATTGGCAGGTGTTTATCCAGTACAATGCGCACCCCTTGAGTGATTTTACGATGCGGTTTAAGCAAGATAGCCGCTTTCACAATCAGGTTTTGCTCTGGCGCTAAATCGTTTAAAGCCTGAGCAAGGGTGGCATCAGCGCTTTGGCAAGTAAGCTCAATCTTGTCTTCGTCTTGAAGCGCAAAGTGCAATTCATCACTGTGATTTAAAAACGTAAACAGGGTTTCTAATTCGTGATAGCCGTTCTCTAAACGGCCATTAATGTGCAAAAACAGGTTTATTTTTGCCGGCGCAGGCAGAGTGAGTGACGTTAAAGTGTCCATTGATAAACCGATAGCTTAATTTTTAAATTATGGTGGCGTAAGGTTAATTGGGTAGGCAACCAAAGACCTTCTTGGGCTATAAATTTGCTGTAGCTTAATTGCCAAAGTGCGCCGTTACTTGCGTAAAACGCTGCGCTAATTAACCGGTTTTCGCCGTCAAACTCTGGGTTTAATAAGCCTTTTGCATCGCCTTTTAGCCAACGTGGGGCGTGTGAAATAGGTAGTGGTAACTGGGTGAGGCGATACACTAATTCTTCAATGTTTTGCCCTTGGTAGGTGTCGCCGTCATAGTTTACCGCTGCACCTTGTGGGGTGCTTTTGGCATTGAGTACCTCAGTGCCAATCACACTTAATAAGGTCATTTCAAAACCGTTTTCCTGGTTTTGCCAGTGATAGCGGCTTGATTGACGTTTATCTTTTGCCATCACTGCCACTTTCCCTTCAAGTTGGAAATCTTGCAGGGCATGCAATTTAGTTTGCCAGGTGCTATCTGGCAGTGTGTCGGTCTTTTTGGTGCTAGGTACTAAGCTACAGCCAGTCAAAAATAGCAAAAATGTGAAAAAAACAATCCGAGTCGCCATAAATCCCCTTAGTGACTTTCCTTATTCTGCTGATTTTCGTAAAATTCCCGGTCTTAATCAGCAAGCGTGGTATTTTAAACACATTTATGGCAATTGTGGCACTAGGCATTAATCATAAAACCGCTTCCGTCGACTTGCGCGAGAAAGTGGCCTTTAGCGATGCGCAATTGTCACTCGCGCTGGATGAACTGACGCGCCATCCAGGCTTGGATTGCAAAGAGGCAGTGATTGTCTCTACGTGTAACCGCACTGAGCTGTATTGCCATTTAGGCCACCAAGATACCACAGCGTTGACAACCTGGCTGAGTGAATTCCATGATGTTGATGCTGAAGCGTTAAATGCCATTACCTACCAACACCATGATGACCACGCCATAGTCCACCTAATGAAAGTAGCCGCAGGGCTTGATTCTTTAGTGCTTGGCGAGCCGCAAATTTTAGGGCAAGTAAAACAAGCCTTTATGAGCGCGAAACACCAAGGTGCAGTCGGGGGCTTGTTTGAGCGTTTATTTCAAAAAACGTTTGCGGTGGCAAAACAAGTACGCAGTGAAACAGACATAGGCGCAAGCGCCGTGTCGGTGGCGTATGCCGCGGTCAATTTAGCCAAGCACATTTACGGTGATTTAAGTAAAACTTCGGTCCTTTTGATTGGTGCTGGCGAAACCATTGAATTGGTTGCCCGCCATATTAATCAGCATCAACCTAAAAGCATGACAGTGGCAAACCGCACCAAAGAGCGTGCTATGAATTTAGCATTAGAGTTTGATGCCAATGTAGTGACCCTTGGGCAAATTCCGCAGCAGTTAGAGCATGCCGACATAGTAATAAGCTCCACCGCCAGTACTTTGCCTATCATAGGTAAAGGCAGTGTTGAGCAAGCACTCAAAGCGCGCCGTTATAAGCCTATGCTGCTCATCGATATTGCTGTACCTCGTGATATTGAAGCTCAAGTCGGTGATTTAGACGATGCTTATCTTTACACCGTAGATGACTTACAAGCCATCGTGGCGCAAAATTTAGCCTCACGGGAGCAAGCGGCAGAGCAAGCCCTTGGCATCATTGAGGACAAAACCGCAGAATTTGTGTTGTGGCAAAATGCCATGCAGTCTGTGGATGTGATTAAAGAATACCGTGAGCAAGTGGCCCAAGTTAAAGGGGAGCTACTTGCCAAAGCGTTAACTCAACTCGAAGCGGGCAAATCGCCCGAGTTGGTGGTGACCGAGCTGGCCAACAAACTCAGTAACCGATTAATGCATGCTCCGACACGAGCGCTAAAAGAAGCAGCTCAAGACGGAGATGCTCCTGCCATCGCCGAGCTAAAAAGTGTGCTCGGGATAGATCAATAAGGCAATTTACGAATGAAAGAATCCGTATATCGCAAGCTAGAAACCCTAGTTGAGCGTAATGAAGAAGTTCAAGCACTGTTAAGTGATCCGGAAGTGATCACAGATCAAGACAAGTTCCGTGCACTATCAAAGGAATTTAGTGAGCTTGAAGACGTGGTTAAAACCTTCCAAGACTACCAGCAAGCGCAGGATGACGTCAGCACAGCAGAAGAAATGCTGAAAGACTCAGATCCAGAAATGCGTGAAATGGCGCAAGAAGAATACAAAGAGGCCAAAGCGCAAATCGAGTCATTAGAAGACGCGCTACAAGTATTGATGCTGCCAAAAGACCCGCGTGACGACAACAACGTGTACCTTGAAGTCCGTGCCGGTACCGGTGGTGACGAAGCCGCGATTTTTGCCGGTGACTTATTCAGAATGTACAGCCGTTATGCGGAAACGCAAAAATGGAAAGTAGATCTTGTGAGCGCCAATGAAGGCGAGCACGGCGGTTACAAAGAAGTCATTGCGCAAATCTCAGGTGACGGCGTTTACGGTAAACTGAAATTTGAATCGGGCGCGCACCGCGTACAGCGTGTGCCAGAAACTGAATCTCAGGGGCGTGTGCACACCTCGGCGTGTACTGTGGCTGTGATGCCAGAAATCCCAGAAGCGGAAGCCATTGAGATCAACCCATCAGACTTAAAAGTAGATACCTTCCGCGCCTCAGGCGCTGGTGGTCAGCACGTTAACAAAACGGACTCGGCCATTCGTATCACTCACTTACCTACCGGTGTAGTGGTGGAATGTCAGGATGAACGTTCACAGCATAAAAACCGTGCTAAGGCGATGAGTGTCCTGGCATCACGCTTACAACAAGCGGAAGATGAAAAACGCCAAGCAGAAGAGGCGTCTACGCGCCGTTCATTGGTTGGTAGTGGTGACCGTTCAGAGCGTATTCGTACTTACAACTACCCGCAAGGACGTATTACTGATCACCGCATTAACTTAACGTTATATCGCCTAAATGAAGTGATCGCAGGTGACTTAAACGCCTTACTAGATCCACTTTTACTTGAATACCAAGCGGACTTATTGGCCGCCATGGGCGATGAATAACCCAAATACTGTGGCTGGCGCAATTGCGTCGGCCACAATGCGTTTAAACCCCCACAGTGATAGCCCTAAGCTAGATGCTGAGGTGCTGCTTCTTCATCTTCTCGATAAACCCCGCAGTTACTTATTTACTTGGCCTGATGCCACGTTAACTGACACCCAGTTAAACAACTTTGACGCCATGCTAAAGCGCCGCGAGCAGGGCGAGCCCGTTGCGCATATCACTCAAACCCGCGAGTTTTGGAGTTTGCCGTTTAAAGTAAGCCCAAGCACTTTGATCCCACGCCCAGACACAGAAACTTTAGTAGAGTGTGCACTGCAATTTGCCAACAATGATGCCCGCATTTTGGACTTAGGCACAGGCACAGGGGCGATTGCCCTTGCCCTTGCCAGCGAACTACCCAATGCCAAAGTGGTTGGGGTAGACCGTATTGAAGACGCCGTTTTGCTTGCCAAAGAAAACCAAGCACACCTAAAACTTGATGCTGAGTTTTTACAAAGCGATTGGTTTAGTGCATTAGCCGGGCGCGAATTTGATGTAATAGTGTCAAACCCACCTTACATTGATGAAAACGACCCACACCTCGCAGAAGGGGACGTACGCTTTGAGCCGCGCTCAGCCTTAGTGGCTAATGAACAAGGACTCAGTGACATTCGCCATATTTGCCTGCATGCCAAAGCGTATTTAGCGAATGGCGGCTTACTTGCGTTTGAGCATGGCTACCAACAAGGAGAAGCGGTGCGCAACTTATTGACAGAGCATGGCTTTATCAATGTGGCAACGCAAACCGACCTTGGCGGCAATGACCGCGTCAGCTACGGCTTTGTTGCAAAAGAGTGAGAATTTAAGCCAAACCTTAATTCCTAGCTATACTGATTTAAATAAGTAAAACAAATGCTTGTGCTAAATTTGTGCCTAGCTAGGAGAGATAATGGCCACTGATTTTTTGTTTTCGGAAGAACCCGTTGAAGCGCTGAATGAGCCGGTACGCCAACCATGGAAAGTCTTGATTGTGGATGACGAGCCAGAAGTGCATGCAGTCACCAAATTAGCGCTTTCCGATTTTGAATTTCAAGGACGCAATTTAACCTTTCACAGTGCCTATTCTGGCAGCGAAGCCAAAGCCTTAGTCCAAGAGCACCCAGATGCCGCCATCGTATTATTAGATGTGGTGATGGAAAGCGACGATGCCGGCTTACAAGTGACGCGGTTTATCCGAGAAGAAGAAAACAACCACCATATTCGGATTATTTTACGGACCGGCCAGCCTGGGCAAGCGCCTGAGCGGGATGTGATCTTAAATTACGACATCAATGACTACAAAAACAAAACTGAGCTGACTGCGCAAAAGCTCTTCACTGTGGTGATTTCCTCACTGCGCTCTTATCGCGATATTTTATCCATTGAAAAGTCCCGCATTGGGCTTGAGAAAATCATTTTGTCATCAAGAGATATGTTTTCAGCTCATTCGATGGAGCAATTTATTCAAGGCGTAATGGAGCAGTTCACCAGTATTTTGGGCAACGTGGACGAAGCCATGTATGCCACCAGTTTAGTGGCCACTGTAGATGACGATAAACCTAAAGACATGCTAGTGGTGGCCGGGCAGGGCGATTTTGCCAATAATACGGGCAAAGCGGTGACGGATATTTTAAACGATGAGCAACTTAAAGCCTGCCAAGAGGCGCTAGCCAAGCATGATATTGTGTTTCGCGATAATTACTTTTTTGCTTCTTGTTCATCCGCGCACGACCACACTTCGCTCATATACGTTTCAGGGATGCCAACAGAGCTCACAGAAGCGAATAAGCGTTTAATTCAGCTTTTTACTGAAAACGTCCAAATTGCCTATGAAAACGTCAAACTGCATGAAGAGTGCGATAGCCTTGGCCTGCATAAGTAGGCAGCAGCTAAAAATGATGGCATTATCAACGCCTTAAAAATAATAAAAGTGAGTGAGTTATGTACCTTGCAGCTAAACATACGCACATGTTGCTAGCGCTTTTAAGCATTCTTTTCTTTTACTTCAATACCGTGATGCGTTTAAAAGGCATGGCGATTGTGAACCACAAAGGCATTAAAATTGCCTCGCATGTGGTGAATGGCTTGCTACTTCTAAGTGCTGGTTTTTTACTGCATCTTCTAAAACTTAATCCTTTCACTGTGCCTTGGTTGTTTGAAAAAACACTGTTGGTGGTGGCATACATAGTGCTTGCCATTGTCGTGAGTAAACAAACCAAAGTGCGTAATGTGATGCTGTTTACCACCATCAACACCTTTGTTTTACTTGCCATAGGTTATTTAGCCAGCACCAAACAAGCACTGATTTTTTAAGTGAATTCAGATACAATAACGCCCTTGTTTGTAATATGAGCTGACCAATCTGAAGTATGTCTGAGATTTGGCAAACTACGCATCATGATGCTGAAGATGGCTTTGATGTCGCCCCGATTTTATTATGCCTACAGGCGGAACGCCGTTGGCATTTATCTCTTGATATGGCGCAGGCAGAGTCCGCTTTAGCTCAGTTTCGCGAGCTGGCACAGCACGCTGTGACAGACACCATGGACGAACATGAAAAAATGAACACCGTGGTGGATGCCTTTTACAGCACGTGGCTGTTTAGTGGCTCGTTTAAAAAGTCCATTGAGCATAAGCTCAACACAGTGTCGTATTTATTAGAATATCGTACCGGTGGGATGATCCCTCTTGCTTTGCTACTAAGTGATTTATTAGTGCATGTTGGGCTAAACGCTCAGCCTGTGATGATGGACGACGATATTTTAGTGCATATCTGCATCTCGGAAGATGAAGGGTATTTTATTGAGCCGGCCTCAGGGCAGCAAAGCTGGTTTTTACAACCTGAAAACGACGACACGCCATTGCTCGACTTTCAAGTGTTGCCCAACGATGAGCTGTATAAGCTTTTTTTAACCCAGCAAAAATGGGCGTTTATTAGTAAAGGGCAATTTGGTAACGCACTGTTATGTGTGGAGCTGTTAATGGCGGAAGTGGGCGATGATCCATACGAACGTCGTGACCGCGGTTACTTGTTAAACCAGTTAGACTGCCCAGAAATGGCAAAATCCGATTTGGAGTTTTTTGTCAGTGAATGCCCGGACGATCCGGCCATTGAGCTTATTCAGCATCAAATCGATGAGCTAACGGACAAAAATAAAAACAACACCTTACACTAACACTAATAATAAAAAGGAGTGTTTATGGCTGAGCCACATTCAGCACTCATCACCAATGACGCCGTGGTACTTGGTTTACTGGCCGTTATTTTGGGATTTGTCTTTAAAACATCATCGAGCACCCACGCATTTTGGCAAAAGTTTTACAAATACGTGCCGGCGTTACTGCTTTGCTACTTTTTACCGTCACTGCTTAATACCTTTGGTATTGTGGATGGCCACAGTTCCAACATTTATTACGTAGCATCGCGCTATTTATTGCCGGCGTGTTTAATCCTTTTAACCATCAGCATTGATTTAAAAGCCATTATTAACCTTGGCTGGAAAGCGCCGGTGATGTTTTTAACCGGCACCTTAGGCATAGTGATTGGTGGCCCATTAGCCATTATGGTAATGAGTGCAGTGGACCCAAGCCTTGTGGGCGGCCATGGCCCAGATGCGGTGTGGCGAGGTATGACCACAGTAGCCGGCAGCTGGATTGGTGGCGGCGCTAACCAAGCCTCAATGAAAGAAATGTTTGAAGTGGGCGGTGATATCTTCTCGGTGATGGTGACAGTAGATGTGATTGTCGCCAACATTTGGATGGCGGTGCTGCTTCTTATGGCAGGTAACCACAAAGCCATTGATGCCAGAACCGGTGCGGATACCTCAGCCATTGAAGACATCAAGCATCGCGTCGAAAAATACCACGCTGAAAACGCCCGTATTCCAACCTTAAATGACTACATGTTTGTGATTGCCATTGCCTTTGGTATCACAGGGATGGCGCACTTTTTTGCTGACATTTTAGGCCCTTGGTTTGGTAATAACTTTGCGTGGGCCCAAGAGTACAGCTTGAATAGTAAGTTTTTCTGGCTGATTGTGATTTCTACCACAGTGGGCATTAGCTTGTCCTTTACTAAAGTGCGTCACATTGAAGCTTTTGGTTCATCTAAAGTGGCATCGAGCTTTTTATACATCCTAGTGGCGTCAATTGGCTTACACATGAACGTGACGGCCATTTTTGATACCCCAGTGTATTTTTTGATTGGCCTGATTTGGATGTTGTGCCACGCTAGCTTGATGTTAATCGTTGCCAAATTAATTAAAGCACCGTTATTTTTTATGGCTGTTGGCTCACAAGCCAATGTTGGCGGCGCTGCGTCTGCGCCTGTAGTGGCTACAGCGTTTCACCCGTCACAGGCACCTGTGGGTGTGTTCTTGGCGGTCCTAGGCTATGGTGTAGGTACGTATATGGCTTACGTGTGTGGCCTATTGATGCAAGCAGTTTCACCTTAAGAGTAAAGCATGAATACAGATATCATTACTATTGGTAACGTTGAAGTTGCCAACAACAAGCCTTTTGTGTTGTTTGGCGGCATGAATGTGTTGGAGTCGCGCGATTTAGCAATGCAAATTGCTGAGCACTATGTGGAAGTCACCCAAAAGCTGGGCATTCCTTATGTGTTTAAAGCCTCGTTTGATAAAGCCAATCGTTCGTCGATTAATTCCTACCGTGGCCCTGGCATGGAAGAAGGCTTAAAGATTTTTGAAGAAATTAAACGCACCTTTGGTGTGCCTTGCATTACGGATGTGCACGAACCATATCAAGCGGCCCCTGTTGCCGAAGTGGTGGACGTGATTCAATTACCTGCGTTTTTAGCACGCCAAACGGACTTAGTGACGGCGATGGCAAAAACGGATGCGGTGATCAACGTGAAAAAACCACAGTTTTTAGCGCCACACGAAATGCGTCACATCATCAAAAAATTCAGCGAAGCGGGCAACGACAAAGTGATTTTATGTGAGCGTGGCTCGCAGTTTGGTTACAACAACCTAGTGGTTGATATGCTAGGTATGGATGACATGAAGCAACAAGCGCCAGTGATTTTTGACAGCACCCACGCGCTACAGCGCCCAGGTGGTCGTGCTGACAGTGCCGATGGTCGTCGTGCGCAAGCTGCTGAGTTATCACGCTCTGGCATGGCGCTTGGTCTTGCTGGGCTTTTCATTGAAGCGCACCCGAACCCGAACGAAGCTAAATGCGACGGCCCATGTGCGTTGCCACTGGCAAAACTTGAAGGCTTCTTAAGCCAGATGAAGCAAGTGGATGAGCTAGTTAAGAGCTTCCCACCACTTGATACGAGTGCCAGCGATCTCTAATCGCTAAATCTCATAGTCATAAAAAAGCCGCTTTAAAGCGGCTTTTTTGTACTTATTGGTCGGGTCGCTGTGAAGGTTACTGGTTACCTTCGTCTTTTTTTGCTTCAACCATTTTCTCAGCTTTCATCTTGGCTTTTGCTTTTACTTTAGCCGCTGCTTTTTGCTCTTTTGCTTTGAGCTTAGCGGCCATTTTTTGCTCTTTCATTTTCGCTTTTTCAGCCATTTTAGCTTCCACTTTAGCGTCTGCTTTGGCTTTATGCTCAGACGCTTTATGGTCGTGAGCAAAGGCACTGAAAGATAAACCTGATGCGATAAGTGCAGTAGTAAGTAGTGTTTTCATGAGTAACCTCCAACTTATTGATTGTTATCGTGACTATGTACGTCGAGCGTTACTACAACATGATTTAGCTGACTACCAGCTTAACCATAATTGGTACACATAAAATTATTTGCTTGGCACGATTAATGTGGCGCCATGGGCTTGTAATAACGCCGCCATCTTGCTGCTGCCCGCTTGGTTGAGCGGATTGCGATATTCCTTGCCGTTTGCCCAAATCCCAAGGTTTACGTCAGCACCTTGGGCAATTAAGTACTCTGCCATGGCAAGGTTATTGTAATGGCTTGCGGCTATTAGAGGGCTTTCGTCTGAGCGGGTCATGATGTTGACATCAGCGCCATTGGCAATGAAAAAACGCGTTAAGGTCATATCATCATTACGGCTTGCCATAATTAATGGGCTGGCATCTCCTGATACCGCTAGATTAACGTCCGCGCCACGGGCAACTAAAAGTTTGGCCAGCGCTGTTTGGCGGTATTTGGTTGCTAGGATAAGTAATGAGCCATCACCTTGAATGATGTGATCTGGGTTCAGCCCATCATCAATAAACGCCTTGACAACATTCACCTCACCGGACTTTATTGCCATGTGCAGGCTGTCATCTTGGTGCGCATGCGCGCTTTGCGTTAAAGCTTGGCCAAAAAGTGTGATTGCAAAGAAGAGTTTTAGAGTGCGTGACATAGGACATTCCTTGTTTCAGTATTGTTGTTATAAGGTTTGTCGCAGCGTGTTTAAAAAAAGTTGTAATGGATACAAAAAAAGCACCCTAAGGTGCTTTTTCAGTTTACTTGGCGATTAGCTCGCGTGCTCTGTGCGGCGGCTATCGTGACGTTTGCCTTGACCGCGATGAGGACGACGCTCATTGCGTTGGTTGTCACGGCGACCACGGCCTTCAAAACGGTTACCATCACGACGCTCGCGACGTGGCATGTCTTTAAAACCACCTTCGTCAAATGATGCAAGGCCTTGAGCCAGCGTCATCTTCATTGGGCGCTTACAAATGTAGACTTTTTGGAAAAGCTCTAGTTTGTCAGACGGCATGTTTTTAGGCAGCTGTACCGTTGAGTAAGCATCATGAAGTTTGATGTCACCAATGAACTTGCTTGAGATGTCAGCTTCGTTGGCAATCGCACCTACGATGTTTTTAACTTGTACACCGTGCTCACGACCTACTTCAATGCGGTATGTGTCCATCGGCGTGCTTGCGCTGTTGCGGTCACGACGTTCGCGACGTTCACCACCACGCTCACCACGACGTTCGTTGCGATCGCCACGGCGATCATCACGGTCACGGCGCTCACGCTTAGTTGGTAGCTCTTCAACTTTTAGTGGTGATTGCTGCTGTGCCAAGAATAGTAAAGCACCTGCAAGCTGTTCGTGAGAAAGCTCTAGCTCACTGGCAAGCTGCATGGCTGTTTCTGTGAAAAACTCACCATCACGACGTTCAGTGGCAGCAGTGATTTTTTCTTTTAATGCTTCTAAGCGGCGCGCTTTAACCACATCAGCCGTTGGTAAATCAACTTGGGCGATGTCTGATTTAGTGTGACGCATGATTTGCTTAAGCAAGTAACGTTCGTTGTGCTTAACAAACAAGATTGCCTTACCAGTACGACCAGCACGACCTGTACGGCCAATACGGTGAACGTAGGCTTCAGAATCCTGAGGAATATCGTAGTTGATAACTAAGTCTAAGCGCTCAACGTCTAAACCACGGGCAGCTACGTCGGTAGCGATTACGATGTCCAATAAGCCTTTTTTCAAACGCTCAATGGTACGCTCACGTGCTTGCTGGTTCATGTCACCATTAAGTGGTGCCGCAGAGAAACCTTCGCGCTCAAGTAATTCAGCTAACTGTACCGTGTCGTTACGTGTACGTACGAAAACAATTGCACCATCGTATTGTTCTGCTTCTAAGAAGCGAACGATTGCTTTGTTTTTGTGTACGTGTGCATTCCAAAATACTTGCTCAACCGTTGATACAGTTGAGTTACGCGCAGAAATATGAACTTGCTCAGGCTCATTCATGTACTTGCTGCTGATATTTTGAATTTGCTTAGGCATGGTCGCCGAGAAAAGACATGTTTGCTTTTCACGTGGCGTTTTCTCCATGATGCTTTCTACATCATCA
>JBGTXC010000249.1:0-3613 GCA_041937835.1 Alteromonadaceae bacterium | reverse complement strand
GGATGGCCATCTCGAATTCATCAATATTGGTATCTTGCGGCACCCAGCCTGAATCGGCGTGAAGCTGCGCGACTTTACGATAGTCGCGGTTGAAGAAGGCAATAAAGTTCTCAGCAAGATAGCGCTTATCTTCGCGATTGAGCGTACCCACAATACCAAAATCGATGGCAATATATTTAGGGTTTTCAGGGTGTTCTGTAGAAACAAAAATATTGCCCGGGTGCATATCTGCATGGAAAAAGCTATCGCGAAACACTTGGGTGAAAAACACTTCCACACCGCGTTCTGCGAGTTTTTCCATGTTGGTGCCTTGGGCTTCTAAGGCGGCAACATCAGCCACTGGAATGCCGTAAATACGCTCCATAACCAACACATTTTGGCGACTGTAATCTGAATACACAAAAGGAATATACAGGCTTTCTGAGCCTTCAAAATTGCGGCGCAGTTGAATGGCATTTGCACCTTCGCGCATTAAATCTAGTTCGTCTAGCAGGGTTTTACGGTATTCGTTAATCACCTCTACTGGGCGTAAGCGTTTGCCATCCGGCAGGGCATGCGCCACTACTTGAGCTAGGGTCATCATCAGCTCTAAATCGGCGTGTATGATGTCGGCGATGTCAGGGCGAATGACTTTTACAACCACATCATTTATGTGGTCATCCGGTGTTTTTAGTTTGGCCGTATGTACCTGTGCAATCGAAGCACTTGCCAGTGGTGTGACATCAAAATCGATGAAGAGATCGTCAATGTGTTTTAACCCAAGCGCCTGTTCAATTAAGGCTTGCGCTTTTTTGCCATCAAAAGGTTTTACTTTGTCTTGTAGGCGGGCTAATTCATTGGCCACACTTGGATGTAATAAATCACGACGGGTTGAGAGCATTTGCCCGAATTTGATCCAAACTGGGCCTAATTGCTCTAAGGCTAGCCTTAAGCGCACGCCTGCTGGCTCACCAGCATGTTTATCTTGCAGCCAAAACAAACAAAAACGCGCTACTTTGACGTACCAAGGCACAAACTGGCGCGGCAATAACTTGTCTATACCATGTTGTAATAAGGTTTTTGTAATGGTGTAAAGACGAGCAAAGCGCATAAAGTTATCTCTTCGTTATTGCGGCGTTAAGTGATTGGATTCGCGCATCAAGGGCGGCCAATTGATGCTTGAGCGCGCGGTTTTGCGCAGTAAATTGCTCAAGCTCTAGCGGATGAATCGTGACGGCGAGTTCATCTTGCATCAAAGTGGTAAAAGTAAAACCCAGCTCTGTGGTTTTATGTTTTAAACGGTCAAATAGCCAGTCATGCCCGGTTTTAACATGATGACTAAGGCCATCACCTAACCAAGGGGCAAGCCAGTCGGTTAAGTCCACATCAAGGTGGTTAAAGGTCTGGCTGAGCGCTTGTGCTAAATGCAGGTCGCCATCCAGGTCTATGTCGCCTTGGCGAATCGACTGGGTAATGATGGAGGCGTCTTTCAGGGCAATCAGCGCATCTAACGTGCCGCTTAGGGTGCAATCTGCGGTGTCATCATCAAATGGGGTGATGAGCAGGCCTTGATGGCTAATTTGAATAAGCACAGGCAAGGCGTGATCTGTCACCACGACTTTGATGCTGCTGCCACTTCGTGCAACGAGTGCTTGGTGCGCCAGTTTATCAAATGCCAGTGCACGATTAGCAATGCGCTCGACAAGCGCACAACCCAGCATGATGGCATGGCGTTTTGATTCGCTGGCAAGTGTGTTCACAAACACCTCAATTAAAATTTAAAGCCGCGGTGTAATGCCACAATGCCGCCAGTCATATTTTGATAGCTGGTTTGTTCAAAGCCGGCATCTTGCATCATGGCTTCAAGAGTTTCTTGGTCTGGGTGCATGCGGATGGACTCTGCCAAGTATTGGTAAGAATCGGCATCACCTGCCACCATCTGGCCCATTTTTGGCAAGATGTTAAATGAATAAAAGTCGTAGGCTTTACTTAAGAAATCGTGCTCAGGCTTTGAAAATTCCAAAATGAGTAAACGGCCACCTGGCTTTAATATGCGGAACATTGAGCGTAGCGCTTTGTCTTTATCTGTGACGTTTCTTAGGCCAAATGCGATGGTAATAACATCAAAGGTGTTATCTGGAAATGGCAGTGATTCGGCGTTCATTTGCACGTATTCAATGTTGCCTACTAGGCCTAAATCACGCAGTTTTTCACGGCCCACTTTAAGCATGGAATCGTTGATGTCGCCTAAAATAACTTGGCCGGATTCACCCACACGCTTGGAAAATTGCGCGGTTAAATCACCTGTGCCACCGGCTAAGTCCAATACCTTATGACCACTGCGCACACCAGAGCTGGCAATGGTTTGCATTTTCCACAAACGATGAATACCGAAAGACATGACGTCATTCATGATGTCATATTTTGCGGCCACAGAATGGAACACATCTGCCACCATGGACGCTTTACTGTCGCGGTCGACGGTTTGGTAGCCAAAATGGGTTGTGTTGTCGTTTTTGTCGTTCATGGTGATCCTATTGTAAGGAAAAGATGGCAATGCTCTGGCTATAGTGTACTTGATTGTTAATCACAGGAGCAATCATCACGCCGTTAGCGCAATGATTATTATGTGATTTTATGAAAAATGGATCGGTTTGCGGCTTAATTTAGCGTATCTAAGCGCGATGCATGGGCGCGGGCGTTATCGGTTAGGGTATTGATACAGCGTTTTTCACAGCTGACGGCAACCCCTTCACGTACTTCGATAGGAGGTAGGCGACGCCCTGAGCGTGAGCTTACAAATTTAAGCTTTTCAACACCTTGGCGCATGCGCTCAGCAATGAGCTGGGCAGTGGCTTGGTCAATTTCAGGCACTATGATGGTAAATTCTTCTTCTGCGGTGCGGGCGCTGATGCCGCTTTCAAACACATAGGAATTTACTTTTTCAGCCGCCTTTGCAATCACAATGTCGCTGATCATTTCGCCGTAACGGTTTTTAAATTCTTTAAAATTAGCCAGTTGAATGCTGATGGCACACACCTGTTGTGAGCGGCTTAACCATAGCTGGGCTTCTTTGTTGAGGTAGCGCTTTTTATAAAGCCCTGTGGTGCTATCAATAAACTGATTTTCTCTTAGCTCGGCAAGGGTGTTTTTGGTATCAAGGATTTCACTGTGGGCGTGATTAAGTGCATCTTTAAAGCTGTTTTGGCCGCGCTGTAAATCTTTACTGGCGCTATGAAGTTGCCTTACTAAGTGTTGTAGCTCACTTTGAGTTAGCGTGTCTAGGTGACTTAAGCCATCGTCTAAAAAGTGAATATACTGCGCCAGCGCTTGTTCTGATTGTTTAGCCGCTTGGCTCAGTGAATCGGTAACGTTTTCAACGCATTTAAAGAGGGTTTCTTCAGCGTGGTGGGCATCACTGACGTAATCGTAGTAGCAATGCTCAATAAAATAGTCATCAATGGGGTGGTTACCTTTAACCACGGCATCCATTTCACTGTTTAAGGCAGGGTTATCACCACTCACATAGGCATACACCACATGATAATTAATGGGTGTGGGCGCTAAGTTATGCTGCTCTAAAAACACACATACCTTAGTCATTTTTTCTTGGGCTGTGGTCATTGGGTCTAAA
>JBGTXC010000248.1:0-3677 GCA_041937835.1 Alteromonadaceae bacterium | reverse complement strand
GCTTGGTTAGGGGCACACTTATGTTGAAATTCTAAACTGAAATCGTCGTTTAAAAAGCGCATGCGAGTAAGCGCGTTGATGGTAAAACGTCGCGACTCCTCTTGGCTGTTAGCATGGTTTAAGCGTGTTGGTGTGTTGCCATACATGCTGCTAAAAGTGTGAGCAGGGTTTTCGCGCATGGCGGCCATGGTACTGGCGCCATGGGCTTTCAAACTAGTTAAATCCCAATCTGGGTGCACCCCGGCGTGGGTGATCACGCTTTTGTACTTTGGTAAGTCAATCACTAAGGGCTGGCTTAATAAATACGCCAGTAGTGCGTCGCGCTCTTTACTGGCAAGCAGTGCGTCGAGTTTGTCGCTTGGGTTAAGGGGGGTGCCTAAGTAATGCGTGGCAAGAAGATGGAGGTCGTGATTACCTAGCGCTATGTGAGCGCTTTGCCCTAGTTCATGTAAAAAGCGCAGCGCTTTTAATGAGTCTGGCCCGCGGGCGACGATGTCGCCCACACAATATAAGGTGTCTTGGCCTGGGTTGAAGGCAACTTGAGTGAGTAACGCTTGTAGCTCATTAAAGCAGCCTTGAATGTCACCAACGACATAATCAGCCATGGTTAGTTTAAAACGTTTGGCTGAGCTAGGGTAAACACGTCAATGGGGGCGGTAAATTCCTTACCTTGCTCATCAAGCATGATGTAATGCCCTTGCATAGTCCCTACAGGGGTTTCAAGCACTGCACCGCTGGTGTAGGTGTAAGATTCGCCCGGGGCAATGGTGGGCTGCTGACCAACCACACCGTCACCATCGACTTTGGTTTCTTTGCCGTTGGCGTCTGTAATAAGCCAATGGCGGCGCACCAGTTGTGCGCTTTCTATTGCATGGTTTTTGATGGAAATTGAGTACGCAAACACATACTTGTTGTTGTCTGGGTCTGATTGCCCTTCAACATAAAAGGTTTCCACAAACACTTTAATCGGAGAGGTATTACTGCTTGTTGTCATAGAGCCAATTTGCAATGTCTATAAATTGATTCAAAGTAAGGTTTTCTGCACGTAATGTGGGGCTCAAGCCCAGTGATTCAAGCTCTTCCACCGTTAATAAGTTAGATAAACTATTACGGATGGTTTTACGGCGCTGGTTAAAAGCTTCTAAACAAACGGTGTTGAGCATCTTAGTGCTTTTAGCGCGGCGTTCACTGGCCGGTTTTGGCATCAGGCGCACAACCGCAGAGTCCACTTTAGGCGCTGGTTTAAAGCACGTTGGCGGCACTTCAATCACAGGGATGGCGTGGCAGTAGTACTGTGTCATCACGCTTAAGCGACCAAAGGCTTTTGAGTTAGGACTTGCCACCATACGGTTAACCACTTCTTTTTGCAGCATAAAGTGCATGTGTTCTACGTCATCAATAAACTCATAGAGGTGGAATAACAAAGGGGTAGAGACGTTGTATGGCAAGTTACCAAAAATTTTCAGTTTTTCGTCACCGCTAATGAGGCTCGCAAAGTCAAACTTCATGGCGTCGCCTTGATGCACAGTCAGTTTAGGGCCTAAAAATGGGTGGTGAATTAAACGCTCTGCTAAGTCTTTATCTAGTTCAACCACAGTGAGGTGGTCGGTTCGATCGCACACAGGCTCTGTGATGGCGCCAAGACCAGGGCCGATTTCTACTAGCTTTTCGCCCGGCTTAGGGTCAATCGCGGTGACGATTTTGTCGATGATGAGATCATCATTTAAAAAGTTTTGACCAAAGCGCTTACGGGCGCGGTGGCCTAGGTGTACTTTATCACTCATTAATTTAATGCTTTTTTGCTGGCGAGATTGATGGCCTCGCGAATGGCTAAATCGAAACTGCCGGTATCGACATCATGGCTGCCGGCGAGATCAAGTGCCGTACCATGGTCCACTGAGGTACGGATAAATGGTAAGCCTAGGGTAATGTTCACCGAGTTACCAAATCCTTTGTATTTTAACACAGGAAGCCCTTGATCATGATACATAGCGAGTACGGCATCGGCATTTTTTAAGTATTTGTCTTGGAATAGGGTGTCTGCGGGCAGTGGGCCGATTAAATCGTAACCATGTTCGGCACGTAACTGCTCTAAACACGGGATCATTACATCTAACTCTTCACGCCCTAAGTGGCCGTTTTCCCCAGCGTGTGGGTTTAAACCACACACCAGCACTTTAGGGTGCATCAAGCCAAACTTTTGTTTTAAATCATCAAAGAGGATATGCGTGATTTTTTCTAGCCTGTCATGGGTGATGGCTTTAGCAACATAGGCAAGTGGAATATGGGTGGTCACCAGTGCTACACGTAAGCCTTCAGTTGCAAGCATCATCACGACGTCTTGGCAGTTAGCCTGCTGCGCAAAATACTCAGTGTGACCGCTAAAGGAGATACCCGCTTGGTTAATAATACCTTTATGCACAGGGCCTGTGACTACGGCATCAAAGGTACCATCCATGTTCTTTTCTGAGGCAATACGCAGGGTTTCAAGCACGTACGCGCCATTGGCTTCGTTTAAAACACCGCACTCTGCTGGCTCATTGAGTTTTACGTCAAGGTGGTAAAGCGTGCCGGGTGCTTGTGCTTGCGGCGGCGCGGAGGCATCAAAAGGGATGAGCGTAAGCGGTACGCCGAGCATTTTTGCTCGGCTTTTAAGTAAATCGCCATCAGCCACTGCCACAAGTTGGGCAGGATAGGTGTTTTGCGCCAGTTTAATTAATAAATCTGGGCCTATCCCTGCGGGTTCACCTGGGGTGATGGCGATGCGAAACATTAGTCGTTTTCCAATACGTCAATGTAAGCTTGCTCGCGCATTTCTTGCTGCCATGCAAAGCTTTCTTCTTTGAACTTACGGTTAAACAGCATGCGGTGAGCTCGATTTCGTTTTGCCTGCTCGGTTTTGTCCGCTACGCGCTTATCTAATAGCTGGATAATGTGCCAGCCGTAGCTTGTACGAAACGGCTCAGAGATTTGGTCTTTCTCTAGGCTAAGTAAAGTGTCACGGAACTCAGGTACGTAGGTAGATGGGTCTGTGAAGTCGTATACACCGCCTTTCAGTGCTGATCCAGGGTCTTCTGAGTACTCTTTAGCGAGCTCGCCAAAGTCGGCTTTACCCGCACGTAAATCTTTCGCAAAACCGGCTAGCAAATCACGGGCTTTTTCTTCGCTCATGATGATAGATGGCTTAATTAGGATGTGGCGCGATTTTACTTCAACAGTTTCAACTACTTGGCGACCACGTACGTCTTGTACTTTAAGGATGTGGAAACCCGCACCTGAACGCAGAGGGCCTATGATGGTGTCTTTTTTCTTACCACGCACAGCTTCTGCAAAAAGGGTTGGCATTTCGTTGATGTTCATCCAACCAAGTTGGCCGCCTTCAAGGGCTTTTGCACCGGATGATGAGGCAATCGCAATGCGCTTAAACTCGTTCCCTTCGTTCAGCATTTCCAATACTTTCTCGGCACGCTCTTTGGTGCTTTGAATGGTTTTGCTGTCGGCATCTGCTGGGATTTCGATCAAAATATGACCAAGCTCGTATTCTTCTTGGTTTTGACCTTGCTCAGCAAGAATTTTTAACAGGTTGTCGACCTCTTGAGGGCTTACGTACACGCGGCGATCTACAGCAGCACGAGTAACTTGCTGAGTGGTGATCTCTTTACGCATGTCTTCACGGA
>JBGTXC010000247.1:0-3688 GCA_041937835.1 Alteromonadaceae bacterium | reverse complement strand
TCATAGCTCAGCCCTTTACCAGGCTCACTGTGTACTTCTATATCACCGCCTAATGTTTGTTTTACTAGGTTGTAAGTGATGTGGGTACCAAGGCCGCTACCACCTTGGTTGCGCTTGGTCGTGAAGAAGGGGTCAAACAATTTGCTTAGCTTGTCAGCATCCACACCGCGACCGTTGTCTCTAAAGGTGATGTTGACCTTGTCATCACTGTCGACCACTTTTATGTCTATTTGTCCTTTTTCAATGCCTTCAAAACCATGGATGAGGGCATTCATGATCATGTTTGTGAAAATCTGACTAATGGCACCTGCTGGTAAATTTAGGGTTAAATCTTCAGGGCAATCGATGCTGACTTTGTGCTTAGTGCCTTTAAGTTTAGGCTGCAAAGAGCGCACGATTTCATGCAAATAGTCGTTAAAGTTGATTTCACGCACAGCTTCTGAGGCTTGATCCACCGCAATTTGTTTAAAGCTGGCAACCAGCTCTGAGGCACGCGCTAAGTTAGTGGTAAGTAAGTTAGCGCTTTGGCGGGCGTCGTTGATAAACTCTTCAAGCGCCTTGGGCGAAAGGGTTTTATCTTTGTAGGCCACTTCAATTTGATTTAAGCGCTCTTCTAAAAACGAGGTCGCTGTCACACCGATGCCAACCGGGGTATTGATGTCGTGGGTGATCCCCGCCACCAAGCCGCCCAGTGCCGCCATTTTTTCAGAGCCAACCAAAGCCTCTTGGGCGATATTAAGTTCTTCGTTATAGCGCTCAAGCTCACCTTGTTTATCAATGAGTTCTTCTTCTGTGTGTTTGCGGCGTTCGATTTCTTCTTGTAGGTTCAGCTTTTGTTTTTCCAGCTCGTATTTTTGTTGCTGCAAATCCATCATAGCTTGGCTGAGGTTAGAGGTTTTACGCGCCACCTCTTGCTCTAACATCACATTTTGTTGGTCGAGCTTTTCATTACTGGCAATCAGTTGTTGCTGGGTGTGCTCTAGCTCTTTTTTGTACTCAACCACTTTACCAATTAGCTTATTGAAAGACTCTTCCATCACCTTGAGCTCATTATGCTCAGTGGTTTCAATTTCTATGCGTGTGCCTTCAAGGTTGTTGAGCTCAAGCTCTTCAATTTGATCAGTGAGCGCAGCAAGAGGCTGGGTGAGCTGCTTTCTAAAGGCCATCAAAAAGAGGAAGATTAAAAACGTGGTTTTGATCATCGCATTACCCACTAAGAAGTAAATCGAGATCATAATTCGGCTAAACACCACCTCACGTGATGAAAAGAGCGTCACATCGCCCACTTGGGTGGCTCGCCCAGAAAACTCAAAGATGAGCGGAAAGGTATAACCAAATAGCCCCGAAGGGGTGTCTTCAATTAAGGAGGCATCTTGCACCAGTTGTTCAGAGTACAGCGCGCGAATATCTAACGAACGGCCTAACTGCGAAATAATCTCGCCGCTGTCATCCCTCACTATAATGCCTTCAATCATAGGAATGGCTAACAGGCCTTCTGCAATGGTAACGGTTTGCGGCGTGTTTAGCTCCCAAATGGCACGGGTTAAGCTCCCACTGAAGGTTCTTTGTAGGGTGGTTAATTCGCTACGAATGTAGTCTTTGGTGTTGTAATACTCAGCGAGTACTTGGCCACATGTCACTACGAATGTTAGCAAAAAGTAAACAGATAATACGCTGGTTAATAAACGCTTAGACAAGCTATTTTGTAACATGGGGTGGCCCAGACTCCTAACACTCGGTTCACTAAAAAGTCAGTGTTAAAGTTAGCCAATAAATGACCAAAAAGAAACCGCACCATAGAATTAAATTTTGAAATTCAGGGATTTAATACACTTTTTTGCAATTTTACCAAGGTGCTCAATTTACCTAGCTTAAGTGCCTATGTTATAACTGCCGGTCCCTACTTGTACGGTATTTTAGGTAAGAATATGACGTTTCCCGTCCTTGTTTGTGATGACTCACTGGTCGCCCGCAAGCAAGTGGTGCGTTGCTTCAAGGAATTTGAAGACATCACCTGTGTGCAAGCCACTAATGGCTTAGAGGCGCTGGATTTGCTTCGCAAGCAAGAATTCGGCTTACTCTGCTTAGACTTAACCATGCCACAATGCGATGGCTTAGGTGTGCTAAACGCCATGAAAGAAGAAAGAATAGAGTGCATGACAGTCGTCATCTCGGCAGATATCCAAGCTGAGATGAAGCGCCGCGTTGCGGCATTAGGAGCCATCGACTTTATTGAAAAACCCGTATCGGCAGCGGTATTACATCCTTTATTAAAACGCTTTGGAGTGATCTAGTGGCAGCTGATTGGCCCTCTTTTATTGAAACACAAAGTAATCTGCCTTACCTAAAAGATACGCTAAGTACCATTGATGCAAAAAGGCAGCAAGGCGTGGTTATTCACCCAAATGATGAAGACGTTTTTGCGGCTTTTAGCCATACACCCCTTGAAAACACTAAGGTGGTGATCTTGGGGCAAGACCCTTATCACGGACCAGGCCAGGCTCATGGTTTAAGTTTTTCGGTGCAGCCCGGGGTCAAACATCCGCCTTCATTACGAAATATTTTTAAAGAGTTAACACACCAGTACCCAGATTTTCAGACCCCAGATCACGGTAGTCTCATTGGCTGGGCAAAGCAAGGGGTGTTGTTGCTCAATACTGTGCTGACTGTGGAATCAGGGCAGGCGCATTCGCATAAACACTTAGGTTGGGAAACCTTCACAGAGCGGGCACTGATGCACATAAACGCGCATTGTGAGCAGGTAGTGTTTTTGCTTTGGGGCAATCACGCCATCAAAAAAGGCCAGTGTATTGATACGGACACACATTGTGTGCTGACATCCGCTCACCCATCGCCGTTATCGGCAAGGCGTGGCTTTTTTGGTAATCAGCATTTTATTAAAGCTAACGAGTACTTAAGCGCTCAAGGTAAAACGCCCATTGATTGGCAACAATGCCATTTTTGAGGGTGAAAAAAGTGCCAGCCGCGAGCAAAATTATGCTCGCAGTCGCTCTTTTCTAAACGACAAAAACGAAAAAAGGCACGCAAGGTGCCTTTTTTTAAAACTGCAGTTCTTCTACTGCAATTTCATGCATGTAATCAAGCTCTTCAAGTTCGCGCTTTAAGCGATACTTGTCTTTAAGTGCTTCGATTTCACGCCACTTTCGTTTTTTTCCTTTAGAGGTTTTTTTTGTTGTTTCCGGGCCCTCAAGTGCTTTTGTAAGCGGTTCGAGACTATCCATTGCCATCTCCTTATTATTAACCTCAAGGTCATAAATAACACAACTTGTTTAAAAGTAAAACAACTATGTGTCGAAGATGTGACTGCAATGTGATGTTTTTTTGATTTATCTCAAACATAAAAAAAGCTGCGAATTGGCAGCTTTTTGAATGAAAAGTCAGTAAGGTGTTACTTTTCAAAGCCTTGGCTGATCACAGCCAGTGTGCTGGCAGTTGATGGGTCTAAGGCATCATTATTACCCGTTTCAATAGCTTGCATTAAGGTTTTGCCAAGTGCTTTACCTAACTCCACACCCCATTGGTCGAAGCTGTTTACGTTAAATAGTACGCCTTGTACAAACACTTTATGCTCATAAAGGGCCAAAAGCGCACCTAAGTTATAGGCATCAACTTTATCCATCACTAGCGTATTTGATCCGCGATTACCAGGCATCGCTTTGTGCTTAGC
>JBGTXC010000246.1:0-3740 GCA_041937835.1 Alteromonadaceae bacterium | reverse complement strand
CGCAATCATTGTTAAAGTGGCATCACCGGCATCATGGCCGAGTTCATCATTAATGCGCTTGAAGTGGTCAATGTCAGTCATCACCACTGTCAGTGCGTGCTGGTGGCGAATCGCATGCTGTTTAATCTTTTCTGCCTCTTCGCTGGCAAAACGGCGATTATAAAGCCCTGTTAAAAAGTCTTTGGCTGCGGTTTTTTTCAAGGCGTCATGTTGGCGCTCGGCAATATCGCGCATCATGGTGACAAAATACACTTGAGGAATGGCTGCCACCATCACGTTAATAAAATGAATAGTGTCCGCGTAAATCGCTAGATCTTCAGGCGGCTTGATGCCATTAAACAACAAATAAATGGCGCCAAAACAGGCAACTAAAAACAAACAAAGCAACACGGTGAGTTTTGGATGACTGCGGTAATCAAGCAGTACTATGGGGTAGATGGCCCAAAGATAAAATTGAAAGCCAAGGTCAGTCCCTAAGAAAAAACACACCATAAAAGAATGCACAAACACTTCGGTACACGCGAATTTGATGGCGAGTGTGGTTTTGCCTTTTTGTAAAAAAATAATGGCGCAGACCCACGCCATGCTGCTTAGCACATTGATGGCAGCTAAGGCGTATTGATCATAAAGATAAAAGGTGGGGATAAGTGCTAGGTGCACTGCAAGTGCAAACCACAAAATCACCTTAAGCAATACAGAGCGATTAAGGTCATCTGCGTGAGTGTCAGTTAAAAATAGTGATTGATTGAGCTTTTTAAGTGGCAAAGGTCTGGCTCTTGCTAACTACTTTTACTCTAAGTATTGAGCAAAATACCGCCTTTGCCACTTAATGGGTTATTTACCGCTTACGCGGATTTTTTCTATGCTTTTGTCATTCACGAGTTGGCTTTCGTCAATCACAAAATCCAATTGTACTAGCTGTTTTTTATAGCCTTTTGCCGAGCTTTGGTACTGCCATTTTTTCAGGGCAACTTTAGCGGCTTTGTTGAAGGTTTGCTCTGGTTTTGCCGAAATCACTTTGATGTTAGCGGTTTTACCTGAAGGCAAAATATCAAACTCAAGCACCACAGAGCCGTTGATGTTCTTTTTAGCTGCAAGCACTGGGTACTTAGGCTCAACACGAGTAAGCGGCATGATTTCAGCGCCCTCTTTCGCATGCTTAGCTTTGTACTCAGATTGCCCTGCTAAAGTGTCTGTGGTGCTCATTCCTAGCATCAGTGCTAAGCCTACCGCAGCAAACGTGATCGCAACTGGATTAGAGCGGTTAGGGTTTTTCAATTGTTTTAGACGTTCCAACATGGTGTGTTTATCTCCGTATAGCGGGCTCATACTTGGATGAGCACTTGGGTAAACGGCAAATGCCAATAATGCTTTGCCGTAATGAAGGCGCTCTTTATCCGTAAACTGTTCGGTTACGGCTTCATCCACGGAAAGTTCTTGCAGGGTGCGGAAATCCCGATATGCAAGCCAAACCAAAGGGTGAAACCAAAACACACAGAGTAATGCTTGAAAGAACGTATTTGCGACCACATCGCGGCGCTGATAATGCACGGCTTCATGGGCGAAAATGGGGGCTTGCTCAGCGCTTGATGTGCTACTAATAAAACCTTTAGGCAACATTAAGCGCGGGGCAAAAAAACCAATTAAATAAGGACTATGGGCACTGTTGCTTTCACTGTAAGTGAGGCCAGTCGCAGCATGGGTATGGCGCGCCAGCGGGCGGATTTTTAAGTAACCGGCCACCGCCTCAATCAACCAAGCGGTTAGTAATAACATGGCCACGCCAAGCCAAATCACGCTCACTAAGAGTTGCCAATCAAATTGTGCGAACTGAGCTTGGGTATTTACCACAAAGGTCGTCAGCGTTTGCTTGGCTGGGTGTTGCCCCGGCAAGCTGATTTGGTTAATTAACAACGCCAGTGGTAGGGCCCAAAAAAAGCGGTATCGGACTGTGGCGCTTAAGCCATGGTGGCAGCGCTTTAAAACTATGAGTGCCAAGCAGGCTAAAGTGAGTGCAGGCAATTGAGCAATAAGCCAATCAGTCATTTTCTTGCTCCCATTGCTTGATCACTGCTTTTAACTCATTGATGTCTTCTTTAGACAGCTCACCATGTTTTGCAAAGCCGGTGACAAGTGGCGCTACGCGACCTTTAAAAAGCTTTTCAATCAAACTCTTAGATTCTTTAAGTGTGTAATCCTCTTGGCCTATTGTGGGCGTATATAGATAACGGCGGCCTTCTTTATGAAACTCCAAAGCGCCCTTTTTCACTAGGCGGTTAAGGAGGGTTTTGATGGTTTTCTCATGCCAAGATTGCTCATCGGCTAAGCGGCTGATGACGTCTTGGGCGCTGGCAGGGTGGTTCTGCCAAATGGCATTGAGTACTTCAAATTCGGCTTTGCTAATTTCGATCATCATTGATTACAAATGTAATTTATTTGTTTTAAAGATTACACGTGTAGTCATAAAGCGCAAGCTTTTTGCGTAAATATTACCCAAGGGTGTGCTTTACTATGAAGCAACAACAAAAAAGGAAGACACAATGAACCTCTCATTTAAAAACGCATTACTGCCCAGCATGTTGCTATTCAGCACTGTGAGTTATCAGTCGGTGGCGAATGATGTGACGATTAAACCTCAGCAGTTGTCTGAATCTGTGTATGTGTTATTTGGCCGTGGCGGTAATATTGCGGCCCATGTGGGTGAGGATGGCATCTACATAGTGGATGACCAATTTGCCAACCTCTCAGACAAAATTAAAGCCGCCATCAAAGACATCAAACCCGGCGCGCCTGAGTTTGTGATTAATACCCACCATCATGGCGATCACACTGGCGGCAACGAAGCTTTTGCAGAAGCGGGCGCTCATGTGATTTCCCATCATAATGTGCGTGGGCGTTTGGTTGATAAACATGGCGAGGGCTCAGCTCACTTACCCGTACTGACCTACCAAACCCAAATGACGTTGCATTTTAATGGTGAACATGCCGATTTATGGCACTACGCAAAAGCCCATACTGATGGCGATTCTGTGGTGTTTTTTAATGACGACAACATAGTGCATATGGGCGACATTTATTTTAATTTAGGGAGCTTACCCTTTGTGGATGTAGACGGTGGTGGCAGTGTTGATGGCTTAATTAACGCCGTTAATGACGTGCTCAGCCGGATTGATGACGCCACGCAAGTGATCCCAGGGCACGGCCCAATGAGCAATAAAGCCGAGCTTGGGCAATACCTAGCGCTTGTTAAAAAAGCGAAAGGCTTAGTGGTGGCCGCCATGGCAGGTGATAAAACTGAAGACCAAGTGTGGGCGTCCCGACCTTTGGCGTCACTTAATTTAAGCTATGCCAACTGGTTGCCTGAAGAGCGTGTAACGCGACTGTTTTACCGCAGTTTGAAAACCGCACAAACCCAATAATAAGAGGTGTAGTATGGCCATTGATAATCCCCAATTAGCGATTTGTAACTTAACGCCAGCTTTGTACGAGCAGGTGAAAGTATTGATGGATGCCGCGTACCCTAATCTTGGCGGTGCTTGGCCCCGTCATACCATAGAGCGGCTCATCACTGAGTTTCCGGAAGGGCAAATTGGCATTATGGATGGCGATACTTTGGTGGGGTTAGCGCTCAGTGTGCAAGTTGATTATAGCCGCTTTTCTAACCCCCATACCTATGAAGACATAGTCGATAGCAATGATGTGCCTAACAACAATGAGTTAGGTGATGCCTTGTATGGGCT
>JBGTXC010000245.1:0-3759 GCA_041937835.1 Alteromonadaceae bacterium | reverse complement strand
TGGAAGAAATCACACATCAGGCGTATGACGTGTTTTTAGACATGGCGCCAAATCACCTTACTCAAGCAGACATAGATCTATTTAACGAGCACAGAGAAGAGCATGGCTTTATTGAAGATAACGCGCCAAGCGAGCAATGGGCTGAGCGTGTTGCCTTTGAAATTGAGCCTGAAAGCTACACAGAGATCACCGTTGGCCTTGAATGGGACACTCACGATGAAATCTTTGCACAAATTCTTATTTCTAGAGACAAACACGCGCCTTTTTGCCATATAGTTTGGCTACGCGAGACCCCTGAAAGCTAATTTTTTTGTCTCAATTGGTTTTTTTGTTGTATTGAAAACAATAAAATAGCAAACGAAGTAGGAGGTTCTATGCAGTATCGTTTCTTTGTTTGCTGTTTGGCAGTTTTTTCGCAATTTTCTAATGCTGAAGATATTTTTGAAGACTTTCATAAATATGCTGAAGCCACGCTGGTAAAAGATGAACACGCCCGTGAGTTTTATGGGGATGTGGAAGTCGGCTTAATTGTCTCAACCGGTAATACCAATGCCAGTTCAGCAAAATTAAAAAGTAACCTCTATTACAATGTTAAAGAGTGGCGTAACCAATTTAAATTTGACAGCCTGTTCAAAAAAGACAGCCTAGATGACAGTAATGAGGACGTCACCACAGCTAACCGTGTGTTTGTCTCTGGGCAAGGTAACTACTTGTTAAACGATGATGCCTCGTCGTTTTTCATTTACAGCGATTTGGAATTTGATAAGTTTAGCGGCTTTGACTCAAAAGCCAGTTTTGCATCTGGTTATGGTAATCGCCTTTTCACTGGTCGTAAAAACACGGTGGACATTGATGTTGGGCCTGGGGTCTCTTATAGCCGCACCGAAGAAGGGCAAACGGAAACAGGTTTTTTACTGCGCCTTGCTTTGGAATGGCACAGAACTGTGTCTAAACGCACCCGATTTACCCAAGAGCTGAGTTTGGAAAAGTCCTTGTCTGGGCTAACGTCACGGCTTAAATCAGAAACGGCGTTAATTAGCCAAATCAATAATGCTTTGGCGCTCAAGTTTTCTTACTTATACCGTTATAATTCAACACCAGAAGACGGCAAGCGCGCCTACGACAGTGAAACAAGCGCGACGCTGGTATACAGTTTTCAATAAGGTCTTACATGTACCAATATCAACAAATTGCCACACCTATTCTGGCTATCATGGGCGGCTTACTGAGCTTTACCGCTTTGGCGTGGTGGGCAATTGGTTATGATCATGCTTTAGCGGCATTTACGGCTATTTTGCTGCTAGTGACTGTGTTATTTCACCGTTTGCAGTTGGCTTTTGATGGCAAAGAAGTGCGCTTTTCTTTTACTTTAGGGCTTGGGCGTCAGCGCATCGGTTTGGATGAGATTGAGCAAGTTACTTTAGTGCACAATGACTGGTATCACGGTTTAGGTATTCGCATTACCCATGATGGTTGGGTGTACAGTGCTGGTGGCGCAAAAGCGGTGTCAATTCATTTAACTAATGGCAGTCAGTATCGCGTCAGTTGTAAAGAGGCGGATGCCTTTATTGCCGCGGTAGCGCCTTATCTGCCAAAAGCGGATATTCAAAAAAATGACACTGGGGCTGACGGAACAGTGGCTGATGAGTCAGTAACTAAGTAATGTAGACATAAGACGATTAAAAAAAGGAAGCCGAGGCTTCCTTTTTTTGTTTAGTCACAACAGTCGTTGTCTTTTTTGCTGCTTCCGCAACAACCACCTTGGTCGCTGTGAACATGGCCATGTGCCAGCTCTTCTTCAGTGGCATCACGTACTGCAAGAATTTCCACATCAAACTTTAAATCAACGCCTGCAAGCGGGTGGTTACCGTCAACGATGACGTCTTCACCTTGGATATCGACGATGACGACAGTTTGCTCACCGTCATCTGTGGTGGCGCGAAATTGCATGCCCACTTCGATTTCCATGCCATCGAACATGCTTTTTGGTACAGCTTGACTAAGGGCATCATGGCGCTCGCCATATCCTTCTGCAGCTGGAACTTCCACTTCAAAGCGATCGCCCACGTTTTTGCCGACTAAGGCTTTTTCAAGACCTGGGATCAAAAACCCAGTGCCAAGGATGAACTCAAGTGGCTCGCCATCAAAGGAGTTATCTATGGTGTTTTCTGCTTTATCCATTACGGCATAATGCATTTTCACCACTTTGTGTTCAGAAATCGTCATACAGACTCCAGTTATTCGTCATTTAAAGTATAGGGCAGGGCTTGGATAGTAAGACGCTGCGTTGTGTCCTTAAGGCGGTAATGACCCTCAACGTCAGAGTCGTTGGGCATTACGGCTAAAATCGTTAAAGTGCCTTGATAAGTGGCATGGGCAATAATTTTACCCGCGCGGCGGACTTTATCCCCTTCAACCACTTCTAAATCAATTGGGGTGGCTTGTTGCTCAAGTGCATCGCCCGTAAGGCAATACATAGCGCGTTTGTTTTTGCCTAAATATTTCATGCGCGCCACAGTTTCTTGCCCTGTGTAGCACCCTTTAGTAAAGCTGATGCCACCTAAAGCATGCAAGTTAAGCATTTGCGGCACAAATTCATCAAGGTGATCGTCACTGAGTTCAGGCTCACCGGCTAGGATGCTGAGGCTGCGCCAATGTTCCTCTGTAGTGGCGTGGGTATCAATAAAATCAACATCTGGCATTGTGCTAACAAACATGGCGCGCTGTGCATCTATGCCAAACCAAGTGCCTTTATCTGTATGTGCAACGCCGCCAATGTCCAAGGAAATACCCTGAGCCGCTAAAAAGCTTGGTAAGTCATCACTAATTACACCAAAAACTGCGTGCTCGCTTAATGCGATGTCCACTTTTGAAAAAACACCGTACTTTTTAAGCTCGCGCAAACTTGCGTTCGTTTCCGCTGCTGATCCGAGTAGCAAAAAACCTTGCTCAAATTGGCAAACACGGGTGATAGACCAAAGTTTACCTTTGGCATTGCAGTGGCCGGCAAAGCGCCATTCCTCAGTGCTTAGCGTCACCACATCTTGGGTAACTTGGCCTTGTAAATAGGCCTTAGCGTCTGCGCCTGTGAGTGTAATGGCTTGGTGAGAAAGTGGTGTTATTAGATGACGTGCCATACTGTTTGAATTGTCGCTGAACTGAATAGGGCTAGTTTAACGTATCTTATTGACTTCAAAAAGGAGATTGCTCTGGTAAAATGACAAAATAGCCTAAGGGGAATGACATGACAGATTTATCAAATAAAGCTCGCCTGCGCTGGGCATGCCGTCGTGGTATGTTAGAGCTTGACGTATTATTTATGCCTTTTGTTGAAGAGGCCTATGATGCGCTCACAGACAAAGACAAAGAAATTTTTAAGCGCTTACTTGCTTGCGACGACCCAGATTTATTCGCGTGGTTCATGGGCCACCAAGTCTGTAAAGATGAAGAGCTGAATCACATGGTGCAACTCATCCTTGACCGCGTCAAAGTATAGCGTCGCTTTCAACCATAATACGCCAGTTGCCGCACCGTTGCTGGCGTACTTCTCACTGACTTTTACCTTCCTAATTATTCTTGCACCAAACTGGCAAAGTGTGTTGCTAACGCTCGTGATGGCAGGTGCTTCAGCTTATTTTGGTTGGCATTTTTTACAAAAGGCTTCGACACCATATTGCAACACAGGATTAAAATAACCCATGATGATCTGATACTTCCGGCAGCTTTGCGTCTTCATCGCGGATATAGTCACCGGGAAGA
>JBGTXC010000244.1:0-3769 GCA_041937835.1 Alteromonadaceae bacterium | reverse complement strand
TGCTTTACATTGTTAAAGAACGTTTGAGACGTCTAGTTTGTCGTCTCAAGGGCTGCGAATTTTACGCAATCCCAAATCTTTGTCAATAACTGATGCGAACTTTTTTCGCGGTTATTGCTGCAACTGAGTTTGGTGCGTGTTGCTCCGTGTCAGTGGGTGCGAATTATAGGGAGATCCTTTTAATGATCAACCCTGAAATTGATCTTTTTTGAGGTTTTTAGTTTGTTCGGTCAAAAAGCAATCAGATTGTCATAAAAGTGCCACATTTCGCCCTTTTAATAGCCAGCTTTTGCGCAGCTTGCTTATTTATTCTCGCTTTTTGCCTTTATATAGATAGATACATGTTGCCATTAAGATGTAAGGCGTTAATATAGCTCCTTGCAAATTGTTAATTTTTTGTTTCTTAAAGTTAAACGGTAACAAGTATGATTTTACCCAATACTAAATCTTCCATTATTGCAGTAGTGCTTGCTGTTTTAGGCTTTGTGTTGCTTGAGTTTGTTTTTGCACCAGCCCTTCCTAGCAGTGTACTGTTTGCAGTAGGTTTGCTAGTAGGCGGGATTGTGATTGGTGCAATAAATAATGATCAAGTAAGCACTAAGACCAAAACGCTGTATGTTGGCAACCTGCCGTATCGCGCCAATGAAGGTGTGGTTCGTAAATTGTTTGAACAACACGGCCAAGTGTTTAGTGTTCGTCTTCTCAAGGATAAGAACACTGGTAAGCGTCGCGGTTTCGGTTTTGTTGAAATGGCTTTAAAGGATTCTGATAAAGCAGTGGCTGCTTTGAATGATTCTGAGTTTCAGCAACGTACTTTAAAGGTACGTGAAGCAAAGCATAAATCAAATGAAGGTAATGAGCTGTCTATGGAGCGTCAAAGTGAGGAAACCTCTCACTAAGACACTACTATAAAGTGACTTGCTGATAACACCAGTTTGTTTGTCTCAATGGGGCCGTCGCGTAAAAGCGTACTGCCCCATTTTTTTGCTCTGCCGTTTTAGCACTTTCCCCTTCTAATAAACTTGCCACGCGTTTGGCAATAGCAGCACCAGAATCTAACAAGGTTACTTGCTCGCCAACGACTTTATTAATCTCTTCTGCAATCAGTGGAAAGTGGGTGCAGCCTAGCACTAAGACATCACATTTAGGATCAATCGCTAAACGCTCAATTGCACCTCGCACTTGAGTAAGTTGCTCTTCTTGAGTGTTAAGTTTTTGCTCTGCAATGGCCACTAAGTCCACGCAACCATAACGATGGCAGGTAACAGATGCGGCAAAGTCACGCTCGAGCTGTGCTACATAATTTTGGTTTATGGTGGCAGGGGTAGCTAAAAGAGCAATATGACCCGTTTTTGTTAGCTGAGCAGCAGGCTTAATGGCTGGAACCACACCAACAATCGCAATACTCGTTCTTGCTCTTAACCAATCTAGCACTTGGGTGCTTGCCGTGTTACAGGCAATGACTATTAGCTTTACATCGTCTAAGGACTCGAAAAATTGCACTGCAGCTAACAGGCGCTCTTGCACTTTAGCTAAAGGCTGCGCGCCATAGGGCAGGTACAGATTATCCATCAGATAACTGATATTAAGGTGTGGTAGGTGGGCTTGGATGTGCGACATCACAGATGTACCACCTACACCTGAATCAAAGATGGCAATGTGCGACTGCAAACAGCGACTCTCCTAAAAAGTAGACGTCGCTAGTTTGCCAAAGCCAATGGCTAAACTCAATCGGATTGGTCGTTTAGCACGCTGCGCTGCTTTGCTAGCTGTTCAAAGAAGCTACGGGTGTAGGACACTAAGTCTTCGAGGCCATTATCCGAACGCGCCTGGTTAAGCCAAGCTAACATGTCAGGTAATGCACTTTGAAGCGCCAAGGGCTCGGCTTGCTCTTGGGCTTCTTGCAGCTCTTGATTTAAAGGCTCAACTTGTTTAGCTATGGTATTTTCAGGCAGTTGCGCTTGATAGGCACGGGCATTCACACGGGTCTCTTGGCGCTCTAAATTTAAGGATAAAGACGCCAGCTGTGAGAAATCCATATTTAGCTCTTTGGCTTTTTCAAACGCGGTTTCTAAATCGCCATCAAAAAACAAGTTACTGACTTTTTGTAATTGTGACATTAAGTCATTGATGGCGGTTTGCTCTTCTTCATTAATGTCACCATTTACTGAATAGGAAAAAGCAAACTGCACAGAGGCAAGGGATTGTGCTGTGACTTCGCTGCCATCGTCATTTACGGCAAGACTCTGAGCCGACTGGCTACTGAAAGCCCCATTAAAATTAATGGCTATTTCATCACCCTCTTGGGTGGTAATGGCAAATTGTGCGCCTTGTTTAAGTTGGTATGCATCAAAAGCAGCGGCGCTGATATTATTTGTAGGTTTTACCTCAGGGTTAAAAAAGTCTTCTTCAAAGTCATCTAAGCCATCAAACATTAAGGTTTCGCTTTTAGCGATGCCCTCTTTAATGTCATCCGTGAGACCACCTGCGCTTTCAAGCTCTTCTTTCGCGGCACTGATGCCATCGGTTATGCCAGTGCGGGCATCTGAAAACATTTGCTTTAATGCATCTGTTTCTTTGCCATCGCTTTTTGCTTTGTTGATTGCGCCTTTCACAAAGCTCAATACATTTTCTGCGACTTTTTCAAAGTCGAATAAAGGCTCAGCTTTTACTTTATCGAGTGCTTCATTGGTGTTTGCTAAAGATTGAAACACTTGAACTTGCGTCACAGTGGCAGCAATGCTGATATTGGATGACTTGGCAAACTTGTCAAATGCATTGGGCGCTTGCGTACTACCAGACTGCGCAAATTTCATTGGCGACTTAAAAAAGTCTTGGGGTCTAAAATTAGCTATGTCGATTTTCATGATAGTCGGCTCCTTTTGCGATAGTGAGGTTATCGGCCAAGATCACTCAGACTAAAGGCTGATGACTAAAAAAATTGTATAATGAGTGTACAGGCTGACTTTACAATTTGCCTTTGCTCACTAAAATGGCGCCTCTTACAATTTGCTGGAAGTAAACTATGGCTGTTATCACAATCGATCCCACCCTTTATGACGCCCAACTTGAAGAAAAGAAGGCGCGTATTTTGGCGCAATTTTCGCCGTTTGGGGTGAGCGAGCTAGAAGTGTTTACTTCTGAGCCTAAAGCTTACCGTCAACGCGCTGAATTTAGAGTATGGCATGACGGTGATGATTTATTTCACATCATGTTTGATCAGCAAAGCAAAGAAAAAATCCGTGTGGACACTTTTGACCCTGCGGCACCTTTGATCCAATCCGTGATGTCGGATTTGCTCCTTGAGCTTAAAGATAATGAGCTGTTACGCCGCAAGCTATTCCAAATAGATTACCTTTCTACTTTAAGCGGCCAAATTTTAGTGAGCTTGCTGTATCACAAACCTTTATGTGAAAACTGGCAAAGCGAGCTAGAAGCACTTAAAACCAAGATGCAGGCACACTACCACATCGACTTTATTGGCCGCGCCCGTAAGCAAAAGGTCAAACTTGGTAATGATTATGTGGTTGAGACGCTTAATGTTGCTGGGCGTAGCCTTACTTATCAGCAAGTTGAAAACAGCTTTACTCAGCCCAATGCCAAAGTGAATGAAAAAATGCTTTCATGGGCCATTGAGTTAGCAAAGCCTCTAAGTGGTGATTTGCTTGAGCTCTACTGTGGTAATGGCAACTTTTCTATTGCCTTAGCGCCGTACTTTAACCGTGTGTTGGCCACTGAAATTTCTAAATCGTCTGTGGCATCGGCGCAA
>JBGTXC010000243.1:0-3774 GCA_041937835.1 Alteromonadaceae bacterium | reverse complement strand
CGGTTTTTCCGTCTTTGGCTGATGTGCTTACGGTAAAAGAGGATGCCCCTAATACCTACGTAGTCGAAAAAGGCGATACCCTCTGGGATATCTCTGCCATCTACTTAGATCAACCTTGGCTTTGGCCAAAGTTGTGGCGAATGAACCCGCAAATTGATAATCCACACCTGATTTACCCAGGTGATCAACTTACTTTGGTTTATGACGCTGAAGGTCGCCCTATGCTGGTGGTCAATCAAAAGTTCAAAAAGCTCTCACCTAAGGGGCGTAAAACGCTCAAGAAAGGGGATGCTATCCCAACCTTGCCGCTTGAGGTCATCCGCCCTTATTTGACCTTTGAGCAGATCCTTGATGCTGACAAAATGGATCAATACCCTTATATCTTAGGTGCCAATGAAAATGTCATTCTCTCTACGCAAAATCACATTGCGTATGTAAAAGGCAACCTTGAGCGTAGTAGTTACTATGCCATGTACCGTAAGGGTGACCCATACATAGACCCAACCGATGACGACAAAGTGCTCGGTTACGAAGCCATTTTAGTTGGCACGGCTCGCGCCTTTAGAAGTGGTGATATCGCCAATGGTGAGCCGGCTTCTGTGCGTATTGTGAGCACTGAGCGTGAAATTCGCCAAGGTGACTTTTTAATGCCTGCCATTGAAGGGCAAAGTCTTCCAGCATCATTTTTAATTCGCCGTCCAGATGAAGCAGTTGCTGGCAACATCATAGGCTCAACTTCTAAAATGCGTGAATTCAGTAAGTTAGAAGTTGTTGTGCTTAACCTAGGTAGCGAAGATAACCTCAAAGCGGGCCACATGCTCGATATTCGTCGTCAATCGCCTACAGTTATCAATGGTGATGGCAAGCCGCGTTATATTGAAGATTCATCCAGCTTAGACAAAGTGATGGCTAGCATGGGTGATTGGTTTGATGAAGACCAAAACGCAGACAGCAATGTGTGGAAAATGCCGAAGGAAAAAATTGGTGAGGTAATGATCATCAAAACTTATGAGCAAATGAGCTACGGCATGATCATGAAGACTCAACGTCCAATCCGTGTTGGTGATAACGTTAGCGTCGAACTATAAAATCAGGCGCTTTTAGGAGCGTCTTATGAATCAAGTTGAGAAAAGCGAGCTGCATTTATGGCTCGCTTTTTATTTGGCGCGAATTCCCTTTGAGTTAATTCAAATTTGGTGCCAGCACGCTCCTCTTTCAGAATTACGCACCCCAAGTGTGAATGCTTTATTGGCACTTAATGTCACTGAGAAAAAAGCCACGCAATATGCACAGGCATTAGCAAAAGTGTCGGAGGCTGAGCTTAGCCGCTTGCTCGTACACTGCGAAACCTCATTGATTGAAATCATCCATTACGACCACCCGTATTACAGTCATTTACTGCAACAACTGACTAGGCCGCCATTGCTGCTTTTTTGTATCGGAAATACTGCGCTTCTACAAAAGCCTCAAGTGGCAATTGTGGGTAGCCGTAGTGCCACAGAGGCAGGTAAACGCATTGCTTTTGAAATGGCGCAAGGCTTAACCCGCCAAGGAATCCTAGTGACATCAGGTATGGCGCTTGGTATTGATGGTGCCGCACACCAAGGTGCTATGAGCGAGCAAGGCAGCACGCTGGCTGTACTTGGCACCGGGGTGGATGTTTGCTACCCCAAACGGCACCGTTATTTGTATCAACAAATTTGTGAAAGCGGCTGTGTGGTCAGTGAATATTTACCCGGCGCTAAAGCGCTGGCGGAGCACTTTCCCCGGCGAAATCGCATTATTTCAGGATTAAGCTTAGGCACTTTAGTGGTTGAAGCTGAACTTCGAAGTGGTTCGTTAATCACGGCAAATTACGCAATTGAGCAAAATCGCGATGTCTTTGCCGTGCCCAGCAGTATCCACAGTCCATACTCCAAAGGGCCGCATCAGCTCATTCAGCAAGGGGCAAAGTTAGTGACAGAGGTAGCGGATATCTGTGAAGAACTGGACGTACCCCTAGATACGTGCCTAAATTATAAAGACACAGTAAAAAAAGAGGAGGGCGGCCTACTGGATTACATAGGCTATGAGCCAACTCCCGTCGACGAGATTGCGAGTCGCGCTAATATACCTATGCCTGAGCTCATGACGCGTTTACTGGACCTTGAATTAGACGGCAAAGTACAACGTGTTTTGGATGGTTTCATTAAATTGGGGGGATGACCATGTTTGATATCCTCATGTATCTGTTTGAAAACTATATCTATAACGAAACAGAAGTAGTCGTAGAGCAAAATGCCCTAACCAAAGAATTGCAAAAAGCCGGGTTTCACAGCCGTGAAATTTACCAAGCTTTAGGTTGGTTAGAGCAGCTGTCTGATTTGCAATACAATGACGAAAAGCCATACCTAAATCGCAACCCTAGCAGCTCGGTGCGTATTTACACCGAAGAAGAAACCCGCTTTTTAGATTCTGAGTGTCAAAACTTTTTGATGTTTTTAGAGCATACGTCTGTCATTGATGCGCAAACCCGTGAAATGGTGATAGACAGGGTGTTTGCCCTAGATAAACCCGACTTCATCTTAGAAGACTTAAAGTGGGTGGTGTTAATGGTGTTATTTAATGTTCCCGGTAAGGAACACGCCTACACCCAAATGGAAGATCTTATCTTCGAAGAGCCAACCGGCTTACTTCATTAATCATTGCGGGGCGATTGCCTCGCAAATTCCTTTATCCCCTCGCTGGCAATCGGTATCATAGCCAGATTAAAAGGCTAGGGAGCTATGCGTGAGTAAAATCGACAAGTCGTTATTCCAGACCCACACACAAGCGTCATCTGAATGCCCAGAATGTGGCGGGCAACTTGTGATCAAAAGCTCCAAAAAAGGGCCCTTTTTAGGGTGTAGCCACTATCCTGAGTGTGATTACAGCAAGCCCTTAGGTTCGCAAGCGGATACCCAAATCATCAAAGAGCTCGATACGCAGTGCCCTGAATGTGATGCCGCATTGGCAGTGAAAAATGGTCGCTTTGGGATGTTTATCGGCTGTACCGCATTTCCTGAGTGTGACTACCTTGCTAGCCTTCACGAGCCAAAAGACCAACTCTGTGCTTGCCCTAAATGTCAGCAAGGGCAGCTAGTTAAGCGCAGTAATAAATACGGCAAAACCTTTTATTCTTGTGATGGCTATCCGCGCTGTAAATATACCCTTAATCACAAACCTGTGGCGACCGAGTGTCCTGCCTGTCATTGGCCAATTATGACCGAAAAGAAAACTGCCTCAGGTGTTGTGTTACAATGCCCGCAGAAGTCGTGTATGCATAAGTTAGTCGAATCTTAATGCACTTGTAATTTGTTTATTTAGGAGAGTTTCTTTGTCTGATCCTGTTGCACAACCAGCCAATGCAATTGACGCTTTGCAGCAAGGCGGTGTGATTGTTTACCCAACCGAAGCTGTTTTTGGTCTTGGTTGCGATCCTGATAACCAATCTGCGGTTGAAAAGCTTTTAGCCATCAAACAACGCCCTGTAGAAAAAGGCTTAATTTTAATTGCTGACAATTATGGCCAGTTATTAAAGTATGTAGATGATGCCAAAATCCCGATGGATAAACGTGCTGATATCTTTTCACAATGGCCAGGTGCTATCACTTGGGTGATGCCAGCAGCAAAAGAAACGCCAAAGTGGCTAACAGGCCAGTTTGATACTATTGCTGTGCGTGTAACTGATCACCCAACAGTAAAAGCCCTGTGTCAGCAATTTGGTAAGCCGTTAGTTTCAACAAGTGCAAACTT
>JBGTXC010000242.1:0-3816 GCA_041937835.1 Alteromonadaceae bacterium | reverse complement strand
AGCAAACTGGTTTTTGCTTCCGGTGATGTACCAGACAGCATCTGTTTATACCAAGCGGATTGGCACCAAGGGGTGATTGGTATTTTAGCAGGGCGTATTAAAGAGCAATACCACAGGCCGACCATTATTTTTGCACAAGGCGACGAAGGTGAATTAAAAGGCTCAGGGCGCTCTATTGAAGGGGTTCACTTACGTGATGTGTTAGAGCGCATAAATACTCAAACACCTGAGTTAATCGTTAAATTTGGTGGTCACGCCATGGCCGCCGGAATGACCATCAAAGCCGCACATTTTGAGCGCTTTAAGGCTGAATTTGATGCCCACATTCAAGCGGTACTCACTGAAGAAGCAAAAGAGTCTGTAGTGCTGACCGATGGTGCCTTGCCAAGTCAGTGCTACTCCTTAGATTTTGCAACGCTACTAAAACAAGCCGGGCCTTGGGGGCAACAATTTCCTGAGCCTGTGTTCAGTGATGAATTTGAACTGTTGCAACAGCGCATAGTGGGTGAGCGGCATTTAAAGCTGGTGGTGCGTGAAAAAAGTGGCCAAGTGCTTGATGCAATTGCCTTTAATGTGGATTTAAAACGTTGGCCTAACTATGACGCCAGCCATGCAGAACTTGCCTTTAGTCTGGATATTAATGAATTTAGAGGTAAGTTTAATCTGCAGTTAATGGTGCATGCGTTGCGTGCCTGTTAAATAAAACGCCACAGCGGTGAAATTGTTTGCGAAAACCCTGTTTTTACGCTAATCAACGGGGTGTTTTTTTGTTACTATTCGTGGCTTTAATTTTATTGGCAAGGCTAAGTGAATCAAAACCTTGCTTAGATTGTGTTTGTGTGGAGTAAAACACCATGTTTGAAGTGAATCCTGTGATTAATCAAATCAAGGAAATTCGCGAACGAACTGATCTCCTTCGGGGGTATCTTTGACTACCCTCTGAAAAAAGAGCGGTTAGAAGAAGTGAATGCCGAGCTTGAAGATCCAGCCGTCTGGAATGAGCCTGAAAAAGCCCAAGCGCTTGGCAAAGAGAAAGTGAATTTAGAAGCCATTGTTGAGACTATCGAAAATCTTGACGCGGGCACTGACGACGTTGAAGGTTTGGTAGAACTCGCTGTTGAAGCTGAAGACCAAGACACGTTTGACGAAGCACTGGAAGAGCTAGAAGGTTTAAACGGCGAGCTGGAAAAACTTGAGTTTCGCCGTATGTTCTCAGGCCCACAAGATGCCAACGACGCATACTTGGACTTACAATCTGGCTCAGGCGGTACTGAGGCGCAAGATTGGTGCAATATGCTACTGCGTATGTATTTACGCTGGGCAGAAGCGAAAGGCTTCAAGGCTGAAATCGTGGAAGCAACTGATGGCGATGTCGCTGGTATTAAAGGCGCAACGGTTAAGATTTCTGGTGAATACGCCTATGGCTGGCTACGCACTGAAACGGGCGTTCACCGTTTAGTACGTAAAAGCCCGTTCGACTCAGGCGGTCGCCGTCATACGTCGTTTGCATCAGCCTTTGTGTATCCTGAAATCGACGACAATATCGAAATCGATATTAACCCGTCTGATTTACGTATTGACGTTTACCGTGCCTCTGGTGCCGGTGGTCAGCACGTTAACCGAACGGAATCAGCGGTACGTATTACTCACTTACCCACAAACACTGTGGTGCAGTGCCAAAACGACCGTTCACAACACAAGAACAAAGACCAAGCAATGAAGCAGCTAAAAGCAAAGTTGTTTGAGTTGGAATTGCAAAAGCAAAACGCGGAAAAACAAGCGCAAGAAGATGCGAAATCTGACATTGGTTGGGGCTCGCAAATCCGTTCTTACGTATTGGATGATTCGCGCATTAAAGATTTACGTACCGGTGTAGAAAACCGTAATACGCAAGCCGTTTTAGACGGCGATTTAGACAGATTTATTGAAGCTAGCCTGAAATCAGGGCTGTAACGGCAACTATGAGCACAACTATGACAGATCAGATTCAACAAGACGAAAACAAATTGATTGCTGAGCGTCGTCAAAAATTAGAGAGCATTCGCGAGCATTGCGACGCGAACGGCCACCCTAATGACTTTCGACGTGAGCATTACACGGCAGAGTTACAAGCTGAGCTTGGCGATAAAAGCAAAGAAGAGCTTGTTGCCTTAGATCGCCACGTGCGTGTTGCCGGCCGAATCTTAGCAAAGCGTGGTCCTTTCATGGTGTTACAAGACATGAAAGGCCGTATTCAGGCGTATGCTTCAAAAGACGTTCAAAAAGACTTAAAAGCCAAATATGGCCAGCTAGACATTGGCGACATCATTGGTGTTGCGGGTCCTGTGCATAAGTCAGGTAAAGGCGACTTGTATGTAGACATGCAAGAGTACACGCTACTGACTAAGTCACTTCGCCCATTACCAGAGAAGTTCCACGGCCTGTCTGACCAAGAAACTAAGTACCGTCAGCGTTACGTTGATTTGATCACTAACATGGACACTCGTGAGACGTTCCGTATCCGTTCTAAAGTGATTGAAGGCATTCGTCGCTTCTTAGCTGAGCGTGATTTCATGGAAGTGGAAACGCCGATGCTACAAGTGATCCCAGGCGGTGCAACAGCACGTCCATTCATCACGCACCACAATGCGTTAGACATTGATATGTACTTACGTATTGCTCCAGAGCTTTACCTTAAGCGTTTAGTGGTAGGTGGTTTTGAGCGTGTGTTTGAGATTAACCGTAACTTCCGTAACGAAGGCCTTTCAACGCGCCACAACCCAGAATTCACTATGATTGAGTTCTACCAAGCGTATGCGGATTACAAAGACTTGATGAACCTAACCGAAGACATGCTACGCACTGTGGCACAAGACGTGTTAGGCACCACAACGATTGTAAACACAGTGAAAGACGCTGAAGGCGAAGTGACAGACACCATCGAGTATGACTTTGGTAAAGCGTTTGAGCGCCTTTCAATGGCTGATGCCATCATTAAATATGGCCCAGATGCAGCTGAATTAGCGCACATCTTTAAAGACCCAGAAAACCACTTTGAAGAATTAAAAGCGTACGCCAAAAAAGTACACGTTAAGATTCCTGAAAAGTGTGTATGGGGCCCAGGTAAGTTCTTATGTGAAATCTTTGAGGAAACTGCTGAGCACAAGTTGATTCAGCCAACCTTTATCACAGAGTACCCGTGGGAAGTGTCGCCATTGGCACGCCGTAACGATGAAAACCCATTCATCACTGACCGTTTTGAGTTCTTCGTTGGTGGTCGTGAGCTGGCTAATGGTTTCTCTGAGCTTAATGACGCAGAAGACCAAGCAGCACGCTTTAATCGCCAAGTGGAAGAAAAAGACGCAGGTGATGATGAAGCAATGCACTTTGATGATGATTACATCCGCGCACTTGAGTACGGCTTACCGCCAACGGCAGGTGAGGGGATTGGTATTGACCGTTTAGTAATGTTATTTACGGACTCACCAACCATTAAAGATGTGATTTTATTCCCACACATGCGCCCGCAAGCGGACTAAAAGAGCACATAAAACACCGCCACATTGGCGGTGTTTTTGTAAGTAAAGGGTGATTGAAAACGGGCGGAAATTAAGAAAAGTGTTAATTTTAGCTCATGCTGCATAATCTCTGAGCAAACAGTGTGTTTTGCCTAGAAAAGTGTTTGACATATTTTCCTAAGCCTTTATTATACGCCCCACAAAGACGGAGAGGTGGCCGAGTGGCCGAAGGCGCTCCCCTGCTAAGGGAGTATAGGGTTTGTAGCCCTATCGAGGGTTCGAATCCCTCCTTCTCCGCCATTTATTTTTTAAATGGTCT
>JBGTXC010000241.1:0-3868 GCA_041937835.1 Alteromonadaceae bacterium | reverse complement strand
ATGATTGATAATCAATTAAAATGAATATGAAATTGAGGTCTAATCAATTCCATAAAACAATTCAGATAATTCTGCTTCTGGGCTTTTTTTCGGCCTGTGAAAATCGTTCGGGCCACATCCGAGCATCTGGGGAATATAAAGAAGTTGCTTCAAAGGTTTCGGATGCGATCCATTACGAAATGGGGGATAAAGCACTCAATGCTGTTTCCATTGTATTGGTGAAGGATATGGAAATTCTTTGGGCCCGCGGCTTCGGGGTTGAAGATTTAAATAAATCAACAAAAGCAGATGCCAATACAGTGTATAGGGTTGGTTCAGTCTCAAAGCTTTTCACAGATATAGGAATTATGCAATTGGTGGAGAAAGGAGAGGTGGATCTGGATGCCCCCATTACGGACTATCTTCCTGAGTTCAGACCCCGAAGCCGTTTCAAAGGGGAAATCACCCTTCGTCAACTCATGTCTCACCGGTCCGGACTCCTGAGGGAACCCCTGGTGGGAAACTATTTTGATGATGATGAGCCCACCCTTGAAGCAACCGTAAAGAGTATTATCGATTCTGATGTGATCTATGCACCCGAAAGTAAAATCAAATATTCAAATGGTGCTATTGCTACCGTGGGCTATGTTCTGGAAAAATTGAAAGGTGAGCCCTTCGCCAGCTATTTGAGAAAAAATGTCCTTCTGCCCATGGGACTTACTCACAGCGCTTTTGAACCATTGCCAGATATTACTAATCGTCTCGCGGACGCAACGATGTGGTCTTATGATGGTAGGGTATTCGATGCACCCACCTTTGAACTTGGCATGTCTCCCGCTGGAAGCATGTATGCACCCGTTGTAGATCTGGGCCAATTCATGAAAGTGCTATTCAACGATGGTAAGGGACCCAATGGGCCGGTGATCAAAAAAGAGACACTCCAGCTGATGCTCACCAGTCAGTTCAATGACGGGAAAGATCAGAGACATAACGTGGGGTTCGGCATCGGCTTTTCCCTTTCAGAACAGGGCGGCTACAAGCGTGTGGGTCACGGTGGTGCCGTTTATGGATTTTCCACCCAGCTCTATGCATTACCGGAAGTGAAACTGGGAGTAGCTGTCACTTCTTCCGTGGATGTGACAAATACCATTACAAGGCGGGTGGCCACCTATGCGCTTGACTGCCTCCTGGCCGTTGAAAATGGTAAACCGCTGCCCGATTATGAAAAAACGAATTCTGTGAATGAAAAAACGGTGGCACTACTGGCTGGACATTTTGTTTCGGATAACGGAAAACGCCTGAAGTTAATTAACAAGTACGGCACCCTGTATATGGAAAACGACAGATTCCAAACCAGGATAAGGCAACTTAATGGCAAACTGGTGACAGATAGCCAAATCAGCTATGGCTCCCCTATAGACTACGATGAAGACGGTCGTTCCGTTACTATGGGTGGTACTGTTTACAATCGTAAAAAATATTTAAAACCAATGCCAATGCCAGCAAGGACCTAGATGGCGACGGCATTGCTGACGAACAAGATGATGATCGCGATGGCGATGGTGTACCTAATGACGCTGATATTTTGCCAGACGACAGCAGCTATCAAACAGCACTTACCTTTGATGAAGGACTACTAAACGGCGCCCTGTGGTCACGCTTTAAAAGCGAGCAATCTGGTTACAGCTTTATTCAAGGCGTGACTCAAGGTGCTGAGTATCATTTTACTGGCCAGGGCGGAGCCTTTGCAAATGAGCTTGGCAGTACGCCTTTTGACTGGTCAAAAACACAAAATACTTTAACCATCGACTTTGCTGCGCAAGCGCCTAAAACTGTGTACTTTAGTGTGTTTGATTTAGTGGCTTTTGGGCTTGTTTCAGCGTCAAAAGCGGCAGAGTTTATGGCGTCTGCCGAGCAAAAAGGCGTCAGTATGGCTGTTACTCGCAGTTCAGAAACTTGGCAACTACTAAAAGCACATGGGCAGTCTGTGACTTTATTACAATCGCTGACACTTGAAGCCACATTCAATGACGCAAACACTAAAACCCAACTACTTGGGCAAAGTGCTCCAATGGAACTCACACTCACATTGCCAAGTGATGTGCTGACACTTGAGCGCACTCTTTTCAAAAAAGAAGCTCATTGGCTGAATGAATTATTGGCAGCCCCTTGGGCGCTGCCTGCATACCTTGCCTACGATGGCAGAGGGCTTCGTTATGGACTTTACCAATTTAATGCCGATGGCAGTGGCAGTGAACAACTCCACAATGAGTCCATTGCTTGGTCCATCTCGCAGCAAGGGGATATCACGATTAGGCACCTCACGAGCCAAATTGAGACGTTACTTACTCGCCTTTATGATGCCGAAGAAGGCATTCAGATTCAGGCAAAAACGGTGAATACCCCAGAAATATTCACTCGGGTAGGGAGCGCTGCACCGCAGACGTTAAACCCTGCATCATTTAATCTCACAGGGCTTTTTTTATTGTCATCGGCTATAAGTAGTCACCCGGATAACGCCAACCAAGCAGGCCTACTGCCAAGCCTGCGATTTGGCTTTAGAGTGCAAGCTGAGAGCCATGGCACTCGGGTTTGGGATGGCACAGCAAGCCCGTATCGGTATAGTTATGGCCGAGATTTTGCGCACTTAACTCAACAAGGCTTGCGTTGGCTTTGGTCCTTACACCGCCAAGAAGGCATGCCGTTTTACCGCGATTGCTTAGCCGGTGCACTAGATTGTCATGTGATGACGCAACGAGATTGGCAGTTGTTAGGGTTTGATGGCAGTCGATTAACGCTGCTAGAGCGAGTGGAAACGGCGCAAAATGAAGGCGATGCATTAAGTCTTCGCACGCCTTGGCGGCTTCGTTTTTATGATGTGTGGCCGTTTGACACTGACAAAGATGGGGTGATGGATACGCTTGATTCAGATATCGATGGCGATGGCGTGTTTAATGCCGCAGACACAGCCCCTTATGATAAGGCGCAGCAGTGATCACACGTGGATAAGGCACTACCTCGAAATAAAAAAGCCAGCAATTGCTGGCTTTTATTATGACTTAACTTTTTGGCGCATCAGGCTGGTTTTCTGGGCGTGCTTTAATAAAGGCCTGAATGTGATTACAGTGCTCATACACCTTGGCAATTTTGGGGTAATGCGTCATGTCTACCTCAAAGCGCAGGGCATTATATACCTGGGGCACTAAGCAGGCATCAGCTAAAGTTGGGCTATCACCAAAGCAAAAATCACCGCCCGGTAACATGGCTTCAATTTTATTAAACCCTTCAACAACCCAGTGGCGATACCAGGTCACTTTTTGTTCTTCTGTTACCTTAAGTTCATTACTTAAGTACTTGAGCACCCTTAAATTATCAATAGGGTGAATGTCGCAGCTAATGGCATACATGAGATTACGCACTTGCGCTTTTTGCCAGGCATTTTCAGGCAGTAATGGGTGCTCAGGGTGCGTTTCTTCAAGGTATTCCAACATGGCAAGAGACTGAGCTAACACCCCTTCTTCAGTTTCTAAAGCAGGGAGTAACCCTTGCGGGTTAACCTTTAGATACTCAGTCCCGGATTGCTCGCCTTTGAGTAAATTCACAGGTTGTAGGATATGGGCAATGCCTTTTAGGTTAAGGGCAATCCGTACACGGTATGCAGCCGATGAACGAAAATAACTGTACAGTTTGATCATTTTGCCTCTCCTTGGTAGTACTTTTTAATGGTGCGCCAGCAATCAGTGTAATTACCTTGCCTGTGCTCGCCTTCAAGCGCAAACTTTGTCGGCGAAATGATATAGCGAGACTCAAACATAAATGCCAAAGTGTTTTCATAGCGCATTGGCTCAAGTGCCATATTCGATGCTTTTTCAAATACATCCGCCTCTGG
>JBGTXC010000240.1:0-3873 GCA_041937835.1 Alteromonadaceae bacterium | reverse complement strand
GATGGTGATATTCAGGGGCCGCATACAGCTGGCACTATAGATTATCTAGCAAAGTTTGAGCAGATTCCGCAAATGATAGTAGTCGGTATTGTAAACCCAGCTAAAACACGTGTTAGAGACCTGACGATAACGCCTTTAGACAAGCAGAACCCAAATCAACTTGAAAATGCAGACAAATTTTTAGATTTTGTTGAAAAAGAAGTTATCCCTTTTGTGAAACAACAGTACCGCACTTTGGACTATCAGATTCTATCGGGAACTTCTCACGGCGGGCAGTTTGCTATCAATGCTTTGGTGAAGCGGCCAGACTTATTTAATGGCATCATTGCCATTAGCCCATCTTTATACTGGAATAACCAGCAATTGCTTGGATTAGCGGAGCAAGCTCTTAAAGGCAAACAGTTGGAAGGTCGCTTGTATATGTCGATAGCTAGCGAAGAGCCAATCATGACAGAACCATTTCAACAGTTTCTGGATCTATTAGTTAGTTATCCATTTGACAAGCTGGAGGCTACATCTCAGACTTTTTCCAATGAAACGCACAATACAACCGTTCTTCAAGGGCAGTATGCCGGATTAAAATACTTGTTTTCCGAATGGCCTATTCCAGAAGGTGAGCCTAAAACTTTGGCTGATTTGCAGGCAAAATTTGCCAGTCGCTCGAAACTCCTCAAAACAGACATAAAAATTCCAGAGGATAAAGCCAACGGTTATGCCCAGTGGTTACAATACTTGAACCGTCAAGATGATGTGTTGGAATTACTGGAGTGGAATCGAAAAAATTATCCTCAATCTTTTGCTGCTCATTCTTCCTTAATTAAGGCATATTTGAATTTTAAGATGAAAAAAGAAGCTGAATCAGCACTTAAATATGCATTGAAATCAATTAAAGAGCTTAGCCCTGAACAAAAATCACAGCTTAAAAGTTTGATTATATAGCTAGCATTCGTGGAGAGGGCACTAATAAACCAAGTAAGCGGGACAATTAATGTGGCCTCCCGTCACTTCGCTCCTTATTATAGTGCCTCTAAGTGGGGCGCTATAAAGCGTAAATAATCATGGATAAACAGTCGAGGATGGCGCTAAGAAGAAAGGTTGGATGTAGAGATTTACCAAAACCGCAAATGCAATATCAGGGCCCTGCGTATTCAATGTCTTTTGCTTGTTGTGAGTGCCGAACGTCGAATATGCGCCAGTTTAACCTTGCTCCGTGTAATTACCCTAAGACCATTGAATGCCCCATTTGTAAGGGAGTGGCAGTTAACTTAGGTCGTCATTTTAACCCCCCTAAGAAATCAGACTTAGGCCAGTGGAAAAAAGTTAAGTTTTTAATCGAACACGGATTCTTATTTCAAAAAATTCGTCCTTCAATAAACAGCTATGAGAGCGTTCCTTACCCAGAAACACTAGCCCAAGCAAAAGAGTTCGTAGTAAAGTACCGTCAGTTTGCGTTGCAACCCCCTTATAAAAAACAACGTAAAGCATGTAAAAACAGGGCTTACTGCACATCGTTTTACCACTAGGCCGGGCATTCAGGGAACTTAGAATGTATTTCATAGTATTGGAGAAATTTATGACCAAGGCATTATCCTCACAACCATTTCAAGTCGTTTTATCTACCGCATTATTCTTTGTGCCTTTTAAAAATATTGTGACTAAAGAGCTGAAATTAGCGCTGTTTGTTGCACGCCTTGGGTTTCTGATTGGGTGCCTATTGCTGAGTGTAAGTATGCTCTTTGCTCTGTATGAGGTGTTTTATGCAGTCACTAAGGTCACTTGGTTTGAGGGAGGGGTTCAAAGAGTTGAAAGAGGACTTGGCCTAACTGCTTTTGCAGCATACTTGAACGAGCTAGTTTTAGGCGTATTTATCACTCTTACTAGCAGCCTTCTTGCCGTTTTGATCTCAATCGCATCCAAAATGGACAACAAAAATACGCAATAAAGCCAGTGCTTTATTTCACGATTTCATCACTAAATAATTATTACTATTCACTTTACGCCTATGAGAGGGTGTTTTTTTAAGGAGTCTCAAACCACATGAAGGTGTTAGCTCAATGTATTATCGTCGTTTTGTTTTACTCCCTTGAGGTAACAGCAAGCTCTGTAGATGTTTTTAATGTTAAGCAGTTAGCTAATTTACCTTCTGCCTCTGCAAGCACTTATGTCAATGATACGCTGTATGTTGTTGGGGATGATTCCCCTTCGTTGTATGCCTTGGATTCAGGTTTTAAGGTTTTAAATCAAATACACATAGGTAATGGTAAGCCGAATGAGCATGGCCGTATCCCAAGTAAGCAAAAAGCTGATTTAGAAGGCGCTGACGTATTCAGTATTAATGGCACTCCGACCTTAGTCATGATGGGGTCTGGCACATACACAGACACCCGAGAAAAAGCATTACTCTATTCGCTTACTGATAACACAGTGGCATGGAAGAACGTACGCCCTTTTTATCGGAGCTTAAGAAAATTTGCCAAGCTAAGTAACAATGAGTTTATCAATATAGAAGGGCTTGCTAGTCACCATGCATTGGTGTTTTTACTGAGCAGAGGGTCTCATGGGCCAAACCTTATTTTTTCATTCAATAAAAGTGACTTCATCAGTTACATTTCAGGTGACGCGCCAGACCTAGAGCCAATCAGTGTTCAAAAAGTTGCGCTGCCATTCATAGATAACTCAGAGGCCACTTTGTCAGGTGCTACATGGCATGCTCCAAGCCAAAAGTTGATTGTTACGGCATCGGTAGATGCGAACAACATAGGTAACATATTGGGCAGTTTTGTTACTTATGTGGATAGCAAGGAATTAGCAAGTGATAAGCCAATCGACCTAAGCAAAAGCGCTTATCGCATCACTCATAAACAATCCCCTCTTTTAAGTAAGGTGGAGTCTGTGGTGGTTTCACACACGAGCGAGCACGTAATAGAGGGCGTACTCACCGCAGACAATGACGACGGCACAAGTCAATTTATGCAATTTAAAATGCAATTGGATTAATGTTGCTTTAATACTATTGCACCAACATATTTACCACATGTTTTATGTGTCCTTCACTTGCTAATACCCAATAAAAAAGCCCTCATCTGAGGGCTTTTAACTTAATCGATAATCAAAGTGGTCGACTAGTTCGCTTTATGTTGGTTTAGCACCCACTCAGTGAGTAAGCTCACGCCATAGCCTGTGCCACCTGCTGGGAACTCGCCTTCAGCGGATGAGGCCAAGGCATTGCCTGCCATATCAATGTGTAGCCATGGGGTGTCACCCACAAAGTGCTTTAAGAAGCTTGCAGCCGTTGTGGCACTTGGACCGCCTTTGCCGGTGTTGCGTAAATCTGCAATTTGGCTTTTGAGCATTTCTTCATAGCCAAGTGGTAAGTGCCATACTGGCTCATTCACCGCTTTACCAGCTTGCGTGAACTCCTTAATTAAAGTGTCGTTTTCACTGAAGATGCCGCTGAGTTTATTACCCAGTGCGCGGTATTTGCCGCCTGTGAGTGTGGCAATATCGATAAGCACGCTTGGTTTAAAGTGCTTACGGGCATACCACATGCTATCAATGAGTACTAAACGCCCTTCGGCATCTGTGTGCGTGATTTCAACGCTTAAGCCTTCGGCAGTGGTGATCACATCCCCTGGGATGACAGAATTTTCAGACACCATGTTTTGCGCCACACCCAATACAGCCACCACATTCACAGGTGCTTTCATCAAAGCGAGGCTTTTAACTGTGCCTAAGGCAGCCGCAGCGCCCGCCATATCCGATTTCATACGGACTATGTGCTCTGAGGTTTTAATTTGAATACCACCTGAGTCAAAGGTGATGCCTTTGCCGGCAATGGCAATGGGAGCAGCATCACTGCCTTGATAATGGGCA
>JBGTXC010000023.1:0-19448 GCA_041937835.1 Alteromonadaceae bacterium | reverse complement strand
GTAATCTTTGCGGTTAACTGGATAAATATGATCGTAATTCACATCATCCGCGACCGCCTCAGGTTGGCTGGGTTCAGTGGCTTTTTCGCGTTTTAAAATAAGCTCAGCCGACTGAATGCCACTGTGGCTCACGGTGTAAATTAAGTTAGAGCGATAGCCCAAGATAAGCCCTTGGTCAGCCAGTTTTCCAGCTTTTACTATGCTGTGATAGGTGTTGATTTGCTCTGCTAGAAAGCGCTGCCAAATATGGGGGTCGCCATCTTCGTCTGAAAGGATTTCGTGGGTGATAGTCAGCTCAGGTAACTCACCAGCCTCGTCATAAAAGCGCACTTGTGCCTCGTCTCCTCGATGCAACTGCACATGGCTATTTAATAAGCCTATAGGTACCCATTTTCCCTCTGGTAGTGCCTGAAACATTGCTGACTTTGCCATCCCACGAATTTAACCGCCTCATGCTATAGCAAGCAGGGGTTAAAAAAAAACCAATTTTTGTAAATAAATAATAATTAATACAAAAGCATCACACTAGCTGAGCCAGCTTAGCTTTACGCCTAAGGTATGTGCTTGTAATGGCTCAAGATATACTTTGTCTTCACGCACATTGGCGGTCTCTACACAGAGCATATTTTGGTAATCCTCATTGGCAAAATGACTTAACCGCTTGGACTTTTCAATCCATGGGTTCCACACCACGGCTGAGCATGAATTAATAGGTGCCAACGCGATTTGCCCCTCAGGGGTAGTAATGACAGGCTTTTGATTAAGGTGATCAAACACTCTGTCGGTTTCTTCCGTAAAGTGAATGTCGCCAGTTTGCATTTTAATCTCGCCAAACTCCACGTATTCGCAGCCATCAAAACCACTGACGTGAGTATGATGAATGCTACTTGTTGGAAAATAGGTATGCAGCGCTTGGCTAAATTCCAGCGGCTGGCTGTCTAAATTAGTGGTAATGAGCTCAATATGCAGCGAGTCTGATAAAAAGAACTTCACTTCTAAATTGGTTTTGTAAGGCCACAATGCCTCAGGGATCAGCTTGCTCGGTAATGACAGCACAATTTCAATCTGATCTTTGCTTTCGTTTACTTCTTCAGCGCGCCATTGCGCTGTGCGTGCAAAACCATGTTGGGGAAAGTCTGCTTGTTCATGTGCGCCAAACCAAGGCCAACAAATTGGAATACCGCCGCGAATACTTTTGCCTGCTAAAAACACCGCCTCATTGAAACACCAAAGTAAGTCGGGCTTTCCTTTTGGAATAAAAGACACAATTTGGCCACCTTGCAAGTAAATTTTGGCTTGGCAAAAAGGGGCATTTACTTCGAGAAACTCTAACTCTGCTTCGGAATTAATCCGCACACTAGGCGATAACTGCATAAGCCTTAGACTCCATGGACCTTCATTTGAGTGTAGAAAATGCTGTGAAAACTGCGAATCCGAATCGCATTTGAGGGGGTGTCCACAACATTGAGCAAAGTGAGTGTACACAAGATTTAATTACTTTACTGTCACTAAAAACACTTATTTTTAGTTTTTAGCTTGTTTTAAAGGCGTTTAGCACGCTTTACTAGCGCGCTGAATTAGTTTGAACTCTAACTAAATTTTATCATGTAAACCCGTGAGCCTGACACCGGATGGACTACACTTAAGCAGTCTTAATATCAGGAGTATCCTCCAATGAAACAGGTACTTGGACTTTGTCTTATTGCCAGCTTTGCTGGTGGCGCTTTAGCAAGCCCTAACTTATCCGGTGGCGTGTGGTTTAACTACCGCTATGTGGATGACAACGACAGAGATGACGAAACAATTGGCGACTTTGCCGATGAAGCCTTCATTTTATACGCCGATGGTAAAGCTAAAGAAGGCGAGGGTATCTGGTCTTACTCAGCTGAATTAAGAATTGGCCCGGGCAGCTTTACGGATACCGCCAATAACTCAAGCGGCGATAACTTTACCCTGCACAAAGCATGGATAGGGTTTGACGTAACCCCAAGCCATAAAATCATCGTCGGTAAGAGCCAAGTCCCCTTTGCTTGGAAAACCAGTAACTTTTGGCCGGGGGACATGTTTCAAGCAGCTTATGGTGACCAAATGGATGTGGGCGTAAAAGTGGAGGGGCAGCAAACACAGTTTAATTATGCTTTAGCGTATTATCATGCGGATGATTGGGGGGAAACCTCAACTGACTCCACTGATGACAACCGCCATTGGGGTAGCAGTACTACCTATCGCAAAGTACAGACGTTTGTTGCTGACTTTAAATATCCCCTTGATGAAAGCCATACTTTAGGTGCTTCAGCTCAAGCCGGTAAACTACAAGATTTGATCAGTGCTGGTAACCCTGTTGATGGTGATCACAACGCCTTTGCACTTTATTACTTAGGGCAGTTTGGTAAAGCCTTTGCAAAAGCGGAATACATTCAAGGTGAACGTGAATTGCCTGTGGCTTATCAACTAGCCGCTGGCAAACCTACTACCATTGAAAACAGTCGTTATGGCTTTGAGCTAGGTTATGACTATGGCGATTGGCGCTTTTTAGTGGATGCCACATGGGCAAGCCCAGATACGAAAGGCAGCACGGCTGACACCATTTTTGCTGTGGCGCCCGCCGTGATTTATAACTATGGTCCAGGTTGGATTTACCTAGAATACTTACATCAAGACGGCTACATAGACCGTGACATGATGATAAACGAAGGGGATTTCTCCGCCCTTTACCTGTCCTTTGATTTTTACTTTTAAACTTTAAATTTATTCACCAATGCTGTGAGCTCAGTGGCTAATTCGCTGAGCTCTTCAGCATTTTTATCCGCACTAACAACTACTTCAGCTACGCCGTCTACGGCGTTTTTAATGTCTACCACATTTTGGCTAATGTCCTCTGCCACATGCTGTTGTTGCTCTGCTGCCGTGGCGATTTGTGTGTTTAAGTCACTCATCACATCCACCGAGCCACTAATGGCATTAAACTCAGTTTGTGCTTGTTCAGCACGCTCTACTGTGTGGCGTGAGTTACTTAAGCTTGCCTGCATTTCTTGAGACACATTGCGGGTAATCGTACTGAGCTTATTCAACTGCTGAGCGATTTCCTCGGTTGATTCAGATGTACGTTGCGACAGCGCACGCACTTCATCTGCCACAACCGCAAAACCACGGCCTTGTTCTCCAGCGCGGGCAGCCTCTATTGCGGCGTTGAGTGCCAATAAGTTGGTTTGCTCTGCAATGCCTCGGATAACATCCAAAATCGAGGTGATGTTTTCACTTTCACTGTCTAGCTGCACTATGGTGTCACTGGCTTTTTGGATCTCTTGCTCAAGTTGGGTTACCCCAGATACCGCATCTAAAATGATGGCTTTGCCTGTTTGGGCGGCATCTCGCGTTTGGTTAGCAGAATCCGCGGCATTGGCACAACTAGCAGCAACTTCATTTGCTGTGGCGGCCATTTCATTAATAGCAGTGGCGGCCAGCTCCAAAGCTTGCTGCTGTTGAGTAATAGCCCCTTTTAATTGATTTGAAACACCTCGGGTGCTGCTTGCTGAATCCGTAACATGGTGGGCACTGTGGTTAATCTCTTTGACAAGCCCAGCAATGGACTCTAAAAATGCATTAAAGCTGGCTGCTAATTTGCCGGTTTCATCCTTTGAATCAACCGCTAAGCGCTGAGTTAAGTCACCACCACCTTGGGCTATGGTTTCTAAACTGTCAGACACTGTCACTATCGGTTTTGCTAGCACTCGTGATAAATAAATACCCAGTGCTGAAAAAGCACCGACCAAAATAGCGCTGATCACCACAATAATTACAGTGAGGTGGTTTGCCTTTGCCATCACTTCGCTTTTAGGCATTAAGCCCAGATACTGCCAACCAGATTGAGTGTCTTTGAGTACAGCGGCTAAGTACGTATTTCCTTTAATACTGATCTCTTGCTCTAAGTCTTGCGCGTTATTAAGCAAACTTTGATATTGGCCATTTTGCACATCCTTTACGGCTTTAAAGTTATGCGCTGGGGTTTTAGCATCCACCAAAATGGTGCCGCTATCTTCAATCACGACTAAAAACCCTTCTCGACCAATTTTTATTGCCTTCATTTGGTCGGTTAATCCTTTTAGGCTCACATCCATGCCTTGCACACCCACCACTTGACCTTGATCCATAATGGCTTGCACAGTAGATACAATCACTGCGTCATCCGGCTCCCAATAGTAGGCGTTGGTGCGGGTCGCCTGTGCTTTAGCTGTTTCACCTGCTTTATACCAAGGCCGTGGGCGCGGATCGTAGTTAGCACCCACACCGCCTAAAGGCCACTGAATATAACCACCTTGATTATTACCCATGTAAATATATGCCAGCCCTTCGTGGCTTTTGCCAAAACGGTCAAACAGGCCATATGCGGCTTGCTCTGTGGCGCTGTTATTGGGGGAGTCTAGGGTGCTTTCAGTGGCGTTATTCACATAGGTTTGCACGTCTTGCTGCGCAGCAATGATCTCAGGTTGCTTGGTTAAAAACGCCACGTCCTTGGCGATTTCATCAAACAATAGCGCAACCATGTTGTCGACTTGTCGCACTTCCCGCTTGGTGGCTTGCTGAAAGTTATTCAGCGCCTCAGTACGCACTTGCATCACCATAATGGTGGAGATCAACAACAAAGGAATGGTAATGGTTAAAATAAATGCAGATGTGAGCTTATGTGCAATCGTCATTGGGCGTTACCTTCATTTTTATCCCTAAAATATAGTTGCCACAGCGGGCTTTGCACGTTTAATACCCGCTGGTTAAATTAAGGCTTTTCAAGATATACTGGCATTATTGAAATACGGCGGTGCTAGAAACCACATGGAAAAATACGACGAGCTATTAATCGCTTTGCGCAAAGTGATTCGAGCCATAGATTTACATTCAAAGCAGTTAAATAAGACTTCTGGCTTAACGGCGCCACAGCTATTAATTTTGCAAGAGATAGGCGCTGAAGACGGTATTACAGCGAGTAAAGTGGCTAATAACATCAACTTAAGTCCCGCCACTGTGACCAATATTTTAGACAGGCTAGAAAGTCGTAATTTGATCACCCGAGAGCGTAGCCAGCAAGATAAGCGCCGCGTCAGCCTGCATTTGTTAGAAGAAGGGCATAAGGTATTGGCAAAAGCACCAAAGCCTCTGCAAGAACACTTTATTAATCAATTCTCTGAGTTAGATGCGTGGGAGCAAAGCTTGCTGCTGTCTTCCATGCAGCGCATTGCCACTATGATGGACGCCAATAACATTGACGCTTCGCCAGTGCTAGAGGTTGGCGCGATTGCGCAAGCGAGTAAATCCACCACTTAATGGCTTATCAGTTAAGTAAAGCCCAACACAGTGACATACCTTGGCTATTAGCCCTTAGGCTGAATACTATGGATGTTCACCTTAAAGAAATGGGATTTGCTTTAAGCCAAGATGAGCATCTTGAGCGAGTTACGTACGCGTTTGAACACGCGGACATCATCCATTTTCAGCAAAGCCAAATTGGCATGATCAAATGGCGCTTAAGCCCGACAGCTGCCGAGGTATTACAGCTGCAAATTTTGCCAGAGCAGCAAAATAAGGGACATGGCCATGAACTGCTCACTCAACTACTACAGGAGCACGCGCCAAAGCCCTTTTATTTGAGTGTGTTAAAAGCCAATCCTGCTAAAGATTTATATCTTCGTCTTGGCTTTAACATTATTGGCGAGCAAGGCCCTGAGTTTCACATGAAACACCAAAATAACAGCGGCTCAGATTAGGCCTTTAAGGTCGCAGCTAATTCATCCACAAGATGCGAAACTGGCATGCCTAGTTGTTTAAAGGTCATTACGCCGACTAACTGCACTTGCACCATTTGCGCTAACGTTTCCGCGCTATGACGCGTGCTTAATGTACCCTCAGCTTGGCCTTGTGTTATCAACTCAGTCAGTGCCTCTTTAATATTTAATAACCCAGCTTGAGCAAGTGCAAACAAGTTTTTGCTGTCGTCACCTTCTACCCCACCTAGCTCTGCAGCGGTTTTAACCAAAAAGCACACCTTAGAGGCATGCTCACCTTGAAACGGCGCATGCTGTAAAAATTGCCCAAGGGCATCATCACTTGGCATGGTTTTTAGGTGCTCAATAAAAGCCACACAGGCTTGTGTGTAGCACTCTAAACTACTGGCCATCAAGGCTTTTTTATCGCCAAAGGTTTGGTAGATGCTGCCTGGGCGTAAATCCATGGCGCTTTGTAAATCGCGCATGGTGGTGGCCTTAAAACCTTTTTGCCAAAACACGTTCATGGCTTTTTGCCGTGCTTCATCTTGATTAAATTTAATGCGGTTCACTTATACCTCTTTGTTTGAACATATGTTCAATAATAATTTGAACAAGCATTCAAGTTCTACTAGCCTAGTGTACGTCAACTAATTTAAACCGCAACAAACATGAGGCAAACATGGAAAAATTTAAGCTCCACACCCAAAGCAGTGCGCCAGAAAAGTCCAAAGCATTATTGGCCGCATCAGAGAAAGCCTTTGGCATGCTCCCAAACTTACATGCGGTAATGGCCGAGTCACCTGAGCTACTTGATGGTTACCAAAAACTCCACCAGCTTTTTTTAGATTCCAGCTTTAACGCAGAGGAAAAAACCGTTGTGTGGCAAACCATTAACGTGGCACATAACTGCCATTACTGTGTACCAGCGCATACCGCCATTGCTAAATCTATGGGCGTGGATGATGACATCAACCAAGCCGTACGTGATAAACGCCCACTTGCCGATGCCAAACTAGAAGTATTACGCCAAACTACCCTAGCTATGGTTGAAAATCGCGGTCAGCTAGACCACGCCACAGCCAAAGCGTTTTTTGATGCCGGCTTTTCAAAACAACACTTGCTAGAAATTGTGTTAGGACTTAGCCAAAAAGTCATGAGTAACTATGTGAATCACCTTGCTGAAACCCCTGTCGACGAGCCTTTTGCTAAGTTTAAATAAGCTCAAGTGTAAATAGCCTAAGCCTCATGCTTAGGCTTTTTTACTTTTACTTTTAATCATTTGCATAAACTTCACATGACCCACTATAACTGTCATATGTTATAGCGATTTAACCCTTAGGTTTTGAATTTTCGCCACTATTAATCAGCTAACCTCCACGCTAATAAGCACACATAACGGGAAGCATTATGAATATCAGCGGATTTCCTTTAACAGCGGCAGCCATTGCCGTAGCAAGCAGCTTAACTGTCAGCCTAAATGCCCAAGCCGAAACCACTCCCACAGCCGAAGAAAACATAGAAGTGATTTCAGTCACAGGGACACGCCGTAGCCTGCGCACTGTAGCTGAAAGCACAGTCCCAGTTGATGTACTTACAGCGGATGAGCTCACCCGTACGGGTGAACTCGAAGTAAGCCAAATTCTCACTACCTTAGTGCCAAGCTTTAACTACCCACAAGCCACCATAGCTGATGGCACAGATCACGCGCGCCCTGCGGTATTACGCGGCCTTGCACCTGATCACACGCTGGTTTTGGTGAACGGTAAACGCCGCCACTCAGGGGCACTTTTAAACTTAAATGGCACAGTAGGGCGCGGCTCAACTGCGGTGGATTTAAACACCATTCCAGCCAGTGCCATTAAACGCATTGAAGTATTACGTGATGGCGCCGCTGCGCAATATGGCTCAGACGCCATTGCCGGGGTGATCAACATAGTATTAAAAGACGCCGATGAGGGCGGCAGCCTAAGCGCCACTTATGGCGAATATGACACGCAAATGGCAGGTGTTGCCCAACTTACTGATGTGACGGAAGAAAACGGCGACCTAGCCTTTACCACAGGGAGCGATCGCACCCGCCAAGACGGCGGCACCACCACCCTAGGCGGTAATATAGGTTTTGCACTCGGTACTGATGGCTTTTTAAATCTTTCTATAGAAATGCGCGACAAAAAGCCTACCAACCGCAGCGGCTTTGACCCACGCGAACAATATAATCGAGATAGCGAAGGCAAACTCGACCCACGTGAGTTTACCTTTGACCGATACAACCACCGCTTTGGTAAAGCCAAAGTGGAAGACGTAGCGTTTTTCTACAATGCTGGCTACCGCCTAAATAATGACTTTAACCTTTATTCTTTCGGCAGTTTGAGTACCCGTGAAGGTAACTCAGGTGGGTTTTACCGCCGCGCCCGTGATGGCCGCAATGTGCCAGAAATTTACCCAAATGGCTTTTTGCCGCAAATTACCACAGATGTAACAGACACGTCCTTTGCGCTGGGGTTAGAAGGCGAAAGCGGTGACTGGCAGTGGGATTTAAGCACCAACATGGGTAAAAACGACTTTGAGTTTGGTGTTACTAACAGTTTAAACACCTCGCTTGGAGTAAACAGCCCAACCGACTTTTACAACGGCGCGCTGGTATACACTCAGTGGTTAGTTAATGCGGATGGCTCTACCGTGTTAGATTTAGGGCTTCCCGATGATGTGTTTTTAACTGTGGGTGCTGAATACCGCCATGAAAACTACCAAATTAAAGCCGGTGAAGAAGCGTCTTACATCACAGTATTAGACAACGACGGTAACCCAGTTGCCGCAGGTGGTGCACAAGTGCTATCTGGTTTTTCACCCGCCAGTGCCACAGATAAAAGCCGCCACAACGTGGCGCTGTTTGCCGAGTTTGATACCTACTTAAACCCGAATTGGAACATAGTACTGGCAGGGCGCTTTGAAGATTACAGCGACTTTGGCAGCACTTTTACAAGTAAGTTTGCCACACGCTATTTAATCAATGAGGCCTTTTCACTGCGCGGTGCAATTAGTACAGGCTTTAGAGCGCCTTCGTTAGCGCAAACGTCTTATAAAAGCATTGCCACCGTATTTGAAGATGGTGTGCCGAATGAAGTGGGCTTATTCCCAGTGGATACCGCTGCGGCAAGGGCACTCGGTGCACGCACTTTAGAAGCTGAAGACTCAGTGAATATGACGGCGGGCTTTGTGTACACTCAAGGCAGCTTTAGTTTAACGCTTGATGCCTACCGCATTGAAATTGATGACCGTATTGTACTTTCTGAAAACTTATCAGGCCCAGAAGTAGAAGCCATTTTACAAAATGCCGGTGAGTTTAATACTCAACGTGTACGCTACTTTACCAATGCCATTGACTCTCGCACCCAAGGCATGGATTTAGTGGCCGCATACAGCTTTGATTTAGACGATTTAGGTGATTTACGTTTCAGTGCTGCACTGAATGTGAATGACACTGAAGTGACTAAAGTAAAACCAAACCCACCTGAACTGGATGCCCTAGGTGACAGCTACCAATACTTTGCCCGCCGTGAAATTGCCCGATTTGAAGAAGGTACCCCTAAAAACAAACTCAACTTAAGTGCAGTTTGGACATTGGATGCCTGGCGCATAAACCTTAAAGCCAGCCGATACGGTGAAGCAGTGGATCCTTCAAGTAACCCAGAGCGTGATGAAACCATCAGCGAAAAGTGGATCACTGACTTAGAAGTGGGTTATGCCCTTGGTGATAATTGGGAATTTGCACTTGGTGCCAACAACCTGTTTGACCAATATCCGCAAGACACAGTAAGCAACATTGGCTACTCCACCTTTAACCAAATTTTCCCTTACAGCGCCTTTTCACCCTACAGCTTAGATGGCCGCTTTGTGTACGGAAAAATCCGCTATCAGTTTTAAATAGCAACTAAAAAGCCGGCATTAAGCCGGCTTTTAATTTTGAAGTAAAGGGGGCAAGTTTTACCTAGCTGCCATTGTATTTATACGCGGCTCACATTACTAAATAATCTCCCGTTCACCATCTGCTAGTAAACGATAATAGCTGCCATTTTCGATTAGTAGCCCTTCTGATGACTTAGTAGGAAAGCTCACGTTGTAATCGTCTGGGTGCTTTACGTCGATGGCAAACACCTGATGGTCGAACAAGGCATTTACTTTAAATTGTAACGTGTGACCAACAACCACTGCTTTGGCGTTAAGCGCTGCTAGGCTTTGCTTTACTTGTTGTGTATCCACATCGCCTTTAAAATAACCACGGTACCAAGCAGGCCCTGTTTTGGTCGATGTGAGCAAGTCGACATGTTTGAGAGACATCGCCTTGGGGTAATAAAACTGCCTAAAATGCTCTCTTACTACCGTGTTTATCTCAGTAATTGATAGCCCTAATTCACTTACTTCAGGGTGCAGGCCACCATGTATAAATAAGTGGCCGTTGATGTTTTCAATCACATTTTTACTTGCAAGCCATCGACCGAGGGCGGCGTTAGGGCCAAACAACTCAAACTGCTGGCGCTCTAAAATACCTGCCACCGCAAAGTATTTGTCTGCCGCTGAGTGAAAGTTGCCTTGTAAGTTTTTGATTTCGTGATTACCAATGATGTAGTGCAATTGACCACCCGCTTTTTCAGCCTCTTGCTCTAATTTGTAGATAAACCACAATAAAGGGGTTGTTGAAAAACCGCGGTCCACCATATCGCCAATTAACACTAAATGACCATTACCAAATTGCCATTGGTTATCTTTGTTGATCACCTCGTGCGCTTTCAAAAAGTGGATAAAGGTTGCTAAGTTGCCCTCTAAATCGGACATAGCAAGGATAGGGGCGTTATCTTTATAGGTAGAGGCGGGTGTTTTCACCTTAGGGATGTAATCAACCTCAAACGTGGTGCCAGTAAGTGGAAAGTACACGTCTAATTGATTGGGTTCAGCTGGATTTAGTGGCAGCGTTTCTTTGTAAAAACCCTCTTCACGATTACCGCGAATGTATTCCGCTTGTACTTTTTCACCATCAAAAAAAACATGAGGGCCTTCATTACCTACTGTGTTTGCTAATCGGTCGGCAGGTAATCCCACAGTGCCTTTTTGACTAACTAACAGCGCAAAGCCCAATATCAATAACACGGCACTCACTGCGGCAAAGTGGCCTAAATATCTCAGAAGCGTTTTCATCTTGGTGCCCTTTTAATGTTAACGGTATTGCTTTAATACGCTGAGTAAGCGATATGTGAGATAGAGCACCAATGCCCCTGTAGCCATCGCCGCAGGGGTTAGCCACACACCCAGTAATTCCTTGCTTGACGTAGGCGCGTGTTCTACAAGGCCAATAACAATGCTTTGACCGTGGTCGTTGCCCCACACACCGACGGACTCCGGAATCCATATTTTTAAAGCGCCGATGATGATTAAGAGTGCCCCAAACGCAAAACCAAACAGGCCCGAGCCATAAAATACGCCCGCTGTAATGCCTTTTTTTACCTTACCCAGCGCGCTAAACCCTTGCGGCGGCGGTGTGCCCATAATTAAGTGATCGCTGTATTGCTGCGCCAGTTGCCTTGGCGACCCTAAGCGAGCCAAAACGTCATCAATACTGATTGGAGTTGCGTTAGCCTTAGCGTTATCAAGCACATCATAAATGTGGCTTTCGATCTCTTTAATCACTTCGTTGACTTGTTGTGTATCTAACCGAGACATGTACTGGGCTAGGGTGGTTAGGTACTGATTTATCTGTGTATCGTGATTCATCGTCATATCCTTGGCTTTAAAAGGTTGCAGGCCCTGGGTTGGCAAGTAAAAATTCCATATCGCTCACCGATTTACGCCAGCGCTCCTTTAAAATAGTGAGCTTTGCTTCGCCATCATCTGTGAGGGAGTAGTATTTACGAGGCCTTGTTACGCCTTCTTGCACCCACTTAGCAGTAACAACGCCTTCTTTGTTTAAGCGATCAAGCAGTGGGTATAAAGTCCCTTCCGTAATTGCTGTGGTTTCTAACTTTTGTAATAGGTTTAAAAGCGCCAAACCATACAAAGAGCGGCCTTTGAGCGCGGCTAGAATAACCATATCTAAGGTGCCTTTACGCAATTGCACATCCCACTTAGCGGCAGAGTTGTCTTTTTCCATACTTATTTTTGCTCAATTTATGTACTATCAATATTTATAGTGCAAGGTATCTTGTATTACAAGGTATGCTGTTAAACATAGTTTAGGAGAGGTTTACAGTCTCTGTGAGAGTGAGGAGCTATTTTTAAAATCGATAGGTTAAAGGTGCCGCTACGCTGTAGTTAGGGCGAGTAAAACAAACATATAAGGCCGAAATAATCGAATTATGCTTATCTGGATGGCAAATTAATACACTTCAATGTAGACGTCGAATTCCCAAGTAACTAAGGCAAAGTTCTTTGGGGTGCTTTATTTACTAGTAATTTAAAAGCCCAGTAAGCAAAAACAAAAAAGCCGGCATTAAGCCGGCTTTTTTATCAATCACGCGATTATTCTACCGTTACTGATTTTGCTAGGTTTCGTGGTTGATCTACGTCTGTGCCTTTGATAAGGGCTACGTAGTACGAAAGTAGCTGCAGTGGCACTGTGTAAACCACTGGGGCGATGATGTCGTCTACGTGGTTTACGTTGATAACACGCATTGTATCGTCTGACTGGAACTCTGAGTCTTTATCAGCGAACACATAGATGATACCGCCACGGGCGCGCACTTCTTCCACGTTTGATTTAAGCTTTTCAAGCAGTTCGTTGTTTGGTGCAACAACGATGATTGGCATTTCAGCGTCAATCAAGGCCAGTGGGCCGTGCTTAAGCTCACCGGCTGCGTAGGCTTCTGCGTGGATGTACGAGATTTCTTTAAGCTTTAACGCGCCTTCCATTGCGATTGGATATTGGTCGCCACGGCCTAAGAAAAGTGAGTGGTTTTTGTCTGCAAATTCTTCCGCTAGGTCTTCAATGCTACCAGCAAGGGCTAGGGTTTCTTCTAACTTGCTTGGGAGTACTTTAATAGCGTTAACAATGTGTGCCGCATCAATGCCTTTTTCTTGGCTGATTGCCGCTGTAAGCATTAATAAGCCCACTAGCTGAGTGGTGAATGCTTTAGTTGACGCAACACCGATTTCAGCGCCTGCTTTTGTCATAAAGGCAAGATCTGACTCACGTACTAGTGAAGACCCTGGCACGTTACAAATCGTCATTGACGACATGTAACCTTGCTCTTTAGCAAGGCGCAGTGCCGCAAGGGTGTCTGCAGTTTCACCTGATTGTGAAATAGTCACAAGTAGGCTGTTTTCGTGTACAAATGATTTGCGGTAACGGAACTCTGAAGCGATTTCGACATTACAGCTGACACCTGCGTATTGCTCTAGCCAGTAGCGCGCCACCATGCCTGAGTGGTAAGACGTACCACAGGCAATGATTTGCACGTGTTTTACTTTTTTGAAGATTTCGACGGCTTGCTCACCAAAGGCAGAAGTTGCAACGCGGTCGTTTTCAAGACGCGCTTCAAGCGTGTTACGTACGGCTGCTGGCTGCTCGTAGATTTCCTTCATCATGTAGTGACGGAATTCGCCTTTGCCTGTGGCATCTTGTGAGATAGTTGATTCAACAACTTCACGCTCAACAGCGTTACCTTCAGCATCATAGATTTCGATGGTATCGCGGGTAATGCGTGCTACATCGCCTTCTTCTAGGAAGATGAAGTTACGAGTAACAGGTAATAGGGCAAGTTGGTCAGATGCGATAAAGTTTTCGCCAATACCTACACCGATTACAAGCGGGCTGCCTGAGCGCGCTACCACGATTTCATTGTTGTTGTTTTTATTGAATACTACGGTGCCGTAAGCACCTTCAAACTGCTGAACCGCAGCTTGTACTGCACTAAGCAGTGAATCATGGCTTTTTAGTAGGTCGTGAATGGTGTGCACCATCACTTCAGTGTCAGTGTCTGATTTGAACTCGTAACCTTTACCACGAAGCGCTGAGCGCAGTTTTTCGTGGTTTTCAATGATGCCGTTGTGTACTAGAGCAATTTCATCGTGAGATAGGTGAGGGTGCGCGTTTGCTTCAGTTACACCACCGTGAGTTGCCCAACGAGTGTGTGCAATACCTTGAGTGCCATCTTGGCCTTGCTCAGCCACAGCGGCTGCAAGGTTAGCTACTTTACCAACGGCCTTAACCGTTGTGAGGGTGTTATCTTCTAATAGGGCAACACCCGCTGAATCATAACCACGGTATTCAAGGCGCTTTAGGCCTTCAACTAAAATTTTACCTACATGACGCTCTGCAACTGCGCCTACAATGCCACACATAATCGTCTCCGTTTGTATTAGTGTGTTAAGTCTCTTTTGCTACCTTGGCGCAAATTAGCTCCACACCTTGGGCAACAATGGCTTCACAAATCTCCGGTGCCAGTCCATCGTCGGTTATCAAGGTGGTCACAACTGACCAAGGTAACTCCAAATTGGGTATTTTGCGGCCGATTTTATTCGACTCCACCATCACGATCACTTCGCGGGCAGATTCCGCCATTACTTGGCTTAAGCCAATGAGTTCATTAAACGTGGTGGTACCACGCTCAATGTCGATGCCATCAGCACCGATAAACAGTTGGTCAAAGTCGTAACTTTTTAAGACCATTTCAGCCACTTGGCCCTGAAAGGACTCTGAGTGTGGATCCCAAGTACCGCCTGTCATCAGCAAGGTGGGCTCGTTTTCTAACGACAACAAGCGATTGGCGATTTTGATGGCGTTTGTCATCACCACCAGCCCGCGTTTTTTGCTTAGCTCTGGGATAAGTGCCGCTGTAGTACGCCCTGAATCTATGATGATACGGTTATGATCATTAATCTTGGCTGACGCAGCGCGGCCTATGGCTTGTTTGCGCGCAGAGTCGGTATGTTCATCACCTGACTCAACAATTTCTTTAGGTAGGGCACAGGCACCACCATAACGTCTTAATAACAAACCACTTTTTTCTAAAGCAGCTAAATCCTTACGAATCGTAACCTCTGACGTTTCAAACCTCACCGCTAACAAATCCACGGAAACCTCACCTAGCTCATTAACTAGTTGAAGTATGTGATGCCGCCTTTGTTGGGTATTGCGTTTGTTCACGTTTTAATAAGTTTCGGTTCGAAAGATAGGCAAGTATAAATGATCCTTTATTAGACAACTAGCCCGATTTATCTTTAAAACTACAAAAAATAAATGACCTAATTGCGCACTTTAAAAGCAGATGACGGCATTTAGTAAAGGTTTTGTTATTTTTTTGTATATATTCATTGTGTTAAGATGCGTCCCGAAAATTAACTATTTGTAGCAAATAAGTTTGAGGGAATAATGAAACACATGATATTAAAGGGAATTTTGGCTGCTTGCGTGATTTTAGCGAGCGCAACTGGCTTAGCAAAAGACGGGTGGACGCCATTTAAGCTAGATAATGGACATATCAAAATCCCAGTGACCGTATCAGGCAAGCAAGGCTATGCCATCTTAGATTCTGGTGCTCAAATTAACGGGATTAATAATGCCTTTATTGAAGCCCATGATTTGAGTTATCAACAAGGCCGCCGTATGACAATTCAAGGCGTATTTGGTGAAGAAGACATCAATCTTCTTAACGAGGTACCGGTTGAATTATTGGGCTTAAAAACCGACTTAAATAAAATTGCCCCTCTAAACCTAGGCCATAAAGATGATATTTTAATCATCGGCGCAGGGCTATTTTCTAACTTTATCGTGCAATTTGATTACCCAAATGAGCGTATGCGTTTACTACCTAGAAAAAGTATAGATCTGGCTAAACATGAAAATATCCCAACCCAATCGTTACGTGGAACGGGCGAACCTATTGTGCAAGTGAAACTTGATGGTAAGCGTAAGATTTGGGTGCTGCTTGATACTGGAAGTAACTCAGGTTTAATGGTTGAACGCTCTTTAGCTGAAGGCATGGGTTGGCTAGAAAATAACGCGAAGCTTGATATAGAAAGTTCAGGGGTAAATGAGACGCGTAATACTCAGCTATTTAATATTAACGAGTTAGAGTTTGGCCCTTTTGTGCTGGAAGATGTACTTGTAAACGTTCCTGCTGAAGGTGAAACAGCTAACTTAACAAAGCAGATGTCTTTTACTGGTAGTAATCTAAAGTCACAGAAGCTTTCAGGCATTATAGGTTTTGATGTATTGAAGCATTTTGTCTTAACACTGGATTACCGAAGAGGTAATGCTCATATTTCATTACCTGCTGAGTAAAAAAAGCGCCGATTGGCGCTTTTTTTATTTCTTTTTAGCTGGGCGTTGCCAACCTGAGATGTTGCGCTGTTTACCGCGCGCTACCGCGAGGTGCCCATCATCTACTTTAGTGGTGATCACAGAACCGGCACCTACTGTTGCCATATCACCAATTTCAACTGGTGCAACAAGCGATGAGTTTGAGCCAATGAAGGCATTATTGCCTATCTTGGTCAGTGATTTATTCACGCCATCATAGTTACAGGTTATGGTGCCCGCACCTATGTTGGTTTTAGTGCCAATGTCGGCATTACCTAGGTAAGTTAAGTGGTTTGCTTTTGAGCCGGCACCTAAGCGGGCTTTTTTCATTTCCACAAAATTACCAACGTGTGAGTTTTCTTCCATGATGGTGTCTGGACGTAAGCGAGCAAATGGACCAACGGTACACTTCGCATCCACACGCGCTTCTTCCACCATAGAGTTGGCTTTAATGTGCACATTATCGCCAATCACACAGTCTTTTAAGATGCAGTTAGCATCAATGCGTACGTTGTTGCCAATTTTCACATGGCCTTCAAAAATCACGTTGACGTCTACGATTACGTCTTCGCCGTTTTCAACTGTGCCACGCACATCAATGCGAGCAGGGTCAGCAAGGCTAACGCCGTTAATCATCAGTGTTTCTGCTTGCCAAGCTTGGTAAGCACGCTCAAGCGCGGCTAATTGTACGCGGTTATTAGCACCTTCCACTTCCATTGGGTGGTCAGGCTGAGCTGATGTGATTTCAACGCCATCTGCGTGTGCCATAGCGACGATGTCTGTCAGGTAGTACTCGCCTTGGGCATTGTTATTAGACAGGCGTCCTAGCCATGATTTTAATAACCCACCGTTAACCGCCATCATGCCTGTATTTACTTCTGTGATGGCTAATTGCTCTGGGGTTGCGTCTTTTTGCTCCACAATTCCAACTAGCTTGCCGTTTTCACGCAGCATACGGCCATAGCCTGTTGGGTTAGCTAGGTTTACTGTCAGTACCGCTAAGCCTTTTTCGGGCAATGCGGCAAGTAAGCCTTCTAAAGTGCTTTTTTTAGTCAGAGGCACGTCACCGTATAAGATTAATACCGTGTCGTTATCATTAATTTGGTCATTGGCTACAGCAACAGCATGGCCTGTGCCTAATTGTTCAGCTTGATGCACCCAGTTAACGTCATTGTCTTTGAGTGTTTCTTTTAGCTGAGAGGCACCGTGGCCGTACACAAGGTTGATCGACTCAGAGCCTAAATCTACAGCATTATCAATAACATGCTGGACCATAGGCTTACCCGCTACAGGGTGAAGGACTTTCGGCAATTGAGAGCGCATACGGGTGCCTTTTCCGGCCGCCAGTATGATGGTTGTTAACGCCATTAAAACAATATCCTTTTTTCTTTGTTTTAAGAGGGGACATTCTACCTCTTGTTAACAAAAAAGGCAGCTTTCGCTGCCTTTTTTGTTTATAAGTGAATTATTTTATCTGGGTTACCATCTGGGTCACCAGATACTGTTCCATCCGTGCTTGGGTTACCCCCTCTTAGCATCATGACCGCACATGCAGCTGGTGCAGCCATTGAGGTACCACTCATGGTTGTAGTTCCTCCACCTTTTTTTGTGGATAAAATAGAAACACCTGGAGCAGCATAATCTACCGGTGGGTTACCATAGTTTGACCAAGATGCGAGACGATCGCTGCTATCCGACGCTGAAATAGTAGCTATACGAGGGCCATTTGCGCGTGCTGGAGAGTGATTGTTAGCATCATCGCCATCATTACCCGCAGCTAACACAAAGTAAGCACCTGAGCGCTGACTTGCCGCAACAACAGCATCATCTAAATCAGGGCTGATGCCACCACCTAAGCTCATGTTAGCACAATCGCCACTTGCGGCATTGTTGCCAACATAATCAATCCCTGCAATGACGCCAGACAAGCTCCCAGAGCCTCGTCTATCCAATACTTTTACGGGGACTATCGTTGCCCCTGCAGCAACACCTACAACATCTGAATTGTTATCTATGGCTGCAATTGTGCCGGCAACATGGGTGCCATGGCCATTATCATCATCAGCACTACCGCGATTAAAGGCTGTAAATTCTCTTGATGTATCCACATTCAGATCTGGATGGTCATAATCAACCCCTGAGTCCAATACCCATGCGGTATAGCCAGTTCCATCAACAGGACCACCCACCCGAGTAACACTCCATGGTGTTTCTTGACCGCCACCACCGCCGCCACCAGGTTTGCCATTACCACCTTTAGGGCTCATGGTGATCAGCGCATCTGGTCGCATACTGAGGATATCCTCCCCTTTGAAGACATTAGCAGCCGCTTGGCATGGTAGGTTTATCGTCATTCCCTTAATTGTATGTTGATAAACATGGAGTGGTTTTGCATTTGATTTACCTTGGTTTTTGGCTTTTTTAACTAGGTAATCAGCTTTATTCTTAACACTTGCGGCGGATAAAGTATCAGCAAAACGGATTATGCACTGATTGTGTAGGTTAGTGATACTTGCATCATTCGTTACAGGTGCAGCAATCAAATCACCTGAAGATAATAGCAAAGTAACTGTTAAACCAATTAAGGTGGGTTTCATTTTAAGTCCTTGTTTTAATTTGAATTGGTTAGTGCAATATGACTATTGCATGACAAATTAAAGTTAGACTAAAAAAGATACAATTGTTAATTTTTTGTTTCAGAAAATAAAAAAGCCACCCGAAGGTGGCTTTTATCAACCTGTTAGGCTGGTGGACTTAACCGCGGTATTGGCGGATAGCACGCAGCTGTGCAATTGCACGAGCCAGCTCAGAAGCGGCTTCTGCGTAATCTAAGTCAGCTGCAGCGCTTGTTGCCATGACTTCTTCAGCACGGCGTTTTGCTTCTTCAGCAGCTTGCTCGTCTAGCTCAGCAGCACGGATTGCAGTGTCTGCAAGTACCGTCACATTGCCTGGTTGTACTTCTAACATACCACCAGCAACATAGATGATTTCCTCAGCGCCATGTTGTTTAACTAAACGAACCATACCAGGTTTAAGGGCAGTCAGTAGTGGAGCGTGACCAGGGTAAATACCTAGCTCACCTTCGCTACCAGATACTTGGAGCGTTTCAACACGGCCAGAGAATAACTTCCCTTCTGCGCTTACTACGTCCAAATGAACCGTCATTGCTGCCATTTCACCCTCCTAATTACATGCTTTTGGCTTTTTCTAGCGCTTCTTCGATAGAGCCAACCATGTAGAACGCTTGCTCTGGCAGGTCATCGTATTCACCGCCTAGGATGCCTTTAAAGCCAGCGATTGTGTCTTTCAGAGATACGTACTTACCAGGCGCGCCTGTAAATACTTCCGCTACGAAGAACGGCTGTGAAAGGAAACGCTGGATTTTACGTGCACGAGAT
>JBGTXC010000239.1:0-3875 GCA_041937835.1 Alteromonadaceae bacterium | reverse complement strand
TTTAGTAAAGTATATGTGCATGCTTTAGTTAGAGATGAAAAAGGTCAAAAGATGTCAAAATCGAAAGGTAACGTGCTTGATCCACTCGACATGATTGACGGCATCGATCTTGAAAGCCTAGTGACCAAGCGCACCGGCAACATGATGCAGCCGCAACTGGCGAAAAAGATTGAAAAGAATACCCGTAAAACCTTTGCCGATGGCATTGAAGCGCACGGTACAGATGCACTGCGCTTTACCCTAGCTGCCATGGCATCAACGGGGCGTGACATCAACTGGGATATGAACCGCCTTGAAGGTTACCGTAACTTCTGTAACAAACTATGGAATGCGAGCCGTTACGTATTAATGAACACTGAAGAGCAAGACTGTGGTTTCGCTACAGATGCTGAGAAACAGTACTCACTTGCTGATCGTTGGATTTTAGGTCAATTTGAAGCAACGGTTAAAACCTATACTGAGCATCTAGAAAACTATCGTTTTGACCTAGCAGCAAACACCATTTATGAGTTCACTTGGAACCAATTCTGTGACTGGTACCTAGAGCTCACTAAGCCGGTATTATTTAAAGGTGATGACGCCGCCCAGCGTGCTACCCGTCACACCCTAGTAACGGTTCTTGAGGGCTTACTGCGCCTGATGCACCCTCTGATGCCATACATCACAGAAACCATTTGGCAACGTGTGGCACCGCTTGCAGGCATTGAGGCAAACACCATCATGCTTGAGTCATTCCCTGAGTTTGATCAAAGCAAAGTAGATGAAGCCGCCATGGCCGATCTTGAGTGGGTAAAACAGTTTATCGTGGCAATTCGTAACATCCGTGGTGAGATGGACATCAGCCCAAGTAAACCACTTGATGTGTTACTTGCTAACGTGAGCGAACAAGATGCCCGCCGTGTTACTGAAAACCAAGCGTTTTTAAGTTCATTGGCAAAACTTGAAACCGTTACCGTGCTTGATGACAAAGCAAGTGCACCAGCCTCCGCTACAGCCTACATTGGTGAGCTTGAAATCATGATCCCAATGGCAGGGCTCATTGATGTGGATGCAGAGCTTGCACGTATTGCTAAGCAGCTGGAAAAAGCACAAAAAGGCCTTGAGCAAGTAGAACGTAAACTTGCTAATGACAAGTTTGTGAATAACGCACCTGCAGCCGTTCTTGAAAAAGAAAAAGCCAAACTGGCTGAGTACTCAGATGCCAAAGCCAAACTACTTGAGCAACAAGCTAAAATTGAAAGCTTATAATTAATAAGCTGACTTAAAAAAGGCGTACATTTTTGTATGCCTTTTTTATGCACCACAAATATCGGCTTTATGTGAGCCACAAAAAAAGCCGCTATTAAGCGGCTTTTTTAATACACATCAGTGATTAAAACTGATAGTTGTACTGGGCAGCAAATAGGTAAGCATTCCCTTTTGCTTCAAATGACCACACAGCGTATTGGCCCGTGGCTGGGTTTGGTGTCGCGTTCTTTTCATCAAAACGCTGAGTCTTACCATGTAGGTAGCTAAAACCAAGATCCACAGACTGTGCGCTATCAATCACGTATTTTGCACCCACTGAGTACCACATACGGTCTGTATCAGGGATAGAGATTGAACGGTGCATAGGATCAGCGGGTGACTCATCATATGCAATACCAGCACGTAGCATTAGGTTTTCATTGTATTGGTAGTCACCACCAATGCTAAAGCGCATGGCATTTGAGAAGTTTTCTTCTTTATTGAATACCGTGTTACCCATCACAGTTGCAGCTAGGTTTTCAAAGCTGCTCCAGCCTGTCCACATGATTGAGTAATGTAAGCCAAGCTGCTCATCTAACTGATGGCTACCAGAAAACTCTGCAATTGCAGGGAGAGTTAAATCTACCGTGCCTGGCAAAGATAAGCCGTTTAAGCCGCCAAAGCTCACAGGTAAGGCATTGCTGTATTCGCCTTCAAACGTTAGTTCTACTTCACTGCGGTAATGTGCACCAAAACGATGGCCTTCCATTGCTTCTACTGCAACACCTAGGTTCCAGCCAATACCAGTGTCATCACCAGCAAGATCAACCGCTAGCATGCTAGTAGGGGCGCCTAATGGGTTTAAACCCACACGACGGATGATTTCTGCATCAGCGTACACATAGTTTAAGCCGCCACCAATGCTTAGGGTATCGTTTACTTGATAGGCAAGGCTCGTTGCGAGGTTTACTGTGGTGATTGACGTTTCACCTGCGATTTGACCCGCTGCGTAGTCTTCTTCAAATTCAGTGGCAAGACCAAAGTTAGAAAATAAACCTAAGCCAAAGCTAAAGCCTGCTAAGTCACCTGTGCCCTGCTCAACATAGTAACCGGCAGGAATAATGGCACTCGGTGCAATGCTGTTATCATCTAAAACACTGCCAGGTACACCGTCAATGCTAGTGCCTGTGCCTTTTAGGCTAACGTCAGGCACAACCACACTGGCTGCAAGTGACACTTGGGTTTTATCAAAAGTAGTCATTAAAGCTGGGTTACGGGCAACTACAGAGGCGTCATCAGCAACAGCCGCTTCACCAGCAAAACCACGACCAAGACCAGAGGCACTGTGCTCTGCCAATTGGAAAGCAGCCGCAGCTGCATCTAAAGACATTCCTGTTAATGCGGCAGCAATCAGCGTTTTTTTATAAGACATTCGTATGCTCCAAAGAGTTTTGTAAGGATGCTAAATAGCAAAGACAAAAAACGGCTACACACTACCCCATTTCTCTTACAAAATCTGCTAAATACCCACCAAAACGCGCACAATCGCTGCTTTTATAATCATATTTAACGAAGATGTAACATCAAGCCGCACAATTGATAATGATTCTCAATTGCATTATATTGAGTTGAGTATATTTAAAGGAGGTAAACATGCTGGTGATGCTATTGAGTGCTGTAGTCATTTTACTTGGGCAAGCATTGTGGTTATGCAGTTACTATTTAGGGGATAGCAAAGCGCGCTCAAATAACCCAATTAATCTGTTTTTTGCAGGGGCATCACTGTGTCAGCTCTTAAGCCTAATGTTGCTCTTAACAAACAAGAGTGCTTATGAGGCCTCGCTCCTTTGGCTAAGCCTCAATCTACTGGGGTGCGGGTTTTGGGTGGTGGCGCGCAATCGCCCTAAATGGGTGATCTCACCCCATTAAAAACTGTGGTTATACTGCAAACCAAATAAATAGGCCACACCATCGGATTCATAACTAAATGATTGTGGGCTTCCCGGCGGGCTTTCACTAAAGCGCTGACTTTGCCCAACCACAGCAGCAACCCCTACATCCAGTGAGCGGCTAGCATCTATTTTATAATGCCCACCTAAGGTGTACCACACGCGGTTAGTGTCAGGGATTGAAATCGAACGCTTAGTTGGGTTTGCTGGCTCCTCATCGTAGGCAAGCCCTAGGCGCAGTCGAAAGCGGGGATTAATTTGGGTGTCCATCCCTATGGCATAGCGCCATGCATTAGAGGATTTCACCTCTTTTTTAAACACAGAGTTACCAGCCACAAAAGCTTCAAGGGATTGAAACACATTCCATTGGTTCCACATCACACTGTAGTGAAAACGGCTTTGCTCAGTAAAGTGGTGACTACCTGAAAACTCAGCCATGGCAGGCAAAGTAAGTGCTAATTGCCCCGGTAAAACTTGGCCATTTAAGCCGCCCACACTGCTAGGTAATTCATTGGTAAAGTCACCAGCAAAAGTCAGCTCTGTGCGGCTACGGTAGGTCAACCCAAGTTGGTGCCCCCTACTTGGCTGATAAGCAAGTCCAAGGTTCCAACCAAAGCCAGTGTCATCGCCTTTTAAACTAAGGGCAAGCGTGCTCTCAGGTAAAGTAAACGGGTTGGCACCCACTCGGCGCACAATTTT
>JBGTXC010000238.1:0-3889 GCA_041937835.1 Alteromonadaceae bacterium | reverse complement strand
GTTAAACCTGCATACAGTGTGGTACTTTTACCCGAGCCAGTAGGACCGGTTACCAGAATAATGCCGTGAGGCTTTCTGATGAGCTTAGAGAAGTGGTCACGGTTTTGTTGGGTCATGCCTAAATCTTCTAGATTTAAGCGTGCGTTATTTTTATCTAAAAGACGCAATACTACACGTTCGCCGTGGCTTGACGGCATGGTAGAAACACGTACATCAACTGCACGACCCGCAATACGAAGCGTAATACGGCCATCTTGTGGTACGCGCTTCTCAGCAATATCCAGCTTTGCCATTACCTTAATACGCGAGACCAGCATTGAAGATAGTTTGCGGTTAGGGCGCAGAATTTCACGCAATACACCGTCTACACGAAAACGCACTACTAGCTGGTTTTCGAAGGTTTCGATGTGAATGTCCGAAGCCCCTTCTTTAATGGCTTCGCCCAGCATGGCGTTAATCAGTTTGATGATCGGCGCATCGTCTTCGGCAGCAAGTAAGTCTTCGGTTTGCGGCAGTTCTTCAGCAAGGGAGAAAAGATCAACTTCGTTGCCTATGTCTTCCATAATTTGCTGCGTTTCTGAGCTGTCTCTTTGATAAGACGCTTCTAGCAGTAATTCAAATTTATTGGCATCCAGCTCAGTGACGTTAAAGCCTTCGCGGGCGATGCGTCTTACTTCAAGGAGCACGTCCGTAGTGAGTGTGCCTTTGTGATACAGCATCAAGCCTTCTGGCTCTTTACTAAGCAGCACACCAAAGCGTTTAGCATAAGAAAACGGCAAGCGTTTAGGGGCACTGACTTGTTCTGTGGTCAGCCCCTCTTGGCTGAGCGTTTCGCTGGCGACTTGTGCGCTTACAGCGGTGTTATCAGGCTCAGCATCTAATACTGATTCAGTTACCTGATTAGTCATCTTTTTGCTCTTTTTCCAATTGCTCGTTTAAGTACTGCTCGTAAGTAGGCGGCAAGGTCATGCTGTCATCCCACTTTGGCAGTACTGGGCTTTTCTCAAATGGCATGAGATCAATGCCATCTTCTCGCTGTTTTGACTGCTCAGCACGGATAAAGTTGTATTTGCGATTCGATAACGAGTTCATGCTCTCTGAGTCGCGCATGATGGTCGGGCGAATAAATACCAGTAAGTTACGCTTACGCTTAGAGGTGCTGGTTGATTTGAATAAGTGGCCAAGCACTGGGATGTCACCTAGCAGTGGCACTTTTGACACACTTTCTTGCACGTCTTCATCAATCAGACCGCCTAACACCACCATACCGCCGTCATCGGCAAGTACTGTGGTTTTAAACTCACGTTTATTGACTGTGATATCCACCGCAGTGGCACCACTTACGCTTGACACCTCTTGTTCAATGGTCAGCTGTACCGCAGTACCGTCGTTAATTTGTGGTGTAACCTTAAGCTTGATACCCACTTCTTGACGGTCAACCGTTTGGAACGGGTTATCATTGTTGTTGCCGGTACGTGACCCTGTGATCACAGGCACTTCTTGACCCACCAACATAGACGCTTCTTCGTTATCCATCGTTGTCACTGACGGCGTCGCAAGAATGTTTGAGTTGGTGTCTGTTGATACTGCCTGTACCACCGCAGCCCAATCATTACGCACAATACCTGCGGCTAAGCCGTTAATGCCGCCAAGTAGCTGAGCAAGCGGGCCGTAATCACCTTCAACGGTTTCTTCAAATTGAGTCACGTTACCCGTTTCTGTGCCTGTCACGTTCTTTTTAACGGTTTTATCGCGGGCTTGCTCTGCAGCTACAGCGAGGCCACCAATAGGTACCATGGTGCCGTTATTAAATTGCAGCATGCCGCCTTCTTCACTGGCCCATTGTAAGCCAAGGTTGATGCCGTCTCCTTCGAACACTTCAACTACCACAGCTTCAACAAGTACCTGAGCACGGCGAATGTCGATTTGCTCAATCACTTTTTCAAGTGAGCGCATGGTGCCAGGCTGTGCCGTAATTACTAACGAGTTAGAGTCAGCGTGCGCTTCAATGCTGATATCTGAAGTGGTGCTATTACGCGTACGGGTTTTAGTTGCACCTTGTGCTTCTTCTGCCAAGGTTTTACTAACGCCTTGCAGTACTTTCACCATGTCTTCCGCTTTGGCGTAGTCTAGGTAAAAGACTTTCGTATTACCTGTGGTTTCAAGCTCACCATCTAGGCGTTTGATCAAATCAATGGCTTTGCTGCGAGCTTGGCCTTCACCACTGACGATCACACTGTTTGTACGCTCATCGGCCACTACTTTCGGGATCAAAAAGTCTGGAATGTTGCTTTTGCCGCCCGTTTCTTTGTAGATATTGTCAACCACAGACACCACATCAGACGCTGTTGCATGGCGTAGTTGCACGATTTCTACTTGCTTATCACCGGCTTGGTCTACCAAACGGATGATTTCTACTAAGCGGTTTACTGACGCAGCATGACCAGTGAGCATCATGACGTTAGATGGGTTGTAGTTAGTAACGTGACCACCGTCTTGTTGGTCATTAAACTGACGAATTAACGGCCCAAGCTCCTGCACACTTACGTTTTTAACGCGTACAACGCGGGTGATCATCATGTCACCTGTGGCATCGCTCTCACCGCTCACAACCGGCACGCTGGATTTTTTCGCATCAGAGCTTTTTTCAACCTTGATGATGCCGCTGTCCATTTCCACTACGGCATAGCCGTACACTTCCAATACATTGAGGAAGAATTGGTAATACAGGGCTTCATCCATAAGCTCGTAGCTACGAACATTAATTTTGCCTCGTACCTGAGGGTCAATAATGATGGTTTTATTCAGGTTTTTACCGACGATATTAATAAACTCATTAATATCAGTGCCTTTAAAGTTGGCAGAGTATTCCACTGCCCATGCCGATAACGACATACCTGCCGCCAATAATAGCGTGGCGTATTTAACTAACCCTTTTTTGATCTTTTTCGCTTTTAGGGCACGAACCATTGTTAACTCCAGAACTCGTTAATCTAGACTTATCAGCACATCAATTTGCTGTGAATCTCGTTGCACGGTGATTTTGGCAGAAGTGGCTTTCATAATATTGGCCAGTGCTGTCCTTGCTTGTGTCGCATCAGTTAAAGAATAGCCGTTAATTGCAACAGCTAAGTCATTACTTTTTAAACCCATTTCACGAAAAAGCTTGGCTTCTTTGCCGGGTCGCAATTGGTAACCAGCAAGCCTGCCATTTTCAAGTTTGGGTGAGAAACGCACGACGTCGAACAGTTTCTGCGGGTCTTTTTTTAATTCTTCTCTGAGCGCTTGAACGCGGCGTTTAACAGCCTCGTTTTTAGTCGGCTCTAAGGTATTATTTGCTTGAGTTTGTGCAGGCACTTCACGCAGGCCGCCAGCAGGCTTTACAGGTTCTGCACGGCGCGGCGCAGCCACTTGGCGAGAAAACTCAATGCCATCTAGCATCAGGGTTTCAAACCGCCCTGAGACATTCAAAATAACGCGGTCGGCAACCACCTGATGCACTTTGGCGCGGGTGTTTTTAATCACATCACCCACAGCATAGGTTTCTTGATGGCCTTGGCTCTCAATAATGGCAAGACCTGCTTGGTCATTACTTTCAACCGAGACCACACCAGTTAAACGAATACTTAAGCGTGTTTGTGGGGCGTCTGTTACCACAGTTTTAGGCTGTTCTTTTGGCGCTTCTTGGGCTTTACCAAATAAGTTGGCCGCCAATATAGTGTTAACACTTGGCTGAGCGCTGCTGTTTTGTGCGGCACTACCACGCACATTGATGGGCGCACGATTAGGCTCAGGCATCACTAACCAGACTAACTGCGCAACTTGATATGCAATATAAATAAGCAGGAGCAAAGTACCCGCTATGCTCACTTTCTTAGCAGGCAGGCGC
>JBGTXC010000237.1:0-3894 GCA_041937835.1 Alteromonadaceae bacterium | reverse complement strand
AACTTTGGAAAAAGCGCGATTATTGGGCATCCCCGCTGGAAACCTTAGGGCATGGCCGCGGTGACTGTGAAGACTATGCCATCGCCAAATACATTAGCTTGCGTTACTTGGGCCTCGAAGACGACAAGCTCAGACTGATTTACGTCAAAGCCAAAATGGATGGGGTGCGCAGCACAGTGACTCAAGCGCACATGGTATTAGGGTATTTCTCCACACCAACGGCTGAGCCATTGATTTTAGATTCTTTGATTTCACAGGTATTGCCCGCGTCACAAAGACGGGATCTGATCCCTGTGTTTAGTTTTAACGGTGAAGGGATATGGGCACAAGGGAAAGGTAAATCCAGTGCTAGCCCTACCGCACGTTTATCACGTTGGCGGCATGTGCTTGAGCGCATGAAGCAAGAAGGGGTGCAATGGTGATGGATAACAACACAAAAGGTGAACTATGTCGTTAATTAAAGAACTTTGGCTGGCATTGATTGTTGTCTTGCTGCTGTGCTTTTCTTGCAGCTTAGTGATCAGTGTGTATTCGGCCCAGTCTTTGTTTGAGGAGCAGTTGTATCTCAAGAACATCGACAACGCCAACTCGTTGGCAATGACGCTCTCGCAAGAGGAAAAAAATGACATTAATTTAGACCTCTACATGGCAGCGGTGTTTGATAATGGCCATTACAAGCGCATCGAGCTGATTGATCCCGATGGCGATACCATGGTGGCACTTAAATACGATGATTCATTTGAAAAAACGACGACACCGCCTTGGTTTAAATCCTTAGTACCGATTGAAGTGGATGCTGGGGTATCGCAAGTGAGTGATGGTTGGTCGCAATATGGCACCTTGTATGTAGAAAGCCACACTGAATATGCTCAAGACGCCTTATGGCGCACCGCAAAAACTTTATTTATTAGCTTTTTAATCGTGGCCTTGATTTGCGGTATTGCCATGACCTTACTGCTGAAATGGATTCTTAACCCACTAAAAGGGGTGGAAGAGCAAGCTCGCGCAATGGGCGACAAACGCTTTATGAAACTTGCCTTACCGCGCACAACAGAACTGGCCACTGTGGTGGCGGCGATGAACCAGCTGGTGGATCGCTTTAAAGCCATTATTCAAGAGGGCAATAAACGTTTAGATGAGCTGCGCTACCGCACTCAGCATGATGAATTAACCGGCCTTGCTAACCGCGAATACTTTTTTACCATGCTGGATGGTCAGCTTAATTTTAGGGATACAGATGGCCACAATGCCTTGTTTTTATTCCGCTTAGTGGACTTGATGGGGATTAATAACACCTTAGGTAGGCTAGATACGGATGAGCTAATGAAAAAATTAGCCACCACCCTAGTGACTTTTTTAGAAAACAACGAAGGGCGTTTTACAGATAGCCGAGTGGCACGTTTAAACGGCAGTGACTTTGCGATTTTAGTCACAGAAGCTGAGGATTTAAAAGAGCTCTCAGAACAGTTATTAAACGCCCATTTAGCCCTTTCTAAAGAGTACGAAGAGCGAGTGAAGGTTGTGATAGTGCACTCTGCGGTGTACTTGCAAGGCAATGAATCGCGTCCTCAAGTGATGATTAAGCTCGATAAACTCATGCATACAGCATTAGAGTCTGGTGATACGTGCGCTGAGGTGGATGCCCATCGCTTTGTGGAATCGCCATTTAAAACACAAGAGCAGTGGTACAGTGCAATCACTAAGGCCTTGGATGGCGACATCATGCTGCTTGAATTCCCTGTGGTGGATAAAAAGAGCAACATAGTGCACATGCAAGCGCTAAATGGCTTAAAACTAGATGGCCAAGTATGTAAGCCGGGGTATTTTGCTCATAAGGCGAGGGTGCTAAATTTACTGCCGCGCATAGATACCGCATTTGTGCGCCACATTAGCCAACGCATAGACGAAGAAAATGGCCACTTAGGGCATGCCATTTTGCTTTCAATTGAAACCATACGTGATAAACAAGCGGTCAGTGATATTCGTAAAGTGTTACTGCAAAACCAAAAACGTGCTGAGCTGTATTGGTTTGAAGTTAGGGAAAGCTCTGTGATTGCCTACCCTGAGGAGTTCCAGTATTTCTGCCAGCAAATGCATGATCTAGGCTGCCATTTAGGGTTAAAGCGTGTGGGTGATGGTTTTTCTAAGATTCAAAATATTGAGGCGCTTGGCTTAGATTACATGAAAGTGGACAGTGCCTTTGTGCATAACATCGCCAAAAATGCCACTAACCAAGGCTTTATTCGCGGCTTATGTGGCATGGGCCATTCCGTAGGGATGAAGGTCTATGCTGATGGTGCTAACTCACCAAAAGATGTGGACATCCTCTTTGAGCTTGGTATTGATGGCGTGGTAAGTAAACTTGAGCTCATCACAGATGGCGAGCAAATGTCTGAATTAAAGGATGATTAAAGGTTATTTCGAGTTTATAAAGCGTTGTGAAATAACCTTTAAATTCACTCCGTCTTTAAATGCTTAGGGGCATAAGTTTGTTTATGCCTATGCCTTGAAGCCAAATTGACGCCTGTTTATCAGGCGTTTTTAACAAGCGCCCAGCAGATGGCATTTAACTTGTGACTTTTAACAAAAGTTGCACTCGGTCTTTAACCGCAAGTTTTTGATAAACATGGGATAAGTGCTCTTTTACTGTGCGTTCGCTTATGTCTAATTCCTTAGCCACTTCTTTGTTACTGGCGCCTTTTACCACGCATTTAACTACCTCCACTTCTCGTTTGGTGAGTTCTTCTAGGGCGCTTTCATTAAATGCATTGTGTTGTGAGCCTGGGTTTAAGTTTTTTGCGGCGGCGCCAACAAACTGACTAACTAAGTTACCCGGGATCCAAAGCGCGCCAGCGCATACGGCATCTGCAACGTCATGTAAAATTGCGATACTACTAAGTGCCTCTGTGTAGCCTTTTGCACCTAGCTCTAAACAGTCTGTGAGCTCGGCCAGGTTCGGGTTCATCGTTAACGCAATCACCTTGTGTGTTTGGCATAGGGAGGTTAATTCATTTTGCCAGTCTGGGCGATTAGTCATCAACCACACGCAACCAGAGGGCTTATCCACGAGTTTGGATAAGTCATTCACTGTGTGCGCTTTAACAAAAGCTTGATGCCAGCGGGCGCTGATGAAGGCGTCTGTGGTTGCAAAATAATGAGTGTGCTGTTGTGGCATTTATCGCTCGCTTAATGCTTGAGAAGTGGCACGGAGAATCGGTTTGATAAGATAGCTCAAAACGGTTTTTTTACCGGTAATGATATCCACTTGGGTGGTCATCCCTGGGATGATGGTGAGCTGATCTTTAAAACGGTTTTTCTTGGTTTTTAGTCTGACCAAATAATACGTGTTATCCCGTTCATCTGTGATGGTGTCGGCACTGATGTGGGTCACCTCAGCGTCCAATCCGCCATAAATGGCAAAATCATACGCGGTAAATTTAATGGTGGCCGGCTGTTTAGGGCGTAAAAATGCGATGTCTTTTGGGGCAATGCGCGCTTCAATAATGAGCTGGTCATCCAGTGGAATGATTTCAATCACGTCACTGCCGGGTTGAATAATGCCGCCCACAGTATTGTAATGAAGGCGATGAATGGTGCCGCGTACAGGCGAGCGCAGCTCCGTCTCTTTTACTTTATCCGCAAGACCTGATTCTGTTTGCCTAAGCGCTTCTAAACGAAGTACCACTTCAGAAAGCTGCTCTTTCCAGCGGTTTTCCATGTTCAGTTTTACTTCGTTAATCTTATTTTGCGCCTCTTCAATGGCGGCTTCACCGCGCTCTATCACAGCTTGAGTGCGGTTTATTTCGCCCTCTATCTCAACAATTTGCCGTTCAAGGCGGATGATGTCGATATCGGATACTGCACCAGATGCTAGAAGTGGCTTTGTGACGGTGA
>JBGTXC010000236.1:0-3898 GCA_041937835.1 Alteromonadaceae bacterium | reverse complement strand
TAGCAAGGCCTGGGTAATACACTTTTTTCACTTGTGCGTGGGATTCAAGGTATTCGGCAACCATTTGCGCGCTTTGGCAGTGGCGTGCCATACGTACACTTAAAGTTTTCATGCCTCGGGTGATAAGCCAAGCATCGTGCGGGCTCATAGTGGCGCCAATGTCTTTTAGCACTGTGCCTTTCATTTCAGCGATCAACGGTTTTGATGCACAGATAATGCCTGCCACAACATCACCGTGACCATTTAAGTATTTAGTGGCGGAATGCACCACAATGTCGATGCCATGGTCGCCAGGGCGCTGTAATAACGGAGTCAAGAAGGTGTTATCTACGATAGATAGAATGTCATGCTGTTTTGCCAAACGCCCAAGCATGCTGATGTCGATGACATCTAAATTTGGATTCACCGGAGTTTCGGCAAACATCACCTTGGTATTTGGTTGGATGGCGGCTTTTACTGCGGCTTCATCTTGCATATCAACAAAGGTGACCTCAATGCCCCACTTTGGCAGCATGTGCGAAAACAAGGCATAGCTACAGCCATACAAAGCTTTTGATGCTAATAAGTGGTCGCCTGCACTCAAAAAAGTCAGTACTGAGGCTGATACTGCGCCCATCCCTGTGGCGGTAGCAGCGGCATCTTCCATGCCTTCTAAGGCGGCAACCCGGGTTTCGAGTTCACGAACTGTGGGGTTACCCAGACGAGAATAAATGTAGCCGTCTTCTTCACCAGCAAAACGCGCAGCTCCTTGCGCTGCGTTATCAAAAACAAAGGTCGACGTTTGATAAAGCGGCGAGCATAAAGCGCCGTGTGGGTCTTGCCAGTCTTTGCCACCGTGAATACACAATGTATCCAGTGCAACATCTTTATTTGATTTCATAACCACTCCTGTTCGGTATTTTTGTTGTTATACCTAGTGGTTTAATCAAATTTTGTTCAACAAACAAGCAAGCCACACACCTAGATGGCTAATTCTCAGCCGGTTTTTGTATTGCGGGTCACTACTTTAGCCAAGATGTGTTTACACACGTCATTTAAAAAAGAGGTTTTATCTTCCAATAAAGGGACTGGGCGCGTGTATGCCAATGCTTTACGACCAATACGTGCGGTGAGGATACCTGCACTTAAGCCTTGTGATGCCCTAAGTGATAATTTACCTAGAAGCTCAGCACTTACCGATGTAGCAGCAAGGTCCATCACCAGCTCTGTACCACCAACAAATACTAAGGTGCCTACTAAGTCTTTATATAATCGCCATTTCACCATAGGGCCGACAGGCACCCCGTAAATACGCGCTATGCCATCAACCAAACGACTGGCGCGCCAAAGTACCGCAAGCATATCCACTACAGCCAAAGGGCTAATGGCCACAAGTACTGCGGATTCTGTTGCAAAACGTTTAATTAAGCGCTCAACCTCGGCATCTTTTTCTTTAAGCACGCTGCGCTCAAAGTGACTGATGGCCTCTTTATCTGTGTAATGAGCAGGCAAAGCGCGGATAAAATCCCGAGACGCACCGGCTTTAATCAGCCAAGTATGCGCTTCGCCGGTTTGTTCACTGGCAAGTAGGCGTTTCGCTTCGTTTTGCCGTGTCCTTAGGGTTTTTATTTTACTGAGTGCACTGAGTTGAGTAACCACAAAGCGCACACAAAAAAGCCCACCGAGCAATAACACACTGATGTACAAAGCCCCGAGTAAAGGCGCAGTTTGTAAGGTCGCCCAAACACTGAGTGCCAGCTCAGTTAAAATTAAGATGCTAAATAAGCTTAAAAACAGCCAGGCTAACCCGCGGCGTTTTTTAGGACGAACTGGCTCTTCTGGCTCAGGGGGTAACTCAGGCTCATCTAATAAGGCATCAAGGGGCACTTGTGTGCCAAATGATGGGTTGTCTGCTTTTGGGGCGTGCGCTTCTTTGATATCGTCTAAATTGATTTGACGGCCGCGTTTTACATCACTCATAAGAGCTTATCTCCAATTAAATACTCAAGCGCATGATCAAAGCGTAAATGCTGCAATTGCCCATTTTGAAGGGGCTTAGGCGCAAACTCGCTAAAGGCATATTCCATGGCAAGCCCTTGCCCATCATCATAGAAGCTTGGGACGAGTGAAGGTAGGAACGCCGTTGTTTCGCCCGTGTCTGGGTGCGCCCCCACTAAACACTGTAAGGTTTGGCCTTGCTCATTCACGGTTTTCACGTCTGTGGTGTTTACCGCAGCCATGGCTAAGGTTTCGATGTCAGTATGGTCAAACTGCATCTGTCTTTGGGCGTCTTTGAGTAAGCTATTGAGCAACAACACACAGTCTTTGTGCTGCTCTGGGGTCACGCGGTCGACTTTATTGGCAACGAACAGCACCTTATCAATATGAGGGGCAAATAACCGCGTTAAGATGTTTTGCTTACCGTAATTAAAGTGCGCCAATGTTTGGTTAAGGCTTTGCTTGAGTTCTTTAACGGCGCCATCCCCTTGGTTGAGGGCACTGAGTACATCCACCAGCACGACTTGGCGGTCGAAAGATTGAAAATGGCGTTTATAAAAAGGGGTAACTACATTGCTTTGGTAAGCTTTAAAACGCTGTACTAGCATGTCAATCGCATCCGAGTTTTCTGCTAGTACGTCTTTTGGCAATGGGAAAAACGCAATCATGGGCGCGCCGTCTAAATCCCCCGGCATGAGTAATCGCCCAGGTTGTAACAAAGATAATTTCGCTTCTTTTTTGAGTTTTAGCAGTAATTGCTGATAGAGCTCAGCAAGCTTATTGATGTGCGACTCAGGCTGAGGTGCCTGCCAATCAGTTTGATTAACGGCCTCAATAAAGTCTTTCGCATACGGCTTTCGTGCATCAGACGTGAGCGCCTGCCACTTTGCATCGCTCCAGCTTTGATAGGTGTGTTGGAGTAAGCCTAAGTCCATTAACCACTCACCGGGATAATCAATAATATCTAAGGTGAGACTCATGGTGTCTGCAAGGCGGGCTTTGAGCCCACCTTTTGGTGCGTATTTAAGCACTAGGCGCACTGTGTTAATGCGTGAAGTGGCGTTTGGCCAACGCGGTGGGTTTTGCGCAAAGGCTGCTATGTTGTCACTGTACGGAAAGGTGGCAATGCTTAAATCGTCTTGTGGAATAAGCTTTATGCCAATTAAGCGGCCGCTTTGTACCACATCAAAAAAAGGCAGGTTTTCTGAGGTGTTGCCCTCAAGTAATTGATTGACTAAAGACGTAATAAACGCAGTTTTACCGCTTTCGCTAAGCCCAGTGACTGCTAAACGTAAATGACTATCAAGGCTGCGTTTTGCAAAGGTTTTTGTTTTGGTTTTCGCTTTTTTTAATAATGCGTGAAGGTCTTTTTGCAATGCCAACTCCAAAGCAAAAAGGTGCGTTTTGCACCTTTTTATAATTTATTGAGTTCGTGGTTAATGGTGAACTCTTGTGATGTAACGTAGCGCTCCATACTTTGAATGCGGTCGTCTAGCCCATTAAAGGTGCCTTTTAGCTCATGCATCACCACACGAGGGGATGTGCCTTTTTGCCATACTTTGGTTTTCACTGGGCTTACGTTAGGTTTACTTTCCGCACTGCCCGGCTGCGCCTCTTTTTTATCTAGGATGAACCAACATGCGATGTACGCCACTACAAAGAACGGGCCCATCAGTAAGGTTGCTGTCACTAAGATAATACGTACTAACCACAATTCAATGCCGAGATAGTCACTTAACCCGGCGCACACCCCAGCGATTTTGCCATTGGCGGGGTCGCGGCGAAATTCTCTGCGGGGGGTGTTCATACTTTGCTTCTCCAGTTTGGCGCTTCTGAATCTAAAATTGATTCTAACGTTTCAATACGCTCTGCCATCTTTTCAGCTTTGTGCGCTAAATCCAGCATTTGGCGCTGCTCGTGC
>JBGTXC010000235.1:0-3925 GCA_041937835.1 Alteromonadaceae bacterium | reverse complement strand
GTTTGGGTGGATGCGCTTTGCAACCGTTAACATTTGGGTGGAGTAATCTACGCCATGAGCATGTTCAAAACCATGGGCTTCAAGAGATGCGAGTAACTCTCCGGTGCCGCACCCGACATCTAAAAGACGTGCTTGTTGAGTGCCTTGATTTTCGGCAAGAAGCGCGTGAATATCATCTAAGCGCTTTTGCAGATTAATGTCTGTAATGGCATTGGCATCGCCTGCGTATATGCCACTCCAAGAGCCACTTAACGTGTCAAAATAGTCCCGCATCACCGCATTTTTAGGCGACTTTAAGACGTTTTCAAACCGTTTTAAGGCCGCTTTGGTTTCAAAACGTTCTGCAAAAATCTGCTGGCACGTCTCACTTGCCTGCTGCCATTTTTGCTCATCTGTCATCAACCGGGTGATGGCACTGGCAAGCAGTGACTCAGTATTGGCAATTTGCCCAAGGCCTTTTTGGCTGATCAAATTATCTGGGTCTACGGTGCTGACAATGGGCAAACCAAAGTGCCATGCCTCTAAAAAGGTATTTGGGAAGCCTTCACTGATGGACGTACAGCACAACAGGCGTGCTTGCTGGTATAAAGCACTTAACTCGTCAGCCGCTTTTGCACCGGCATACGTAAAGTTTTCAAGCTCTTCATTGCCAGCAAGCCAGCGCGACATCTCCTCATCTTTACAGTTTTGTGGCCCTACCATCACAAATTCAAACTCAGGTAAGGCTTTTGCAAGCGCCACAAAAAGCCATGGCGCTTTGATTTCATGGATGCGTCCTACCCAGAGCACCATATTGCGTGCTTTTCTTAAAGCTTGAAAGGCCGGGTCAGGAGCCGGCATGCTTCTGGCCGGCATATTGAGGCAAATAGCCGGCTTTCGGTAATTTTCTTTTAACCTTTGTTGTTGCATGTCTGTTTGGCAAATGACTGCATCAGCATGACGGACGCCAAAACGATACAGGGCTTTTTCAATGCCAGTTGCCAGTTTATCCGGTTTTAGTTCACAACCTGGATCGCTCGATACGCTGTACACAAAGCATTTATTAAAAAGCTTGGTCCACAATGCAATGACACCGGCATGGTGGGCGCACATATTGTAGAAATACACATCGGCATCGGCTTTTGCCATGGCTTTGAATAAGCGCCAAGGCTGCAAAGTAAAAAAGCGCAGAAATCGGATCCCCGCATTTTGCGGGCCAAGCTCGTGAACTGTGACATTGTCGACTGTATTTGGGCCTGGCAACTGCCAGGTGATGACACTGACATCATGACCTTGCTCGGCAAGCCAAGAGGCCATTTGTTTCATTTGAATTTCAACACCACCCATGTGGCCTTGGGTGTTATTAGCAAAGACGTCATAGGCGTCATGCACCACAATACACACCTTCATAGTGTGACCTTTGCAATAATTACGTGATGACAATGGTTTTTGTGATAAACAGACATGATTCACTTTCCTTGTGAGTTTGTTTGAGTGTAGCAGAGCCTGTTACAGGTACCCGGCGAATTTATCCTGAACGGTTTTTTGATTCACGGGTTTTACTAAGTACCCCGTTGCTCCTAAATTGATGGCGTTCATGATTTGTTTTTTATCTGAGTTACTTGAAATCAAGTAAAACGGTGTTCGCCAAAGTGCGTCGTCCATGCGAACCGCTTTTAATAACTCAGTGCCTGACATTTTTGGCATTTCCCAATCGCTGATCACTAAATCGTAGGGGCTGCCTTTATCAGCAGCACTGTGCATTAGGCTAAGGGCGTGTTTGCCATCCGCGGCTAAGTCGACTTTTTTAAACCCCACAGCCATAAAATAATGGCGATGGACTTTTCGCATAGACTCCACATCGTCCACGATAAGCAGTTTGGCATCGCCCTTACTCACCCCTTGATCAGGTTCTAAGTGCGCCACCTTATTAACGATGGATACGGTTGTGATGAGCCTGTCTTCTAGGCGCTCCCTAACCGTGCCCTCCACGGTTGGATCCGCTAACTTGGTTTGGATCCGCTTAATAAATTGCTTGAGCTCCTTGGCTAAGAAGCTCGCTTCTTTGTGGTTGAACACTAACTTGAGCGCTTTTTAACGCTGAGTTATTCATAACCGCGCGGTTTTTTGGTTTTGATCACCGCAATGTAGGCATGCCAACTGGCGTAACTTAAAATTGGCATAATAAAGATAAAGCCCACCGCGCCGGTTGCAAACCCTAGCACCACTAAAAAGGCAAGGCATGCGCCCCAAACAAACATGGCAGCCACGTTTTCACGCACTGCATGCACAGATGACAACACAGCAGTCATTATATCAACTCGGCGCTCCATCATGATTTGCGGTGCAAAGGCAGAAATCGCAAACACAAAGCCCACCAAAATTGCCCCGACCGCGGTGCCTAGCATTAAAAATTCCGCGAGGTCGAGCATGGTAGGGTTAGCATAATTTGGGTATAGGGCATGAATGAGGGCAGCAATTCGCATCCACACAATCATGATCACCATTAACATCACTGCAAAGCCCCACTCCCCAACAGGGTTGCGGAACATGGACTTAACACTGTGCCTAAATGTGGGTTTGTGTCCTTTTTCAAGCTCCCATGCAACGTCATACAAAGCAACGGCGAAAACCGGGCCTATCAATGCAAAGGCAACCGCTGCAGGTAAAATGACCAGATGGGTGCCCGATTTATAGACGAAAAACATGATGGCAAATGGGATGAGTGAGAAAATGAGCCCATACACTAGGCTCAAAATTGGCGCCCGAACAAAATCTTTAACGGCCAATGCTAACCAATGAAACGGCGCACCAACACGTACTTTGTTACATTCCAAGGTGCGTGCGAATTCTGTGTCTTTTACTGCTTGGTTGGATTCTGTCATAGCGCTTCTCCTAAAGTCTTAATAAATGTTTAGTTCAAATTCTCACCAAGAGCAACTGCCATATTCATAAAAAATTGAGTTAAATCAATAGAGTTCGTTATCTCCTAAGGGGACTTCTAAACGGTTATTTCCTCCTTGATGGGTTTGCCCAATCATCTCGTCATAAGCGCTTTGATGACGAATAACCGCTTGTTTGACGGGCAATTTTGCACAGCGTTTTTGAAGCGCTAATAACCGAAAGTCTTTCACGGCTTGGCCATTGTCTTCAACGATGAGGTACTCTTGGCCGTCGATTTCAGCGCCTAATTGATAAAGCGATAAATCTAACGAGTGATAAATGAGTTTATCGATGTGGAAAAACTGAGATAAGGCATTAAATGTGAGCGTCATAGGCACCTCCATAATTCATTACGTTGGATGTGGGTGCCTGGCTCATTCGTTTAGGCTAAACAGGCTTTAATTTGACTGCGCAACCATTTGCGGAGTGGGTCTTGATGGGTGCGTGCATGCCACGTTTGCATGACTTGCACGTCTTCTAACTCAATTGGGCAGGGGTATTTCACCAGCGCGGGGTTAAGGGCAATAAAGTGATCTGCCAAGGTATTTAAGCAAGTTAATAGCACTGGCGCGTCACTGAGTACGCTCAAAGGCGCCCAAAAACTGGCAATGCCAGAGCGCACAAACCGACTGCGCCCTTGTTTGGCTAGCGCTTTATCCACCAGCCCGTGTAAATCACCGTTAAGTGTCGTGACGATATGCTCGTGCTCTAGGTAAGTATCAAGCGATAACGTCTTGTCTGGCCCAACTAAATCGCGGTGCGCTAACACCACAAATGACTCTTGCTTTACCCTTTGCTGGTAAAAACTTTCAGGTAAATCATGATAAAAACCAGCAATCGCAATATCAGCTTGACCACTGGCTAATGCGTGACGCGGCAATTGCCCTTGGGTATTTTGGGTGACGATTTGTACCTTTGGGGCATGGGCTTGCAGCTGTGGAATGAGTTTGGGTAATAACTGGGACTCTAAATAGTCCGTTGAATAAATGACGACTTTATCTTC
>JBGTXC010000234.1:0-3957 GCA_041937835.1 Alteromonadaceae bacterium | reverse complement strand
AGGTGGTGCACGATTAATGGCAGGCCGTGAACTTCTAATAGTGGCTTTGGGGTGTCTTTTGTTAGCGGCATCATACGCTTTCCGCGCCCTGCCGCTAAGATCATGGCATCTGCTAAAGGCGCTGGCATAAAGGCATCACCTGTTTTTCAATAAATTGACCAAGGGTTCTTAGCTCAGGGTAAGTGCGTGCAATGCGCACCACCTGCTTAAGGGTGGGGTAAATGCTTTTAAGGTAACCGCTTTTACCATCTCGTAAATCAAGGCGACTAAAAATGCCGGCGGCTTTTAAATGGCGCTGTACGCCTGTGATATCAAAAGCACGTTTAAAGGAAGCGAAAGAGTCTGTGTATAAGCCTGCCTCGGTATATTGCTGATGGGCGTATTCTATTAAGGAGTGCTCTACATCCTCTGGCATTGAGATGTAACAGTCACGTATTAAGCTCACCAAATCATACGTAAGCGGCCCAGTGACTGCGTCTTGATAATCAATCAGGTAAAAGCGCGCTTGGTGATGCATGATATTACGGCTGTGGTAATCACGGTGCACGGTTACTTGCGGCTGGGCCTTAAAAGTATTGATACACAAGGCTTCAAGCTCTGAACTTGCCACTAGCTCTTGGTATTCTGCTAATAGGTTTAAGCGTTTATCCACTAACCATTCGCTAAAAATTTCCAGCTCGCGAATGATCAGTGCTTCATCATACTTGGCCATATCAGGGTGGGCGGGCACGTTAGCCAATCGGCAGGCAAGGTCAATGAGGCTTGGGTAGTCATCAAAGTTATGCGCTGCGAGCCTATCCGCTAAATGGGTGTTGCCAAGATTGTTAAGCAGTACAAAGCCTTTGTCTAAATCAGCGGCGATAATTTCAGGTAATGGCAGTTGCTGGTTCACAAAATGCGCGTTCAGGCTCACAAACGGCGTGTTATTTGTAAGCTCTGGCGGACTAAACATGGCCACATAAGTAACAGCCGTGCCTTTAGGGGTGACTAAAAAATATTGCCTAAAGCTGGCATCCCCGCTAAGTACAGTGAGTGTACATTCACCCACATTAAGTGCCTGTTGGCAAAATTGCGTTAATTCAAAAGGGGCTGAGGTGGCTTGGCTCATGGCGCCTAGTCTGCTTTTTAGTTCTAATTCAAAGGTTAAAGAAAGCTACCTTGTCATTGGGCTAAGTGCAAGCAATAGAGCTTTCGTGGATTTTGCTTTATCATAACAAGATTGCGGCATCCTATTGAGAATTAAGGTTAATAAATGAACACACCGTGGCGTTTGCTGTTGCCATTATCACTTTTGACCAGTGCCATGAGCACCCAGGTCCTTGCAAACGATGCAAACCAAAGCGCCGCGCCTTTTAAGCTCTGCCCTGCTCATTTATACCAACCGAAATATGGCGTGTTTGCGCCAGACCCAAATCACCAAGCCGGCACCATAAAAATCAGCTCAGACGACATTGAAGTGATTAACAATCAAAGCGCTGAGTTTGTGGGCAATGTACAAATTAAAAATCGCCATATGCAATTAACGGCATCTTCTGCCTTAATTGACCGCCAAATTGGTTTACTCAATGCCAACGGCCCTGTGGTGTTTCAAAATCAAACCAGTGAAGTGACAAGCCAAGGCTTGATGGCGGATTTATCCCAATCCGAAATTGCTTTGTTGGGTGCTGAGTATCGTCTCGTTGGGCAACTTGGCCGCGGCCAAGCCGACAAACTGGCGATTATGGAAAACACCTTATTGCTGGATGATGCCAGCTACACCACCTGCCCTGAAGGGGATGAAGTGTGGCGCATTAAAGCGGACGAAATTATTCTTTCGCAAGAAAAGGGCTGGGGCGAAACCTATGGCATGGTATTAGAGGTGCTCGACACCCCAGTTATTTACCTGCCGTATTTTACTTTCCCATTGGATGATACCCGTAAATCAGGGTTTGTTGACCCTGTGTTTTCCAGCTCAAGTCGCTATGGCCTTGATATTGCCACACCTTACTACCTGAATTTAGCGCCAAATTATGATGCCCTCGTCACTCCGCGTTTAATGACGCGAGTGGGCTTACAAATGAAAGGGCAATTCCGCTACCTCACTGAGCAGCATCAAGGCATGGTGGCTGCGGAACTACTCACCAAAGACGACACGCACCCAGAATTAGATGAACGCTACTTAATCCAGTGGCAACAAAAAAGCTATTTATCTGAAAACTGGCGTGCTTATGTGGATATCACCAACGTCAGCGATGATAACTACCTAACAGATTTAAACTCTGATTACGCCAACGAAACAGACACCCACCTTGCCCGTACTTTGGCAATCAGCCACTTTGGTGAGCGCTTTCAAACGGACATCCAAGTACAAAACTTTGAAGTACTTGGGGATCACAAAGATTCATACACTGCCTTTCCTCAAGTGGCGTTTAGCCAGCATGCACCCTACCAATGGGGCGGGCTTGATTGGCGCATGGAAGGCGAGCTAAGCCACTTTGTAAACTCAGATGCTGTGATTGACCGCGCATCACGTTTACACCTTGAGCCCAATGTGCAGTTTAATTTAAAAGACACAGCGTGGGCGATTAGTTCTAAATTCAGTTTATTGCACACCCGCTACCAGCAAGAAGGCGACCTAAATGGCACTGGTTTTGCTGAACAAGTCAGCCGCACTATGCCTTCAGTACGCCTGCACGGTAAATTAGAGTTTGAACGCCCAACCAGCATTTTTATTGATGACGGCATTCAAACCCTTGAGCCACAATTACAGTATTTGTACACCCCAAAACGCGACCAAAGCCAGATTGGCCTGTATGACACCACTAAACTGCAAGACGACTTTTTCGGGCTATTTCGCGAGCGCAGGTTTTCGTCAGTGGACCGCATCGCTAACGCCAACCAGTTTACTTTAGGTGCCACCACACGCCTTTATAACCAAAGCAATGAAGAAGTGTTTAACTTAAGCGTGGGGCAGATTTTTTATCTCACGGATGATGCTAAGCCTGAATCGCAAAACGTATTGGCCGACACCGCAAGCTATAATGCCTTGTTTGCCAGTGAGGCTATGTTACATTGGCACAAACGTTGGTATCTCTCAGCTGGGATCCAATACGATATGGAAGCCAAAAACCTAATCCAGTCTCATGTGACCTTGGATTACAAAGGCGATAATAATCAGTTAGTACAATTGAACCATAGATACGCTGACGATGTCTCAGGTAACGAGATTGAACAAGTGGGCCTTTTTGCAAGCTGGCCAATTAACGCGCGTTGGCAGTGGGTCTCAAGTTATCACAGAGACTTAGCCGAAAAGCGCAGTGTGGAAGTGTTTGCCGGCGTGCAATATGAATCCTGTTGTTGGGCCTTGCGCCTAACCGGGCAACGCCGCATTGAAACCGATTTAACGCGCCCCATTACCGGCAACGATGACGCCGTATTTGACTCAAGTATTCGCCTAAACTTTATACTAAAAGGATTAGGCGGGAAAAAGCGCTACGACGTATCACGAGTATTGGAGCAAGGTATCTTTGGATACCGCAGACCGTATTTCTTAAATAACTAGTATTAGAACAATATGAATTTAAAGCATGTATTTACCCAAGGCGTTTTAGCAAGCGTCCTTGCATTGGGATTAAGCGCAGGTGCGCTGGCCGAGCCAAAAGAAATTGACCGCGTGGTTGCCATTGTTAACCAAGACGTGGTGTTACAAAGCGAAGTGGATGTCATTGTTAACCGCGTAAAATCACAAGCGGCTGAGCAGTCACAAACCTTGCCGTCAGACAAAGCATTGACCATTCAAGCGATTGAAAAGCTCATCAACCAAACCTTGTTGTTGCAAATGGGTGAGCGCATGGGCCTTAAAATTTCTGATGCTCAGTTAGACCAAACCCTTGCTGCGATGGCAAGTGAACAAGGTGCCACTTTAGCGGATATGCGCCGTTCCATTGAAGCATCGGGCGAGAGCTTCCAGCAATTCCG
>JBGTXC010000233.1:0-3957 GCA_041937835.1 Alteromonadaceae bacterium | reverse complement strand
TAAAGAAATCATCTTTAACTTAAAGCTGCCAATGAAAAAACGCTTTGATTGTGTGTACGAAAACCTCGACATGATCCGTGAAGAGCTATCGCAATACGGCGTTAAGTTTGAGCTAAAAGCCAAGCACCTTTATCACGACCGTGAAGAAGTGACAGTGCATATTCGCGTACTACGCGTACCACAAAACTTATATAGCTAAGGTACTGCCTTAACTAAACTAAGATTCAAAAAGCAGCTACTAAGCTGCTTTTTTGTGTGAAATTTTAATTCAAACTCGGTGTGTTATCGTAGCGACTTAATATTGCTTATTGGTTAGCTAGCATAGTAAAGGCATTGTAAAGGGCTGTGACCTTTCATTATTAATAGCCGCAAAACCCGATGACTGTGTGTCAATAACAACCAAATAAAGGAAACTAGTCATGCCACATTTTGTAATGGACTGCTCCGAAGACGTGCTTAACCATCATGATGAAGAGTTTATTATTCAACAGATTCATATTGCAGCAAGCGCTTCGGGCTTGTTTGAAGAAAATGACATTAAAGTTAGGTTAAACCCTTTTAAAACGTACTCAGTAGGAAATACCAAGGCGAGCTTCATTCATGTTTTTGCTCATATCATGCAAGGGCGAAGCACAGAGCAAAAGGCGCAGTTGTCTCATCACGTAGTGACGCTACTGACTAATTTATTTCCTGATGTGCAAAATATTGCTATGAATATCAGTGACTTTGAAAAGGCGACCTATTGCAATCGGGCAATGCTATAAACGCTATTAATAGTAAAAAAGCAGCTTGTGAGCTGCTTTTTGTGTTTCTACTTCTATGTACGAAGAGCGTAATTTGAGGGTTTACCACCTTACTCAGAGTGGGTTTTTGGCAGTTGGAAGAATTGGCTGCCTAGCAGAAGTAACAACATCATATAAATGCTTTGGCTGATAAGGCCAATGTCTTTTAAGTTCATCGCAGAAAGCCAAAAGCTAATGCATAAATACAGGCTTGCCATGGACCACACAAAAAGGGCAATGGTCACGCCGCGCTCCTTACTAGTGTGTTTTTGCGCTTCGCTGATACCAGCAGGCCACTTGCTGCGAGTAACCTGTAAATAAATACTGATGATAAAAATACCATCTAACACGCTAAGCCCAATAAAGTTTGCTGCACCCGCAAAACCTGGGAAGGGGTTAGCCATGAAATAGAGCACAGAGCCAATCAAGGTCAGTTGTAATATACCAACCGCTAGCACAAGTGGCTTTGAAAAGTATCCTTTCCACGGCATGGCATTAAGGCTTGCGCTACGAATGCCTTTATAAAGCGCTAATGATAAACGGCGTACAGCTTTTAAGCCCATAGTCAATTGCACTATCCCCACAATGGCAAGCATGGAAAGGAACACAATGCCAGATTGGTTATCCCAGCGTAATAATTCAGTGCCGTGATACCAAGCATCTAAAACGATGAGCATGCCCAATAAAGCACAGGCATTACAAATAAACTTAAACTGTTTAAGCACATGGTTAAGTGCTTTGCTCAGCACATCGCGGGCGTTGTCATCGTATGAGTGGGTAAAGCTGGGTAAGCTCAGTTGTAGGTTGCGCACAATTAATCTTGGCACAATCACCATAGTAACCACTACTTGGATAAGCGAGCTTAGATAAACACTTAGATTAGGTTCCCACATGTGTTCCTCCTTGAAGGGGCAGGTTACTTTGCAACTCGCCGCTTAGTAATTGGTTAAAGGTGTTTCTTAACTCAGTATCTGTGGCGCCGCGGCTTTTTAGGCTGTGGATGCAGCTGGCAAGCTCCTCAATAATAATGGGAGACAAATCGAAATCGACTTTTGCTAACGCATCACTGTGCACATAGGTACCTCGGTAGCCCTTACTTTCAATCACGCCATCCCGCTCTAATAGCTTGTAAGCCTTAGCAACAGTTTTAGCGTTAATGTCGAGATCATCGGCAAGCTGACGAATCGCAGGAAGCGGTGCCCCCGGCGCTAACTTACCCTCCTTAATGACCCCTTTTATTTGCAGCACTAACTGCTGAAACAGCGGTGTAGCGGCATTAATGTCAATGGTGATCATAAAAATCCAAAAATAGGCTTGTTGAACATGTACCAGTTGTTCCGTATATACCATCACTTCAACTGGTACATTAACAATAGGTGACGTTTAAAATAAACACAAGGTTTTGCTCAACAAATCTTCTTTTATGTATTGAAGGTAATCAACAGGAGGGTTGCTTTGGTGGTATCTCTTCCCTAAAGGGGTTACCGCCTTGTGGCTGTTTACTAAGGTGTTTTTTATCGGTTGTGTGGTTAGGTGAGCTTAAGATAGTCTTAATAATTCAATAAAATATTGGAATGGCTTTTAAAGTGCCAAAATTAAGCGGTGGCGCAAAAGCGTGATGAAAATATTTATCCGGCTAGTAGCCATTGTATTTATGTTCTGTTCAATCATACAAGTTATGGCAATTGGTGAAGTGCTTTCTCGCCTAGTTAAAGATTGGCGAAAGTTTTATGGTTACGACTCTATTGGTGGAATAACCTTGGGGACAACCATGGTTTCTTTTACCTTTATAATGTCACTGTTTATGATCGTTATAAGTCTCCAGATCATTAAAAATCCTGGTGATAGACTTACCTTAATTTTCTTCAAAGTATCAGTTTGGTTATTAAGTGCGGGCATACTCGCTTTAAGCTTACTTATACTCTCACCTTTGGTTGAGTTGTATCCCAGATAGTAGATGAAATGTGCGTCGAGAGGCGATTGATTAGTACGCTTATTGCCAGCATCAGTAACTTTTGTTTTCTCAAATAAGCCCAGCACTTTAAGTAAAAAATGCATCCACCTTAATGCCTTGCATCACATCAAATGTGATTGATATGAATCATGCCGCTCCGTCTTAGCTTTACATTCTCCTATGCTGTTAGCACATTTAAGGTGGTGTACTTTGGTAACTTGGAATAAACTGTAACCAGTTAACTTTTAGTAGCCTAACGCTTTGGCGGGTTAAATTTATGAATAGCGAAGTGAAAGTGGCTGAAAACGGCCGAAAAATAGTGTTAAACGAATGCACCGAGCCCTGTGCCATAGAGCGTGGAATGCGCATTATTGGTGGTAAATGGACGGGCTCCATCATGTACCATTTGAAAGATGAACCGGTGCGGTTTAATGATTTAGCGCGTCAATTAGGTGGCGCCAGCAAAAAGATGGTCGATCAGCGTTTAAAAGAGCTTGAAGGGCACGGTATTGTCACCCGTAAAGTGCTGAGCGAGCGCCCAATTGCGGTGACCTATGAATTGACGGAGTTTGGCCGCTCGGCGCTCAATATTTTAGAAGCACTGCGCGAATGGTCAGAGTCTCACGTTGTGGCTAAGGCAAGTTAATGGCACGCATTTTTTATGAGCCAAAAGACGGGCACCCACTTAAACACAACCCCTTTAACGCCATCATAGCGCCAAGACCAATAGGCTGGATTTCAAGCCAAAACGCTGATGGTGAGGCAAACCTTGCACCCTACAGTTTTTTTAACGCCTTTAATTACACCCCGCCCATCATAGGTTTTGCTAGCACTGGGGATAAAGACACCCTAAAAAACGTTAAAGCCACAGGGGAGTTTTGCTGGAATTTAGTAGATACCACCTTAGTGGAAGCCATGAACACCTCAAGTGCGGCAGTGGCATACGGGGTGGACGAGTTCGCTTTAGCGAGCCTTGAAAAAGCCAAAGCGCGCATTGTAAACGCACCTTTCGTTAAGCGTGCCAAAGTGGTGTTTGAATGCCGCGTAAGCCAAATTGTGCCTTTACTTGGGCATGATGGCGATAATACAGGCACTACCATGGTATTTGGCGAGGTGGTTGCCGTTCACATTGATGACGCGTTAGTGGTCGATGGTGTGTTTAGCACGGATTTAGCCGCTCCGGTACTGAGAGCAGGTGGCCAAGGGGATTATTATCGTTTG